>JBEVNX010000001.1:0-9384 GCA_040507895.1 Binatia bacterium | reverse complement strand
AACCGCTTCTTCGAGCTCATGGGTGTCTATGCGGCGGAGCAGTCCGCGTCCGAGTTCGACGCCATCGCGCACCAAACCGCCACCGCGAAGGAGGAGACGCGCAAGATGCGCGAGCGGGGCCTCAAGCAGACTCTCGCCGAGCGCGACGGGTCGTTCGCGAAGCCTTAGCCACGCTCGCCGCTCACGGTCGCAGTTCCCGCAGGGCGATCTGCACGCCCACCCACACCTGCCAGCACAGGAACGCCGTGTAGAGCAGGATCAGCGCGGTGGCGACGGCGCGGCCGCGCGCACCCCACGCGGGCGTGCGCCACACCAGCGGGAGCGCCAGCGGCCCGAGGACGAACACCGCGAGCAACGCGATGCCGAGCGGGGTATGGTACCAGGCAAGCCCTGGGCTGTCCTCGGCCATCAGTAGCGGCGGATCACCTGCTCGGCGAATTCCTTGAAGACCGTGCGTGCCGACGCCATCGGCGGCAGCAGCGCGATCTCTTTTAGCCCGGCCTTCTCGACCTGGCGGATGCGGGCGATCAGCTCCTCCGGCGTGCCAACCATGATGGAAGCACGAATCGTCTCTTCGTTCACGAAGCGGCGCTCCTCCGGCATCAGGAACGTGCAATGCCCATTGTGGAGTTGTAGATAGCGCTTCGCCTTCGGGGTCTGCATCTTCTCGACGTAGTCGCAGTACTCTTGCCAGACGCCTCGGAAGCCGGGAGGAATCGCCGTCTCGTTCTTGGTGAGCTTGACGATCTCGTAAGCGAAATGCAGCACCGCGGCGACCTGCGAGCCGCACTGCTCGACGACGCGCTGCGAATCGGCCTTCTCGCCCGGCTTGAGCACCACCGCCGTGGTGAGGGCGGCGGTGTGAAAGGGCTTCGGCAACTGCCGCCCGGATCGCTTCGCTCCTTCGGCGACGGCGCCGAGGTGACTGGCGAGCACGTCCGGATTCTCGTTGGCGACCGACATCAGGCCGTCACCGAACTCGCCCACGGTGCGCAGCGCAAGGGGTCCGTTGGCCGCGACGTAGATGGGGATCGGGTGCTCGAGATCGATGAATCCGAGGTCCTGGTGAAGGAAGCGGATCGTTCGTGTAACGCCGCCCTGCGTGTAGTCGACCTCGCCACCGGAGAGAAGCGCGCGCACCACGCGGAGGTATTCGCGAAACTCCGGGATCTTCATCGGGTCCATTCCCATCACGCGCATCGCCGTATGCCCGGTGCCAATGCCGAGAAACGTTCGTCCGGGCGCGATGCGGTTGATGGAGGCGATCGAATGAGCGGTCACCGGAGCGATCCGCGTACCGGGGATCGCCACGCCGGTGCCGAGCTTGATCCGCTTGGTATTGTGCGCGGCCAGCGCGAGCGTCGCGTAGCAATCGGACCAGATCATCTGCGAATCGGGGATCCACGCGCGGTCGTAACCGAGATCCTCGCCGTACTTCACGAGCTGCCAGTCGTCGATCTTGGTGGCGACGAAGATGCCGAATTCCATGCAATCCTCCGGTCGGAAAGCGCCTGCGGCGCGCGCGATCGATCACTCGTAGCGCAACGCGAGGATCGGGTCGAGACGCGACGCCTTGTGGGCGGGGTAGAACCCGAAAAAGACGCCGACGGCGCCGGAGAAGAGGATCGAGCCGAGGACGGCGGGCACCGACAGCAACGTCGGCCAGTCGGCGAAGAACGAGATCGCCTTGGCGAGGGCAACGCCGAAGACGGCTCCGGCGAGGCCGCCGGCGGTGCTGAGCGTGATCGCTTCAACGAGGAACTGCAGCAGGATGTGGCGCGATTTGGCGCCGATCGCCATGCGGATGCCGATCTCGCGCGTACGCTCGGTGACCGAGACGAGGAGGATGTTCATGATGCCGATGCCGCCGACGAGAAGCGAGATGGAGGCCACGGACAACAGCAGCGTGGTCATCACCTGGCCAGCGGACTCGCGAGCCTTGGCGATGTCGGCGAGGTTTCGCACCGTGAAGTCGTCCTCCTGCTTGGGAGCGATGTGGTGACGGCTGCGAAGCAGGTCGGTGATCTCGGTCTCGGCTTGATCGATGACGTCTTGCGAGCTGGCGGAGGCGAAGATCATGTCGACCGTGCCGGGGAAGCGGGCGCCGAGCACCCGCCGCACGGCGGTGTTGAAGGGCATCAGCAGAGTGTCGTCCTGGTCTTGCCCGTAGCCGGACTGTCCTCGGGCCTCGAGTACGCCGATCACGGTGAAGGGCACTTCGAGTACGCGAATCTGCGCGCCGACCGGATCCTCGCCCTCGCCGAAGAGCTGGCTCGCCACCGTTTGCCCGATCACCACCACGCGGTTCGCGGTCGAATCGTCGCGGGCGGTGAAGAAGCTGCCTTCGGACGTGCTCCAATTGCGCACGACGGGAAACTCGGGCGTCGTGCCCTGTGCCGTCGTGTACCAATTCTTGTTGCCGTAGACGACCTGCACTCCTTGGCGGCGAAAGTAGGTCGCGGCGCTCACCGACGGACATTCGCGCTTGATGGCCGCGGCGTCCTGCAGCGTGAGGGTCGATACGCCGCCCCATCCCGAACGCACCCCGCCGGCCGTGGTCGAGCCCGGCATGACCATCAACAAGTTCGTGCCGAGGCTCTCGATCTGCTTCTGCACGGCCAGGTTCGCGCCCTGACCCACGCTTACCATGGCGATCACCGCGGCCACGCCGATGATGATCCCGAGCATGGTGAGGATCGAGCGCATCTTGTTGCGCCGCAGGGCGCGGAACGCCGCGTACAGCGTCATGCGCAAGAGTTTCATGACGACGGCGGCGAAACCGCGTCCCGCGCTCCGGCGGAGGCGCCTCGCGGGTCTTGGCGAACGTCCGAGATCACCCGGCCGTCGCGAAACGTGATCACCCGCCGCGCGAAGCTCGCAATGTCGGGCTCGTGCGTGACGAGCAGAATCGTGATGCCCTGCGAGCGGTTGAGCTCCTGGAACACCTCGAGGATCTCGATCGAAGTCCGGGTGTCGAGGTTGCCGGTCGGCTCGTCCGCGAGGATCAGCGGTGGCCGGTTCACCAGCGCGCGCGCGATCGCGACGCGCTGCTGCTGGCCGCCGGACAGCTGGTTCGGCAGATGGTGCTCCCGATCGGCGAGGCCGACCCTTCGCAGCGCCTCGCGGGCGCGGATGCGCTGCTCGGCGAGGGGTAGGTCGTCGTAGAACAGCGGCAGCTCGACATTCTCCAGTGCGCTGGTTCGTGAGATCAAGTTGAAATTCTGGAAGACGAACCCGAGCTTGCGGTTGCGGATCTCGGCGCGCTCGTCGGAGCCGAGCGTGGACACGTCGACGCCGTCGAGCCAGTACCGGCCACGCGTCGGCCGGTCGAGGCAGCCGACGAGGTTCATGAACGTCGACTTCCCCGACCCGGAGGATCCTATGATCGCCGTGAACTCGCCGCGGCCCACGTCGAGCGTGACGTCGGCGAGAGCGGTCACGGACACGTCGCCGAGATCGTAGACCTTCCATAGGTCCTCGACTCGGATGAGGACGCTCTCCATCGATCAGTGGAACCGGCGCCCCGGGCCGCCGCCCATGAAGGAGGGCGGGCGCTGCGTGTTGGCGGACGTCGCCGTCTCGGGGCGCTTGTAGCCGACGATGACCGGGTCGCCCTCCTGAAGCTCGCCCGAGACAAGCGCCGCGTAGCTCTCGTTCTGGACGCCGGTCTGCACCTTGATTCGCTTGAGCCCGCCCCCTGTGATCGGCACGAAGACGGCCGGAGAATGCCCCTTTTCGCGATGAGGGCCGCCTTCGCCTGCGAGCGCCGGGGTCAGCCGCGGCGAACGCGCCGCGCTCGGCCCGGAGCGCGCGGAGCGCTCGGGGCGAAAGCGTAGCGCCCGCACCGGAATCCGCAATGCGGCCTCGGCCTCGGCCGTGATGATCGTGATCGTCGCCGTCATGCCTGGGCGGAGCTCGAGCTTCGGGTTGTCGACCGCGACCACAACGTCGTAAGTGACGACGTTCTGGACGTTGATCGGTGCGTTGCGTACCTGCATCACCTGGCCGTGGAAGTCGCGGTCGGGATACGCATCGACGCGGAAGGTGACCGGTTGAGCAGTGGCTACGCTGCCGATGTCGGACTCGCTGACGTTGGCGTCGACCTGCATCTTGGTGAGGTCCTGCGCGATGAGGAACAGCGTCGGCGTCTGGAAGCTCGCCGCGACCGTTTGGCCGACGTCGACGCTGCGCGAGACCACCACGCCGTCGACCGGCGAGGTGATGTCGGTGTACGCGAGCTGTATCTTCGCGGCGTCGAGATCAGCCTGCGCCTGCTGCACGCCGGCCACGTCGAGGGCTAGCTGCGCCACCGCCTGGTCGTAGCTGCTTTTCGCGGTATCGACGTCGTTTTGCGAGACGAGCGTGCGGTCGAGGAGCTTTTGGTGGCGCTCGTAGGTGAGCTTCTTGAGCGCGAGGTCCGCCTGGCTCTTGAGCACCTTGGCCTTCGCGTTGGCCACCGCCGCCGCCGAGGATTGCACCTTCACCTGGAAAGGCGCGGGATCGATCTTGGCCACGATCTGCCCCTTGGTGACGCGGGAGTTGAAGTCGGCGTAGATGGCCTTGATGGGGCCGGACACGTACGTGCCCACCTGAACGCTGGTGACGGGATTGACGGTGCCGCTCGCGGTCACCGTGGAAACGACGGGACCGCGGTCGAGCCGCTCCGTGACGAAGCCCTCGTCGCCGGAATCCTGGAAGCGGAAGTACGCATACGCGCTGGCCGCGAGCAGCAGCACGCCCGCGGCGATCACGAGTCGGCGTAGGGAGGCGTTCATCGCACGCGTCGTCACGGCCCCGACGCCGCGGCCTCTTCTCCCAGAGGTTGCGCGGTCGCCTGCTCGAGCGCGGCGATGGCCGTCTTGTAGTTCGACAGCGTTTGAACGTTGGCGCCCGCGGCGACGGTGAGCGCCGTCTGCGCGTCCGTCAGCTCGATGATGTTGCCCACGCCCGTCTTGTATCGCCCTTCCGCCAGCTCGACGTTTTCCTGCGCCTGCTGCAGGCCCTTCTCCGAAACGCGAATCGATTCGTGGGCCAAGGCGAGATTCAACACCGCCTGGCGGACCTGCAGTGCGATCTGCTGGCGCAGGCTCTGCTCCCTGTATTTGAGGTTCGACAGCGTGGCCCGCGCCTCGCCGATCTGCGCGGTGGTCAGACCGCCGTTGAAGATCGAGAGGTTCACGTTGGCACCGAGGTTCCAGCTCGGTTCCAACGGGTAGTCGTCGCCGCTGAAGAGGTACGCGGCGTCGCCGCTGACGTTCGGCAGGTAGTTCTTTTGCAACGCCTTGATCTGGTCGTTCACCGCCTCCTCTTGCAGCCGCTGGCTCAAGAGCTCGGGGCGGTGGGCGTAGGCCAGGCCGAGGGCCTTGTCTTCCTCGAGGCGAACGGCATGGATGTCGAGCGTGTCGACGATGTCGAAATCGAGCGGCCCTTCGAGGCCGAGGGTGTTGCGCAGCGTCTCGGTGGCGACCGCGACGTTGTTCCGCGCCGTCACCTGAGCGAGCTCGGCGTTGGCGAGCTGCACTTGCGCCTGCGTGACGTCGAAGCGCGTGGCGACGCCGACATCCAGGCGTCCCTGGGCGAGGTCAAGGTGTTTCTGATCTTGCAGAACGTTCTCATCGGCGACGCCGAGCAGGCGCTTGGCCGTGAGCAGGGTGAAGTACGCCTGCTTGACGTCGAACACGACGGTCTCGCGAGTCGTCGACGCGTCCGCCTCCAGCGAGCGTTCCGTCGCCCGCGCGGCGCGGATCGCGTCGAGGCTCTGGCCGAAATCGAAGAGGATCTGCGTTAGGCTGACACCCGTCGAGTAGAAGTTGAACGTCTGCGACTGAGTCCCGGCTTGCCCTCCCGGTCCGATCGGGCCTCCGGTTCGCGTGCTGACGCTGCTGTGCCGGCGATTGGCGCTGTAGTCGGCGGTCACCTGCGGTAGAGCACCGGAGATGGCCTGCCACGTGCGCGCGTGTCCTGCGTCCACCACCGCCGCAGCCGCCTTGAGATCGGGATGGTGCTCGAGCGCGATTTGGATGCACTGCGCGAGATCCTTCCTCGGCAATGACTGCGCCGTAGCGGTCGCCACCGACATCGCGGCGAGAATCGTCCATGCCAACAGGACCCCTCGGCGAGACCCGCCGCCATGCAGCGCAACGATCTGCGGGTCGAGCGGCATGTTCTCCTCGGACGAATTCGTCACCGGAGAGGTTAGACGAAGAAGACCTAATCGACGTTAAGCATGCTCCGCCCGCGCGCCAACCAGCGCCCGCATGGCGTCGGTGACGCCGTCGACGGTCAGCGGGAACATTGGGAACAGACGGCGCACGACGCGTGTCGTCTGCCAGCGGTCCCACGACTTGGGCGGTTCGGGGTTGATCCACACGGTTCGCTCGAAGTGACCGGCGATGCGCTGCAGCCACACCACACCCGGCGTCTCGGTCGTGACCCGCGGGTCGATGCCGCCGTACGGGTCCAGAAGCTCGGCCGGGTGCATCGCACCGTCGCCGACGAGCGCGACCTTCCAGTGCGAATCGAGTCGACGCAGCAGGTCGGCCGTCGGCACCGCCTCGGCGCGGGACATGCGGGCGCCGCGGTACACGTGATCGTAGACGCAGTTGTGGAAGTAGTACGGCTGGAACTCGCGCAAACCGTGATTCTCGCACAACGCCGTCAGCAGCTGGCTCACGGGCTCATAGAAGGGCTCCATGGTGCCGCCGACGTCCATGAGGAGCAACAGCCGCACGTTGTTGCGACGCGGCGGCCGGAACACAAGCTCGATCTCGCCGGCATTGCGGCACGTCTCGTCGATTGTCTCGTCGAGGTCGAGCTCGCTCGCCTCGCCCGTGCGCGTCAGCTGCCGCAGGCGCCTCAGCGACACCTTGAGGCTGCGCACGTCGAGGATGCGGTCGGTGCGGTAGTCGCGGAACCGCCGCTCCTCGGCGACCTTCATCGCCGACCGGCCCCGCGCCGGGCCGCCGACCCGGATTCCGCTCGGGTGCTGACCGCCGTGACCGAAGGGCGACTTGCCGCCGGTGCCGATCCAGCGGTCGCCGCCGTCGTGGCGCTCGGTCTGCTTTTCGAGCGTCTCGAGAAAGCGGCGCATCAGCTCGTCGGACGACAGGCGCTCGAGCTTGGCGAGCTCTTCGGGAGAGAGGTCGGGGAAGTTCTTGGGGTCTCGCAGCCACTCCAGGATTTCGGCCGTCACTTCGTCGCCGAGGGCGCCTTCGACCCCCTTGAAGACGCGCGCGAACACGCGGTCATACGCATCGAAGTAGGTCTCGCTCTTGATCAGGCAGGCGCGCCCGAGATGGTAGAAGCGCAGCAGGCTCGACCCGTGGAGCCCCTCCTCGAGGGCCTGCAAGAACGTCCGCCACTCCTGCATCGAGAGCGGGACGGCTTCGGCCCGTAGCCCGTAGAACAGATCGAGGAACATACCCTACTGATTGTATCGCGGTCCCAGGTCGGCCCACCGCTTGGGGTACTTGCCGCCTTGCTGGTCGTAACGCATCACCGCGTCGACGTCCTGCTCCTTCTTGAGCAGCGCGCCGACGAACGGGATGTGCGCCTCGAGCTGGTCCATGCTGAGCCCCGAACGGAGAAGCGCGCTGATCCAATCGACGAGCTCGGAGGTGGAGGGCTTCTTGCGCAGATCGGGCTGCTCGCGCAGCCAGTAGAACTTGATCAGCACCTGATCGAGGAGCTTCGAGTCGAGATGGGGATGATGCACGGCGATGATCTTGCGCATCAGCGGAACGTCCGGGAAGTCGATGAAGTGGAAGATGCAGCGACGCAGGAAGGCGTCGGGGAGCTCCTTTTCGTTGTTCGAAGTGATGAGCACGACGGGCCGGTGCTGGGCGACGATCTCCTCTTCGGTCTCGAGGATCGAGAAGCGCATCTCGTCGAGCTCCCGCAACAGGTCGTTGGGGAACTCGAGATCCGCCTTGTCGACCTCGTCGATCAGCAGCACATGGCGTTGGGGCGCGGCGAACGCCTGACCGAGTGCTCCGAGGCGGATGTAGTGGCGGATGTCGGAGACGTTGCCGGTGCCGAAGCGGCTGTCGTTCAGACGTTGCACGGTGTCGTAGACGTAGAGACCGTCGGCCGCCTTCGACGTCGACTTGATGTGCCAGGAGAGCATCGGCATGCCGAGCCCCTCGGCCACGTGCCGCGCCAGCACGGTCTTGCCGGTCCCGGGCTCGCCCTTGAGGAGCAGGGGCCGCTCGAGCGCGATCGCGCAGTTCACCGCATCGACTAGCGGCCCCGACACGATGTACCCCGGGGTGCCTTGGAAACGCAGGAAGCCATTGTTCTTCATGGTGGATGGATTATCTGCCGCTGCCCGCCCGTTCAAGCGGTCTGCCGGGGACCGCCCCCGGCACGGATCTCGGAGACCGTTCGACCGATCTCGTCCAAGCGGGCGGCGATCTCGCGGAACTGCAAGGTCGCGACGTCGGGCTTCTTGCGGGTGAAAGAGATCGTGCCGCCGGGCTCGATCACGGCGCGCTCGACCTCGTCGAGGCCGGCGAAGCCCTGCTTGTGTGCGGCCGACACCAGCTCGGGAAGCGTGATGACCTCGCTTCTCAGGCGGTCGGACAGGATCTTGCCGTCCTCCACCAGCACGTCCGGGTCTCCTTCGATCAAGCGGTCGAGCTTCTCGTGACCGAACAACAGACGCACGACCACGAAGTTCACGAAGAGGAGCGAGCTGGCACCGATCATCGCTCCCAAAACTGTGTTGTCGTCGCCGATGATGCCGTTCTGCACGGCGTTGGAGAGAGTCATCAAGACCACGAAGTCGAAGGGATTGAGCTGCGCGAGCTCGCGCTTGCCGGCGAGCCGCAGGCCGATGACGAGGAAGACGTAGATGATCACGGGGCGGATCACCTTCTCGGCCACCGGCAGGTTCAAGACGAAGAGATCGGCGAAGAGCTTTTCCAGCATGGCGCCTCCTGACGCTCCGCAGCGACGCGACGCGTGTCGGAATGTTGGAGGCAGCGGGTTGGTGGATCAAGTCGCGAAATCGGCGGCGGCTGGACTACGCGAAGGTCGTCACCAAACGCTCGAGGGCGGCGCGGCCGTCTGCGAGGATCGGCGCGCCGTCGCCGAGCAGCAGCGCATCGAAGTCGATCGTGCGGGCCAGACGCGCGAGCGACCGGCGCAGTGCAGCCGGGTCGTCCATCACGCTTTCGGGAAGCAGCGCGCATTCTCCAGGGGGCTTGCCGACGCAGGCGTCGCCGAGGACCAAGAGCCTGCGCTCGGGCCAATAGAGCGCGATCTCTCCGGGCGACTTGCCTTCCGCCCCGACGACGGCGAACGGCCCGACTCGCTCACCGATCCGGAGCTCTTCGTCGACCGTGGCGCCTTGCGATCGAGCGTAGGGCGCGTCGGCGGGGTGGA
>JBEVNX010000245.1:0-7532 GCA_040507895.1 Binatia bacterium | reverse complement strand
TGAACGTCGCTCCGGCCGCGAGTTCGATCGTATCGCCGGGTAATGCAGAGTTCAGGGCGGCCTGAAGGTTGGCGCCGGAGGGCACGGAGATCGTTTTCCCCGTCTGTGTCGGCGGCGTCGTGTTGAGAATGACCGTCGGTCCCGCCGGCGGCTGCGCAGCTCGCGCGTGCGGCGCGAGCGCGACGATCAGCGGAAACACCCGTAGGCAACGGTGGATCGAGCGAACAGTGAACATCGTACCTCCCCCCGCGCAGCCGCAACCACATCACCACTCGCAAGGCGTGAAGCTCGCCTACTGCAAACTTCCTAGCGGGTCAGGGGGCCCAACCGTTCGAAGGGCGCCGCGCGTTGCGGGCGTAAGAATCAATCTAAGCGGAAGATGTCAAGTAGTTTTCAAAAATTCTTATCGGTGATGGGCAACCGGGCGCCGCCCGAGGACGAGGAGGCGGCACAATGTCGACGCTCCCTCGTCGAAAACGCGACGCTGGCGATGCCGAACGCGTGACGAGTGGTGGGAAAACCAACCGCTTTTCGATCGGCATGAAGCCCGCACGTGCGGTATAGGCTTTGCAACGCACGTTGCAGAGCCCGGTCGAGACACGGCGATGAACGGCGCGTCGCTTCATTACGACACCAACCAGCAGCACCAGACGCTGTTGACGTTGCGCTGGGTGTTGATCGTCGCGACGGGCTATCTACTGCTCTACTTCCATCCGGTCGGTGCTCGGCTGCCCGTCGTCGGCGCGTTTCTCGCGGCCTACCTCGCGTCGAACTTCGTGTTCGCGGCGCTGCTCCACAGAGTGAAGCGGCCACGCCTCTTGGAGATGACGATCGTGCTGTTCGACGCGGCCGCCGTGTCTGCAGCGCTTTTACTGGCGAAAAGCGGCTCGAGCGATTTCTTCCTGCTCTACTTCTTCGTGATCTTCCTGGCCACGATGAGCGAGCGGGTGGAACTGGTCGCGACGGCGGCGGCGCTCAGCGCAGCGCTTCACCTCTACACGACGGCCAGTCTGTTCGGCATCTCGGTCTTGGCGGACGGCGAGCTGGTGCGGATTCCCTTCCTGTTCGTCGTCGCGCTGTTCTTCGGCCACCTCGTGGCGCGCGCCCGTGGCGCGGAGCGCGAGGCCGAGGAGGCCAACCGCCGCGAGGCAATGCTCGCCGATTTCGTGGCGGACGTCGTCAGCGATTTCAAGATGCCCCTCGGCGGCATCCGAGCGATGGCTGAGATCGCCCTGGAGTCGCAGGCCGGCTCGTTGAACCGTGAGCAGACGGAGCTTCTCCGCCGCATCGATGCGAATGCCCGTCACATGACCAAGATGGCGTCCAACCTGGTCGACGCGGGGCGCTTCGAAGCCAGCAAACTCGAGCTCCGTCGCGAACCGGCCAGCCTTTTGGACGTCGTGCTCGGCGCACTGAGCGTGGCGCGGAGCGTGAGCGAGTTCAAAGGAGTCTCCGTCGACCTCGACGTCGTCTCGATGCCGCCGGACGTCCTCATGGACGTCGGTCACATGGACGGGGTCATCTGGAGCCTCCTCGAGAACGCGATCCGCAACAGCCCAGCCGGCGGAGAGGTGATCATCTCGCTCGATCACCGCGGCGGCCAAGCGGTGGTGTGCGTGTCGGACGACGGTCGCGGGATCCCGACCGAAGACCTCCCGGTGCTGTTCGATCGCTACCGCCGGGGGCGTCGAGCGGATTCTCGCAGCTCGGGCCTCGGCCTGTTCCTCGCCAAGAGGATCGTCGAAGCGCACGGCGGAACGATCGACGTGGATACCGAGCCGAACGGCGGAACGACGTTCACGGTGCGCCTGCACGTGCCGAGGGCACCCGGCCTGGAACGGAACGGGGACAGCGTCCGCCGCACGCTGGTCGCGCCCTAAGGGAGGCAGCTCCGTGCGCGCGCGCGCGCAGGGTTTGCGCGGCGCCGCTCCCGAGAGCCCGTGCGTGCTCGACTCCCGTACCGTCGACACGGCTCGAGCGGCGGCGTAGATCTCATACCGTCCGCGATGAGCTCGCCGATAGCCTACACGGCCGATGCCCTGTTCGACTTGTTCGAGGCGCTCCGCGCGCTCTACGGGGCGCGGGGCATCGGCGTGGAATCGCTCGCCGGGCTCGCCGAGGCCGCGAGGCGGACGGTCTCCGGAGACCTCCATCCCGCCGTTCTCTGGTCGCTCTATGCAGCTGACACGCCGGACGAGCTGGCGCTCGTGCAGGGCCGACGCCGCTTCACCTGGTCGATGGCAAACGTCCGGATCAATCGTCTTGCCAACGCGCTGCGCTGGAGCGGGATCGAGCCCGGAGACCGCGTCGCGATCATGCTCGGCAACTCCATCGAGTGGTTCGAAGCCATGGCGGCTTGCCAGAAGATCGGCGCGGCGACCGTCTTGGTGTCCAACCGCTCGACAGCGCCCGAGCTTCGCTACCTGCTCGAGAATTCCCAGGCCGCCGCGGTGTTCTTCGGCGTCGAGAGCGCGGAAATGGTGCGCGAGGCGAAGCGCGAGCTCGTCGACGACGGGCACGCGATCGAGGTCGGGGCGAAGAACGACGGCGACCTCGCGCCTTACGACATGTTCCTGCTGCAGGGATCGGAGGACGAGCCACCGGCTGAGCTGCGCCGGGCCGGCAGCCGCACGATCCTCTACACTTCGGGAACGACCGGGAAGCCGAAGGGCGCGGTGCGCGACCTCTCGAAGGCGAGCGTGGCGGCCTTGGCCGGCCTCTTGCGCCGCGTGCCGTTTCGTCGCTCCGACCGGCACCTCGTCGCTGCGCCGCTCTATCACGCGACCGCTTCCGGTTTCGCGACCCTTCATCTCGGCCTCGGCTCGACGTTGACGATCCTCGAGAGGTTCGAGCCGATCGATTTCCTGCGCTCCGTCGACCAAGAGCGCATCACGACCAGCGCGCTGGTGCCGACCATGCTCCGCACGCTCGTCGACGTGCCGGCCGCCGAGGCCTCGCGCTTCGACGTGTCGAGCCTCCGCATCCTAGTGAGCACGGGATCGACGCTCGGCGAATCGCTCGAGCGCGCCGTGCACGAGCGCTTCGGAGACGTACTGTACGATCTCTACGGGTCGACGGAGATGGGGCACGTGACGGTGGCGACGCCGCAGGACAAGCGCGCCTGCCCCGGAACGATCGGTCGCCCGTTCCCCGGGGTCGACGTGGTCTTGCTCGACGATCAGCGCAGGCCGGTGCCCGAGGGACAGATCGGCGAGGTTTTCGCGCGGAGCTCGCTCACCGTCGAGGGATATCACGGAGACGAGGCGGCCACGCGGCAGTCGCGCCACGGCGAATATTTCAGCGGCGGCGACCTCGCGGTGCGCGATGCGCGCGGATATTTGAAGCTCGTCGGTCGCAAGACCGACGTGATCATCAGCGGCGGCGTGAACCTCTACCCGGCGGAGATCGAGGCGATCCTCGCCGCTCACCCGGCGATTCGTGAGGCCGCGATCGTCGGGAAGCCGGACGAGAAGTGGGGCGAATCGCCGGTCGCGTTCGTGAGCGCCGAGCCCGGTGCCGCGATCCCGACGGACGAGGAGCTGGTCGAATTCTGCAAGCGCAGTCTCGCAGGCTACAAGGTCCCGCGCCGTTTCGAGCGTGTCGAGGCGCTGCCGCGCAATCCCACGGGCAAGGTGCGAAAGCACGAGCTGCGCGCGCGCCTGAGGGGGTGAGGCGAGGAGCTTCGAGAAAGACGGCGGTCAGGCTACAATCTGCCCGTGGAGCATCACCGGATCCTCGCTTGCAACTGAGCTCGCCGGCCTGGCCGGCTTGGATGCGGGGCCTACTGGCTACCCTCATCCTGGCCGTGGTCTACTCTGTCACGGGTTGGCCGGGTCTGCTCATCGCGGCACTGCTCGGTGCCCTTCTGCTGGCTCTCGCCGGGCGGACTTCGTTCGTCGACCCCCCGGGCGAGATCGAGCGAGGGGCGGCCGAGCGCGCGCAGGCGGTGGACGCCCTGCGCCGGAACGAAGAGCTCTTTCGTACCCTGGCTACGGCTTCGCCGATCGGTATCTTCCACGCCGACGCCCAAGGACGCTTCTTGTACACTAACCCGCGCTGGCAGGAGATGTCGGGGCTCACGTTCGAGCAGAGTCTCGATGACGGCTACGTAACGGCCATTCATCCCGACGATCGGCCCCGGGTCGTGCGCGAGTGCGGCCTCGCTGCTGCAGCGACGGATGCGCCGGTCGAATTCCGCGTTCTCACGAGGCGCGGCGAGGCGCGTTGGGTGGAAGTGCGTGCGAACACCGTGCGCTCCACCGACGGTCTTGTCGCCGGCTACGTGGGTACGGTCCAGGACGTCACCGAGCAGAAGCGCGCCGAAGACGCGCTGCGCGCCAGCGAGGAGCGCTACCGCACCCTCGCCGAGCAGTCCTCCGACTTCATCGCGCGCTTCCGCATCGATGGCGTGCTCACCTACGCTTCGCCGGCCTGCCGGACGCTTCTCGGCTATGCTCCCGAAGAGCTCGTCGACCGCTCCTACTACGATCTCTTCCACCCGGACGACATCGACGCCGTCCGCGCGCAGATCCGCGCGGCCTCGGGCTCTGGCTCCGGTCTCACGGTCAGCTACCGCGTGCGGCGGAAGGACGGCGAATACGTCTGGCTCGAGACCACGCTTCGGGTTCTTGTCCCTGCCGTCGGCAGCGCGCCGACCGAGGAGGTGGCCGCCGCTTCGCGCGACGTGTCGCAGCGCAAACGTACCGAGCGCATGCGGCAGGACCTCGTCGCGATGCTCTCTCACGACCTCAAGAACCCGCTCACCGCCGTGACGGGCTTCACCGAGATCCTGCGCGAGGTGTCCGCCGACGATCCACAGCGCGACGAGTTTCTGGCGCGCATCGAATCCAACGCACATTCCGCGCTCACGCTGGCGATGAACTTCGTGGACGCCTCGCGCATCGAGAGCGGCTCTCTCGAGACGCATCTCGAGCCGGTCTTCTTGAACGAGATCGTCGAACAGGTGCTGCGTCATCAAGAAAGCCGAGCGCGCATCAAGCAGATCCGATTGGAGACCCGCCTCGATCGCTCGCGACCGATCGCCATGCTCGACCGTCGGTTGATCGATCGCGTCGTCGCCAACCTGGTCAACAACGCGATCAAGTTCTCCCCGGCGAAGAGCGAGGTCGTGGTCGAGACCGCGATGCGCGACGGCCACGTTCAGCTCCGGATCCAGGATCGAGGACCGGGGATCCCCGCCGAGCAGCGCGCCAAGCTCTTCCAGCGATTCAGCGAACTGGGCAGCGACCGGCCGGACTCCACGGGCCTCGGGCTGTTCATCGTCAAGACGCTGGTGGATGCGCAGGGCGGAAGCGTGATCGCCGCGTTTCCACCCGAGGGCGGGACCGTGTTCGAGGTCTCTTTCCCAACCCTCGGCTAGCAGCGCCCTGGGCGGCGACGGAGCCGCCGACGCCCTCGCCGCCCGGCCGAGGGAGTCCGTGTGTTTTTCTCGCACTTCGGCTATGAATCGCTCGCGCGATGGAGAAGTCAGACTTCTATCGGGACGCCTACAAGGACTTTCCCGGGCCTCTCACCGGGGTTCGCGTCGTGGAGGCGACGACCACCTGGGCGGGGCCGATGTGCGGCTGCATCCTCGCCGACTTCGGCGCGGACGTGGTCAAGATCGAACTGCCCGGGGGTGAGGTCACGCGCAGGATCCCGCCTTTCTTGCCGGGCACGAAGGGCCCGGTGTCGTTCATCCATGCCACCGTCAACCGCAACAAGCGGAGCGTCACGCTCGACCTGCGCCAGCCCGAAGGGCGCGAAGCTTTCCTTCGGCTCGCCGAGAACGCGGACATCGTCGTCGAGAACTTCAGGCCTGGAACGATGCAGAAGTGGGGCGTCGGGTACCGCGACGTCGAGCGACGAAACCGGGACATCGTCTACGTGTCGATGAGCGCGTTCGGGCAGTTCGGGCCGGATTCCGGCTACGTCGGCTATGACCCGCTGGCGCAGGCGGCGAGCGGCTTCATGTCGCTCAACGGCTCCGCCGACGGCCAAGCCGTCAAGGCTCCGACGTTCCTCGGCGACGACCTCGGCGGCGTGCACGCCGCCCTGGGCGCGCTGGCGGCGCTCCGTCACCGCGACCAGACGGGTGAAGGACAACACGTCGACGTCGCGCTGCTCGATGCGATTCTCTTTCAATCGAACGGCTATCTGACGCTCGGCGCCTTGGACATTCCTCTCAAGCGCTTCGGCAACGAGTATGCTTCCGTCGTGCCGGCCAACGCGTTCGCTTGCCGTGACGGGCAGGTCTATCTCGGCACGCTGCTCGACACCCATTGGCGCGCTCTCGCGCGCTTGATGGGACGGGAAGATCTAGCGGACCATCCGGACTACGCGACGGGGGCGGCGCGCTCCGAACGGCGGCGGGAGATCAACGCGCTCGTCTCGGCTTGGGCCGCTGCACAGACGGTCGAGGAGCTGCTTGCGAAGTGTCACGCCGATCAGGTTCCGGCCGCACCGATCCGCGACTATGGAGCGGCGTCGCGCGACCCGCACGTGCGCGCGCGCGACATGCTGCAGTCGGTGCCGCAGGAGGGCGACGCGACCGCGCCGATCACCGGTCCTGCGGTCAAGTTCTCACGGTCGCCGGTGCGCATCCGCAGCGGCGCACCTCCGCTCGGCGCCCACACCGACGAAGTGCTGCGCGAGGTCGGCTACGATCCCAGCGAGATCCGCGCGCTGCGTGCCAAGGGCGTGATCTGAGCAAACAATCGCTTGACGTTTTTTCGTTATAGTACACTATAGCGCTATAACGAATTATGGGGCTTCGCGAGAAGCAATCGACCGAGCGGCGCGACCGCATTCTCGATGCGGCCCGCCGGCTCATCCGCGGCGGCGCCGGCACGGGCTTCTCGATGCGCGCGCTCGCGGAGGAATCGGAGGTAAGCCTCGCCACGCCGTACAACCTGTTCGGCTCCAAGGCGGGGGTGCTCTACGCGCTCCTCAACGCATCCCTCGACAAGGTGGATCAAGCCACGCACACGTTTCGCTCCTCGGATCCGATCGAGCGCGTATTCGAGGTCGCCGGAATCGCCGCCGATGTCTACGCGCGTGACCCCGCGTTCTACCAGCCACTCATGCAGTTCCTGCTCGGTGTGCGCCAGGTGGCGCATCGGCCGCGGTTCATGGCGCGGAGCCTCGCGCTGTGGAACCGCACGGTACAGGCTGCGATCCGGCACGGCCTGCTCGCCGCGGACGTCGCGGCAGGCCCCTTGGCGCGTCAGCTGATGATCAACTTCGCGGGCGTGCTCGAGCTGTGGATTCACGAGGAGTTCGACGAGGACGGATTGCGCGACCTGGCGCTCTATGGTTCGACACTCCTGCTACTCGGCGCCTCGCTGCCGTCGGCACGCGCCCGGCTCGTCAAGCGCCTCGAAGCGGTCGCTCGCAAGCTTCCGAAGGAGTTGGCCGCCTGAGGGAGCGCTCCGACTCGGCCGAGACCATCAACAAGCAATCACAGAGGAGGCATGCAATGCACATAGGAACGGCAGTGGTCTTCCAGGGGTGCGGCGACGGCCGCACGGACC
>JBEVNX010000226.1:0-13298 GCA_040507895.1 Binatia bacterium | reverse complement strand
CGACGATCAGCAACTGGGGCTTCGTCGTCACGCCCGAACAAATGAGCGCGCTCGCCGCCGACATCGGCGAGAAGAGCATGTTCGCGCGCACCGGCGGCGCGCCGAGCCTCGCGGTCGGCATGGCTCACATCTTTGCCCACACGCTCGGCGGCCGTGAAGTGATGGCGCTCTGGTACCACTTCGCGATCATGTTCGAGGCGCTGTTCATCCTCACCACGCTCGACGCCGGAACGCGGGTCGGGCGTTTCATGCTCCAAGACTTCTTCGGCCACCTGTGGAAACCGCTCGGCCGAACCAGTTGGTACCCGTCGGTGTTTCTGTCGAGCGGGTTGATGGTCGGCGCTTGGGGCTACTTCCTCTATCAAGGCGTGGTCGATCCGCTGGGCGGCATCAACAGCCTGTGGCCGCTCTTCGGCATCGCCAACCAGCTGCTCGCCGCGATCGCACTTTGTGTGACGACGACGATCCTCTTGAAGAACGGGCGCGGACGCTACGCGTGGACCACGCTCGCACCGCTCGGCTGGCTCCTCGCCATCACGATGACGGCAGGGTACCAGAAGATCTTCAGCGCGGATCCTCGTCTCGGGTTCCTCGCGGAAGCGGCCGGGCGCGCGCGGCAGCTCGCCGCGGGCGGCCTGCCCGCCCCCGAGGTGGCCAAGCTCGAGCGGCTGATCTTCAACGACTATCTGGATGCGAGCGTCACCGGCTTTTTCATGGTCCTCGTGATCGTGGTGGTGGTGGACTCGGCACGCGCGTGGCTCGCCGAGATCGGCCGGCGCAGGGACGAAGCGGCAGGGAGACGATTGGCGTTGGCCCGCTGACCGGAGTCGTGCGACCGCAAGCGTGCCGCGCGATCCTCTCGCCGACACGCCTGTCGTCATCATCTCCCCGATCCGTTAGATTGCCCCCATGTCCAGCTTCACCAACCGCCTCGCCCGCGAGACGAGCCCCTATCTGCTCCAGCACGCCCACAACCCGGTGGAATGGTACCCCTGGGGATCCGAGGCCTTCGAGACTGCGCGCCGAGACGGGAAGCCGGTGCTGCTGTCCATCGGCTATTCGGCCTGTCACTGGTGCCACGTGATGGAGCGCGAGTCCTTCGAGGACGCCGAGACCGCGCGGCTCATGAACGAGCATTTCGTCAATATCAAGGTGGATCGCGAGGAGCGGCCGGATCTCGACGAGATCTACATGAGCTGCGTACAGATGATGACCGGCCACGGCGGTTGGCCGATGACCGTCTTCCTCACCGCGGACGGAGAGCCGTTCTACGGCGGCACGTACTTCCCGCCTGCCGATCGGCACGGGATGCCGAGCTTTCGCCGCGTCTTGCTCGCGGTTGCCGAAGCCCATCGCAACCGGCCCGGCGACGTGAAGGAAACCGCGGCGAGGTTGATCGCCGACTTGGCGCGGATCGACCGCGCCGCGACGTCGGACGCGCCTCTCGACGGCGCGATCGTCGGGCGCGCGGCGGATTCCCTGTCCGCCGCTTACGACAGCCGCTTCGGCGGCCTCGGCCGCGCGCCCAAGTTTCCCAACACCATGGTCTTCTCGCTCTTCTTGCGGGCCTTTCACCTCTCGGGCAAGCGCCGCTTCCTGGACATGACCGCTCACACGCTTCGCACGATGGCGCAAGGCGGAATCTACGACCATCTCGGCGGAGGCTTTCACCGCTACTCGGTCGACGAGCGCTGGCTCGTCCCGCACTTCGAGAAGATGCTCTACGACAATGCGCAGTTGGTGCCGTTGCTGCTCGACACCCATCGCGCCAGCGGTGAGGGGTATTTTCTCGACGTCGCCGAAGACGTGCTCCGCTACGTGGGCCGCGAGATGGTCTCGCCCGAAGGGGGATTCTACGCCACGCAGGACGCCGACAGCGAAGGCGAGGAGGGGAAGTTCTTCCTGTGGGAGCGCGCGCAGGTTCTTTCGTTGCTCGGGAGCGAGATGGGAGAGATCTTCTGCCGCGTCTACGACGTCAGCGACATCGGAAACTTCGAGCACCGCAACATCCTCCACGTCACGCTGAGCGACGAGCAAGCCGGGAAGATGTTCGGCAAATGCCCGGACGAGATCCGCAAGCTGCTCGCCGATGCCCGGTCGCGGCTGTTCGAAGCCCGCGAGCCCCGCGTCAAGCCGTTCCGTGACGAGAAGATCATCGCCGCCTGGAACGGCTTCATGCTCTCGGCCTACGCCGACGCGCTGCGAGTCACCGGGAATCCGGAGTATCGACGAATCGCCGAGGGCTGCGCGGCGTTCGTCCGTCGCCGCCTTTGGTCTGGGGACCGGATGCTCCACTCCTACAAGGACGGCGAGGCCAAGGTGCCCGGTTTTCTCGACGACTACGCGGCGCTCGGTGTCGCGTTCGTCGACCTCTACGAAGCGACGTCCGTCGTGGAGCACCTCGAATGGGCCGAGCGGTTGACCGAGCGGATGCTCGAGCTTTTCTGGGACGATGCGAACGGTGGATTCTTCTACACGGCGGCGGACCACGAGCGGCTGATCGCCCGCACCAAGCCCGCGCACGACGGCTCGGTTCCGTCGGGTAACTCGCTCGCCGCCATGCTCTGCCTGCGGCTTCACGCTCTCACGGAAGAGGAGCGATACGCGAACGCCGCCGAGCGCGTCCTCCGTCTCTACCGCGGCTCGATAGAGGAGAATCCGTTCGCCCATGCCTATCTCCTCGCGTCGCTCGACCTCTACGCGAAACAGCCTAGAGAGATCGTTGTGGTGGCCAAGGGTGGCCGCGAGGCCGCCACCGAGCTACTCGGCCCTCTCGAGCGCATCTATCAGCCGAACCGTGTCGTTGTCTGCTACGATCCGGCGGCACCGCCTGCGCGGGTGCCGCCGTTCGCGCGCGAGAAGCCGCTCATCGATTCTCGACCGACCGCCTACGTCTGCCACGCGGGCACTTGCTCGGCGCCCGTGACCGACTGGCAAGGCCTCCGCCCTCTGGTCGAGGAGCGGGCATGAGCGAAGCCGAGCCGTCCGGGGCGCGCGCTCGCCCCCTCCGGCGTCGCCGCCGGCGCTCCGTCGCGCTTTCACGGGTGGAGGAATTCCTTCGCGAGATCCGACCGGATGCGACCGAGCCGGCGGCGCAGTACGTGCGCGAGCTGATGGTGACGGCGATCCGCCTCCTCGAAGACCACGCGCCGATCGCGGACGTGCGGTTGCTCAACGCCGCGGTGCGCGAACTGCGCTACGCGTTCCGCACGTTCGCCCGCTTTAGCGACGTGCGCAAGGTGACGACGTTCGGCTCGGCGCGCACCGCCGAGACCGAGCCGACGTACCGGCAGGCCGAGGACTTCGCACGGCGCGTCGCGGAGGCGGGGTTCATGGTCATCACCGGGGCAGGGGGAGGAATCATGCGCGCCTGCCAGGCGGGCGCGGGGCGTGCCCACAGCTTCGGAGTCAACATCCGTTTGCCGTTCGAGCAGAAGGCGAACGAGTTCATAGCCGACGACCCGAAGCTCATGACGTTCAAGTATTTCTTCACCCGCAAGCTCCTATTCGTCAAAGAAGCCGACGCCGTCGCGATGTTCCCGGGCGGCTTCGGCACGCTCGACGAGGCCTTCGAGTGCCTCACGCTCGTGCAGACCGGGAAGGCAGGCCCGGTGCCCATCGTCTTCGTCGATGCGCCGGGAGGCCGGTTCTGGTCCTCCTGGCTCGACTACGTCAACGACCATCTCCTGGAGGGCGGGCTCATCTCCGAAGAGGACCTCTCGCTCTTCCGCGTCACCGACGATGCGGCCGAAGCGGTCGAAGAGATCCGCGGCTTCTATCGCGTGTACCACTCGTCGCGTTACGTCGGCGAAAAGCTCGTGTTGCGGCTGGCCCGCGCGCCGCAGGCTCCGCTACTCGAGCGCATGCAGCATGACTTCGCCGATCTCGCAGCCGGCGGCCGATTCCAGCTCAGCGACGCGCTCCCCGAAGAAGACGCGGACGAGACGGCCAAACTCCCGCGCCTCGTCTTTGCGTTCAACCGCGTCAACTTCGGGCGATTGCGCCAGCTCATCGACTTCCTGAACGCCAACGTCGCGTAAGCTTCCTCGACAACGCGGGCGCGAGGCGCTATCAACCGTCCTCAATCGGTGTTCCCTCGGGCCGCCGAGCGCGGATGACTGGGGCTTCCAGCGATGAGTTCGGGAAGAGCCATGCCCGCCTGATCGAGCGTCTCTACGCCCAGGCGGAGGCGGCCCGCTGGGCCCTGTCGTTGGACGAGTTTCGCGACGTGCTTCACCGCAGCGTCTCGGCGCGCTTCGGTGCCGAAACGCCAGCGGACGCAGACGTCGAGAGCTATCTCGGATCGTTGTTCGTCGAGGATCTGGCGCTGGCGGCAGCCTGCGAGCGCGGCACGCAGTCCGCATGGGTGGAATTCCTCGGTCGCTTCCGCTCCGTGCTGCTCGGTGCGGCGATGACGATCGTTCGCGATGAGAGCCGCGCGCAGGAGGCAACCGACGCGCTCTACGCCGAGCTGTACGGTTTGGAGGAGCGCGACGGGCGGCGCCGCTCGCTCTTCCGTTATTTTCACGCGCGCAGCTCTCTCGCCTCGTGGCTCCGCTCCGTGGTCGCGCGGAACTCCGTCGACGGCTACCGAGCCGACCGGCGTAGCGAAGCGCTCAAGGCACGGATCACCGAGGAACCCGTATCCGCGGGGGGAGTGACGCCTCCCCCCACGGATCCGGACCGCGTGCGCCATCTCGAGATGCTTCGCCAGGCGCTTTGCGGAGCATTGGCCGCGCTGGCGCCCCGCGAGCGGCTGCGGCTGTCGTACTACCACGTGCAAGAGCTGACCCTCGCGCAGGTGGGCAAGCTGCTCGGCGAGCACGAATCGACGGCGTCGCGAAAGCTCGACCAAACCCGTCGGCAGCTGCGTGAAGAGATCGAGCGCCGGCTGCGCGCGGATCACGGGCTCAGCGAGGAGGACCTCCGCGCGTGCTATCAGGCGGCGCTCGAAGGATGGCCATTCGAGGTGACCCGGGAGCTGGCCGCGAGCCGATGATGCAAGCTCCGGAGCGATGAGCGTTCTCTATGGGGGATGACTTGACCGACACGGATCGCGACAAGAGCTTTCAGCAGATGCTCGGGTCGTTCCTACGGGACGATCTGGCTTCCGCGGGGCCGGATTGCCTGGCTCCGGGGGCGGCCGCCGCTTACTACGCAGGAGCGCTGAGCGAGGCCGAAGCGCGCAGTGTCGAGGCGCATCTCGCGGGCTGTGGTGCGTGTCAGGCGGAGATCGCTCTCTTAGCCCGGCTGGAAGCCGGCGGGGCGGTGGAGCCTGAAGCGCGGAAAGCAGCGTCCGACGCCGGGGGCGCTTCAGGCCGGACGTCGTCGTCCAGCCTCGAGTTGCGCGAGCCGACTCCGCCCATCGTTCCGCACCCGAGCCGTTCGGGTACGCCCACGAGCGAGCCCAAGGCATCAGAGCCCGTCGTCCTTCGCGACGCGGAGTCGCCGCCCGAGAGCGCGCCGGCGGAGCGCGATGAAGCCTCCGAGTCCTTCCGCCACGACACAGAGTGGTTCCCGCGCCGACGCCGGGCACGCTGGAGTTGGATGGGAGCTGCCGCGTTGAGCGTCGCGGCGGTGCTGGCGATCTCGGTGACCTACCAGTTCACGCCGCTGATCGACGAAGCGTCGCGACGAGCTGCCGAACCGGATTCGGTCGCGCCGCGTACGACGACGGAGACCCGGAAGAGCAAGGATGCCGAAGAGTATGCAGCTCTTTCGGCGCCGCCGCCCGAGGCTCAACCCGCGCCGACCGCGGCGCCGTTCTTCTGGGACGCACCCACCGAGGACAAGACACACGTGGCCAACGAGCCTCACTCCGAGATCCCCGCGGAGAGGCTTCCATCCATCCCGCCATCAACCGATGTGCCCGAGTACGGGCCGGCGCAGCCTCCGCCCGCTTCGGTCGATGCGCGGCGGCCCGCGGAGCACAAGGCCGTCGCACCCTCGCGGTCCTCGTCGAAGGCGGGGAAGCAGCCGGAGGAGGCGCTACGCGCGAGCTCGGCGCCGCCCGCGCCATCGACGCCGCCCGCATTGGCGGGCGCTGCGCAGGCTCCGGTCGGCGTGCGACCCGTGGTGGTGGTCGCGCGGTCCAACCTGGACGTCACCTGGCGCCTGACGGGTACAGAGATCGAGCGCTCGGACGACGCCGGCAAAACCTGGCAGCGTCAACCGGCCACGACGGGGGCGCCGCTTCTCGCCGGCTCGGCACCATCGGATGAAGTCTGCTGGGCGGCCGGCGCGAACGGGACTCTCCTGCGTAGCCGCGACGGACGGCACTGGGAGCGTCTGGCTTCCCCGACGAGCGCCGACATCGTCCAGATCATCGCGTGGAGCGCGTCGAGCGCGAGCATCCGTACTGCGAGCGACGAGCGATTCTCGACCGACGACGGCGGACAGACGTGGTCCAAGCCCTGACCTGAGGGCGCTCTGCAAGAAATCGTCGCGACCGCGTTCTCCAGAGCGAGGTGGAGACGTGAGCGCAATCGAATGCGGCGATCCGCGACCGAAGCGCTGGCTGGAGGCTCTGCTGAGCGACCCTCGGATCTTCCAGATCACCGTGCTCGGCATGCTGCTCGGCGCCGGCGCGTGGCTTCGCGACTTCGCGCTGCGTCCCGAGCAGTGCCTGCTCGCTTTCGCGGCCGCGATCGCGACGCAATGGCTCGGTGACCGCTGGCGAGCAGAGGGCGGCACGAGCGCGCGGAGCGCGCTGATCACCGCTCTCAGCCTGTCGCTGCTACTGCGCGCCGACGGGCCGTGGGCGCACCCGCTCGCCGCGATCAGCGCGGTCGGCGCGAAGTTCGTGGTGCGCGTGCGCGGCAAGCACCTGTTCAACCCCGGGAACCTCGGCGTTATCGTCGCGCTCGGCGTATTCCCTGGCACGTGGGTGTCCGCCGGCCAGTGGGGGACGGACTTCGCGGCCGTAGGTTGGTTCGTCGCCCTCGGCGGCCTCGTCGTCCACCGCGCGCGCCGCGCGGACGTGACCGTGGCGTTTCTGGCGTTTCACGCTACGGCCCTCGCCCTTCGCGTGTCGTGGCTCGGGCAGAGCGGCGCCGTCTGGCTTCATGAGCTGCAAAGCGGGGCGCTCTTGCTGTTCGCGTTCTTCATGATCTCCGATCCCAAGACGATTCCGGATCACCCACGCGGGCGGGTGGCGCATGCTGCGTTGGTCTCCGCGCTGGCCTACCTCTGGCAGTTTATCCTCTACCGGCCGAACTCGCTGCTGTGGGCGCTATTCCTGGCAGCGCCCGCCGTCCCTCTGTGGGACGCGCTCTGGCCGGCCGCGAAATATCAATGGCAATTCCAAGGAGGCAGAGATGAAAACGTCGAAGTCGTCGTGCCCGGCACTGCCGGCCGTCCTGCTCGCGGCCTGGGTCTGGCTCGCCGCCCCGCCTGAAGTCGCCGCTTTCTGTGGCTTCTACGTCGGCAAGGCGGACGCGAGTTTGTACAACGAGGCGTCGCAAGTCGTGCTGGTGCGCAACGCCAACCGCAGCGTGATCAGCATGATGAACGACTACAAGGGCGAGCTCACGGAATTCGCGCTAGTCGTCCCCGTGCCGGTCGTCCTCGAGAAAGGCCAGATCCACGTCGGCGACCGAGAGATCTTCAAGCACCTCGACGCCTACAGCGCTCCACGGCTCGTGGAATACTTCGACCCCAACCCCTGCCAGGTGATGTTCGACAAGGACGCGGTCATGCCTGCGCCCATGGCGGGGGCGATGCGTGCCGAAAGCGCCGCTCGCGCCAAAGCGCTCGGCGTCACGATCGAAGCACAGTACACCGTCGGCGAGTACGACATCGTCATCCTCTCCGCCAAGCAGTCGGACGGGCTGGAGACCTGGCTCATCGAAAACGGCTATCGCATCCCGCAAGGAGCGAGCCAGGCCCTGCGTCCCTACATCGAGCAGGACATGAAGTTCTTCGTCGCCAAGGTAAACCTGAAGGAGCAGAAGAAGACCGGTCTCACCTACCTCCGGCCGCTACAGTTCGCGTTCGAATCGCCGAAGTTCATGCTGCCGATTCGTCTCGGCATGGTGAACGCGCACGGCCCGCAAGACCTGATCCTCTACGTGCTGACCCAGAACGGCCGGGTCGAGACGAGCAACTATCGCACCGTGAAGCTGCCGAGCGGGATGGACGTGCCGGAGTACGTGAAGGACGACTTCGCGAGCTTTTACAAGGCGATGTTCGATCACCAGGTGAAGGGGGAGAGGATGCGCGCAGCCTTCACGGAATACTTCTGGAACATGGGGTGGTGCGATCCCTGCGCGGCCGAGCCTTTGTCGCACGAAGAGCTCCGCAAGCTCGGCGTCTTTTGGCTCGACGCCGGACCCGCGCAACCCGGACTCGTGACGCGGTCCATACCGGGGGGGCCGCTCCCCGTGATGGTGACGCGCATCCACGTGCGCTACGCGCCCGACACCTTCCCCGAGGATCTCGTTTTCCAGGAAACCGGCGATCGCGAGAACTTCCAGGGCCGCTACGTGCTGCGACACGGGTGGAAGGGAAGTGCGGAGGAGTGCTCGGCCGCCAAGGGATACTTCACCGACCTCGCCCGGCGCCGCGAGAAGGAAGCCTCGACCCTCGCCGATCTCACCGGCTGGCCGCTCGCGGACATCCGGAACAAGATGCAGCTCAGCACAACGACGAAGCCCGAGAAGTGGTGGGAGCGGTTGTGGGATTGAGGCTCGGGCGCTAGAGCCGGCGCATGGCGGACGACCGATGCTTCCACGTGACGATCAAGGGCCTGGTCTTCGACGAGCGCGGCGCGCTGATGCTGCTCCGCGAGAAGAGCGGCAGCTTCGACCTGCCCGGGGGCCGGCTCGAGCACGGCGAGCAATTCGCCGAACTGCCTGACGCGCGAGTGCCGCGAGGAAATGGGCGTTCGATGCCACGTGATCGAGCGCGTGCCCCGCTTCGCCTGGACCGCGCGGGACAAGGACGGCGTCTGGCGGCTCGTGCTGTGCTTCGCGATCGAGCTCGAGAGCCTCGATTTCACCAAATCGGAGGAGTGCGTCGGCTACCGTTTCGTTGCCAAGCAGGATCTGGATTCGCCATGGGTCGCGCCGCAAACCCGGCCGCTCGCTGCCTGGCTCTGATTCCGGCTCAAGGACCCTGCGGCATCAGGAAGTGCCCGTGCGCCGCCGCGACCGGCCGATCGGAGTCGTCCTGCCAGGCGCGCACGCTGACGTTCGCCACCCGCCGGCCGAGCTTGGTGATCGTCGCTTGCGCGAAGGCGTCGCGGGGACCAGCCGAGCGCAGGTACTCGACGGTGAAGTTGATCGGTTTTGGTACGCGATCGCCTTCGCCTTCGCTCATCAACTGGAAGATCGCGGCCATCTCGAGAAACGCACCGAGCACGCCGCCGTGAATCGCAGGCAGGTTCGGGTTGCCGACGATCGAGGGGTCGAAGCGCAGCCTTGTTAGAAGCCGGCCGCCCTCGTCGATCGAATCGATCGACAGGCCGAGCAAGCGAGCGTACGGCGTACGGTCCACGAGTGCCTGATAGTCGGCGGCGGTGCCGCGGCTGCGCAACTCGGTGAGGAAGCCCATGGCCGGCTCTTGTCAGGTCCCTGCGCTCAGTATCGCCGGCTGCGCGCGATTGGCGCCCAACATGAACGTCCCCACCGCCGTGGCGATCGGATCGTCGATGCGGGCGTGAAAGGCCACGGCCCGTGTGAAAGCCACGTTGCGGGTGAGCTTGTAGCAGGTCGAGTAGCCAACGATGTCGAGTCCCGGCGTAGCCGGCTTCATGTAGTCGATACGGAGATCGAGGGTTGCGATGGACACGACCTCCTCGAGCGCCGCCAGCACCGAGCTGCCGCCGCATTGATCGAGGAGCGTGGTGATCACGCCGCCGTGGACGACGCCGGTCTCGGGATTGCCGATCAGCCGCTCGGAGTACGGCATGCGAATCCAGCACTCGCCGGGTTTGACGTCGACCACGGCCATGCCGAGGAGCCGGGCGTGCGGCACGTGGGCGATCAGTAGCTGCAGGTCTCCGCGTACCAGGTCGAGGATGGGCTTCGCCATACGCGGAAAACTCTACAGGACTCTTCGCTGCCCGGCATCCCCATGGGCATCAGCTGACCACGTCGCGCACGGCGGCCACTTGCTTGCGGAATCGCTCGCGGCGCTCTTCGCGCTCCGCGGGCGAGATGCGTGGCTCGAAGCGCGCGCCGAGCCGACGAATGCCCCGCAATGCCTCCACATCCGGCCAGAAGCCGACGGCGAGGCCCGCGAGATAGGCGGCGCCGGTGGCCGCCGCCTCCAGCACCTGAGGGCGTTCGACCGGAACTCCGAGCACGTCACTCTGGAGCTGAAGGAGCAGATCGTTCGCCGCGGCGCCGCCGTCGGCGTGCAGCAACGCGGGACGGCCTGCCGGCGAGTCGGCCGCGAGCGCATCGAAGACTTCCGCGCACCGCAGGGCCACGCCTTCGAGGACGGCCCGCACCACGTGCGCAGGGGAAGAGCCGCGCGAGAGTCCGCCGATCGCCGCGCGGGCCGCGGGATCGAGATGTGGAGTGCCGAGCCCTTGAAAGGCCGGCACGCACCAGGCTCCGCCGGAGTCAGCGACACTGCGCGCGACCGGGTCGCTCTCGGATACCGACGAGAGAATGCCCAGGCCGTCGCGCAGCCACTGGATGGCCGCTCCGGCGCTGATCGCGTTCCCCTCGAGGCAGTAGTGAAGCGCGTCGCCGAGCTTCCACAAGACTAGCGGAAACGCGCCGGCGGACGACAGCAGCAACGAGGTGCCGCCGTTCAGGTTGCCCATCGCCGACGTGCCGTAGCTGATCTTCACGGCTCCCGCGTCGACGCAGAGCTGACCGAACATCGCCGCTTGCTGATCGCCGGCAAGCGCTGCGATGGGGATCGAAGTGCCGAACAGCGAGGCCTCCGTCACCGCATACGTCTCGCTCGACGCGCGGATCTGCGGCAGGGCGTCCTCCGGGAGTCCGAGCAATCCGAGGAGCGGGCCGTTCCAGCGCGCTTCGAGGAAGTCGTAGAGGCAGGTCGTGGACGCGAAAGAAGGATCGGTGACGTGCGCCGCCCCGCCCGAAAGCTTCCACACCAGCCAGGATTCGAGTGAGCCGAGCCTGGCATCGCCGCTGGCCATCGCGGCTCGCACCGCGTCGACGTTGCGCACGAGCCATTCGAGCTTGGTCGCGGCGGCCAGCGGCGAGGCGAAGTGCCCCTCGGCGGCGAGCTCGCTGCAGCGATCGGCGCTGCGCAGGTCCTGCCAGCTCACTGCCGGATGGAGCGCTCGCGAGGTGGCGCGGCTCCACGCGACGGCCGTGGATCGCTGCCCCGTGACGCCGATGGCGGCGACGTCGCGCCCGCCGGCGCCGGCCGCGGCCAGCGCTGCACGGGCGATCTCCAGCGTGCGTTCCCAAACAGCATCGGCATCGTGCTCGACCCATCCGGGATGCGGATAGAGCGCGTCGACCTCGCGGTACGCGCGTCCCGCGACGTTGCCTTGCCGGTCGAAAAGCAAGGCGCGAACGCCGGTCGAGCCCTCGTCGAGCGCCAGCACGTAGCGAGTGGGAGACATGCGCTCAAGTTTGGCGCGACCCACCTTCGGAGTCGAGGAGAGCGCTCCGCTTCATGCCACCGCGCGGATCGACGGCTGCTACGGTTGCTGCTCGTCGCGGATCAGCACCGGCGTTCCTTCTCTCACCTCGGCGTAGAGCTCCTCGACGTCGCGATTCATCAGCGAAACGCAGCCGAACGTCCAATTGACGCCCGTCCGGTTGAGCACTTCGCTGTCCGAGCCGTGGATCCCGAGCAGTCCGCCAGGCCCGATGTGGCGGCCCAGTACGGGCGCGGGGTTTCGCGACAGCGCGGCACGATACTCGGTGAGGTCGCGCTCGTTGGGATAGTTGAACGCGAGGAAGCGATCGTACTTCGCATGCGGCCGCTTGTCGGTGATCTGGTAGAGTCCCGAGGGCGTGCGTCGGTCTCCTTCGAAGCGCTTGCGGCCGGGATTGCGGCCGAGCACGACGGGATAGGATTTCACGGGCTCACCGTGCCGATAGAGAACCAGACGGCGGCTTGCCTTGTCGACGATGATCAGCTCCCCCTGCTCTTCGGCCCAGGGGAGAAACCCGCGGTTGCGAGCGCTCTGCGGCGATGCGTCTACAGGAGCGCCCGAGACGTCCACCGGCTGGGGAAGCGCACTCTCGCCGAGGCTGCACCCCGACAAACACAATCCGGCCAAAACCGACAGCGATCGAAAGATCCAGCGAGTCGAGCTCCGCCGCATGACGCTCGTCATTTTCCACCGCGGGGCCAGCTCGGGGCAAGCCGTCTCGGGTCCGCTCACGGTTTGCGGTAGCCTGATCGAGATGAGGCTTCCCAACTGGATCCGGGAAACGTCGTCCGGCCTCGACCGGCAAGTCGTGCTCCTGTCGACGACTTCGCTGGTGATCATGCTCGGATCCAGCATCATCACGCCCGGGTTGCCGCTGTACGCCCGGGAGTTCGGCGTCAGTTACGCAGGCGCTGGATTCCTCGTCTCATCGTTCGCCTTCGGGCGACTCGCGTTCGACTACCCCGGAGGCGTGCTCGCCGACCGCCTGAGCCCGCGTTTGCTGACCACGGCGGGAGCTCTGATCACGGCGCTGGCTGCGCTGCTCTGCGCGCTGGCGTCGAGCTTCGCGTGGCTCGTGGTCTACCGGGTGATCGAGGGCATCGGCTCGGCCTTCTACGTGATCACCATCATGGCACTCTTCGCTCGTACCGTCCGGCCGGAGCAGATGGGAAAGGCGATGGGATTCTACCAGAGCATGATTCTGCTCGGCGTCTCGTTCGGCCCGACGATCGGCGGCGTGGTGGCGGAGACTTGGGGGCTGCGCGCCCCGTTCTACGTGATGGCGGCCTTCGGTCTACTGGTCGCCGCTCTCACCTGGGCGCTCGTCACCTCGGAGCTGCGCCCCCCTCACGGGCATTCGGTCACGCGGCCGCCGATCACCCAGGTGGCTCGCCACGTCACGAGCCGCAGCTTCCTCTACGTGTTGGTCTTGACCTTCTACGTGTTCTCGATCCGCGCTGGCACCCGCAGCAATCTGATCCCGTTGTTCGGAGGCGAGCGGGGCGGCCTCGGAGAGTCGGCGATCGGCTTGATCCTCTCGGCATCCGCCTTCACGAACTTCGCCGTCCTCTGGCACGCCGGCGCGCTCCTCGATCGGAGGGGGCGCCAGCGCGTGGCCTTGCCGTCGCTCGCCGCGACCGCGGTCCTCTGCTTCGGCTACGCGTGGTCGCCGAGCTTCTTGAATCTGCTGGCCATGAGCACCGGCCTC
>JBEVNX010000190.1:0-19874 GCA_040507895.1 Binatia bacterium | reverse complement strand
GACGAGGTGCTGGAGAAGCTGGCGTTCATTCGCGACTTCATCGGCGCCAACGGCTTCATGATCGGCGCGAGCTACGCCGGCATGCCGCAAGCCGAGGCCGAGCGAAACCTCCGTTGCTTCGCCGAGTACGTGCTGCCGCAGGTGAAGAGCTGGCAGACCGAGCCGCTGGCCGAGCTGCGCGAAATCACAATCGCGCAGCCGGTCGCGGCTTCGGCGTAAATCGCTCGCTCCCGTAGTCGATCCGTGCCCGGTTCGACTGCGGAGTGGGCGAGGATCGGCGCCGTGGCCGGTGGCGAGTCCGGACCAAGCCGACCCTCGCCGCCGTTGATTCGACTGCTACTCCCGCTAGAACGTCACCACGGTGCGGATCGACTCGCCGCGGTGCATCAGCTCGAAGCCCTCGTTGATGCGGTCGAGTGCCAGCTGGTGCGTGATCAGGTCGTCGACGGCGATGCGCCCTTCCATGTACCAGTCGACGATCTTCGGCACGTCGGTGCGCCCTCTCGCGCCGCCGAAGGCCGTCCCCTTCCAAACGCGGCCGGTGACGAGCTGGAAGGGGCGCGTGGAAATCTCCTGGCCGGCGCCCGCCACGCCGATGATCACGCTCACGCCCCAGCCCTTGTGGCAGCATTCGAGCGCCTGGCGCATCACCTCGACGTTGCCGATGCACTCGAAGCTGTAGTCGGCGCCCCCACCCGTCAGGCTTACGAGGTAGGGAACGAGCTCACCCTCGACCTCGCTCGGGTTCACGAAGTGCGTCATGCCGAACTTCTCGCCGAGCGCGCGCCGCTTCGGATTGAGGTCGACGCCGACGATCTGGTTGGCGCCGGCCAAGCGCGCACCCTGAACCACGTTGAGCCCGATGCCGCCGAGGCCGAAGACGACGACGTTCGCGCCGGGCTCCACCTTGGCGGTGTTGATGACCGCGCCGATTCCGGTGGTGACGCCGCAGCCGATGTAACAGACCTTGTCGAACGGCGCGTCCCCGCGGATCTTCGCCACCGCGATCTCCGGCAGCACCGTGTAGTTCGAGAACGTCGAGGTGCCCATGTAGTGGAGAACCTTGGCGCCGGAAAGCGAGAAGCGGCTGGTGCCGTCGGGCATCACTCCCCTTCCCTGCGTCTCGCGAATCGCCTGGCAGAGGTTCGTCTTGCGGCTTACGCAGTAGGCGCATTGGCGGCATTCCGGCGTGTAGAGCGGAACCACGTGGTCGCCCCTCTTCACGCTCGTCACGCCCGCGCCGACGTCGACGACCACGCCCGCGCCTTCGTGGCCCAGAATCGCCGGGAAGAGGCCTTCGGGGTCGGCGCCGGAAAGGGTGAACTGGTCGGTGTGGCAAATGCCGGTCGCGTGAATCTCGACCAGCACCTCGCCGGCACGTGGACCTTCCACGTCGACGGTTTCGACGGACAGCGGCTTGCCCGCTTGGTGCGCGACCGCAGCTCGGCTCTTCATGCGTTCGACCTCCCCTGCGACGGCGGATCTTAGGCGACGACGCGTGAGGGTGAAAGGCGGCTTTCCGTGACCGGACCGTTGGGCCTCCCACGCGGCTCTTCACGAATGCCCCGAGGATGGCTACACTCCCCTCGCCGTGCTCGCCGTCTCTCGTTCTGCGAATTGCTTGGCCGCGCTGCTCGCGCTGTCCGCTTTGCTCATGCCGTTGCGCGCGCGCGCTCAGACGGCGACGCCGACCCCGACCCGGACGCCTACACCCGAGGCGACGCAGACTCCGGTGATCATCGTGGCGACACCGACCCCCGAAGCCGACGGCACGCCCGAGGTGACGCCGACACCGGAATTCAGCGCCGCCCGGCCGGCCATCAACGGCGGCAGCGCAGTGGTGACCAACGAATCCGACTCCTTCGGCTTGTCGGGCGAGACCGTCGATGCCGGGGACTTCGAGGTGCGTAACGCCACGAACTTCATCGCGAACATCACGGAGGTGGTGATCCAGGCGACCGACCAGCAGGTCGTCTCCTCGTTCAGCCTGACAGGACGCGGCGGCCGCGATCAGCAAACCGTGTCGGTGACGCCTTCGGACGACAACTGGTTCATCTTCGAACCCGGCATCGCGATCGAGCCCGGCGAGACGGCGTCGTTCTCGCTGAGCGCGACGATCGCCGCGGTGAACTCGGCAACCGGAACCGCAACTCCCGAAGGCGTCGATACGAGCACGCCCACCCCGACGCCGACGGAGCTGATCTTCGGACAAAAACGCGGCGGGCGCGGGATGGTGATCACCGCCAGCATGTTCCCCGCGCAGCGCGCCTCCTTCCCGTTCGGCGCCCTTGCGCTCGGTCTCGTGCTCGTCGGCATGGCGAGCGCCGTACGGGGCGACCGTCGGCCCATGCTCGCCACCGTCTCGCTGCTCGCGCTCGTCGGGATCGTCTGGCTGAGCGGCCTCACCGGCTGCGCCGGCGAGGAGACGACGCTGCAGACCGTGACACGCATCAACGGCAGGACGCGTACGAATCCCGTTCGCTTCACCGGCGTGCCGGCCTCGATCGGCCGAGTCTCGCGCCCTCTGGCGCTGGTGTTCCCCGGCCACGTCGACTCGGTCAACGGCACCGCAACGCCGTCCTTCTAGAGTCTCCCGAGCCGGAGCCGCCTCGCTCCGCGCCGGGCTCCCGGCTCAGACCCGCTCGAACAGGCGAGCCCAGTCTTCGATCGCGGACTCGTGGCCACGCACGAGCTGGATCGTGAATTGCTGGTAGCCCCCCGCCTTCAACGCACGAAGACGCTCGAGGAGCTCATCGGCGCCCCCGGTGAAGGTGGTCGCGCGAATCAGGTCGGGCCGGAGGAACCGCTCCTCCTCACGCCGCACTCCGAGCAGGTGCAGCGTGTGCATCTGTAGGTAGCGCGCGTCGGCCGGCTGGTACGTGTCGTGCTGCTTTCGGTACTCGGTGAGGATCGCCTGGATCGGCGCCGGTAGCGTCAGGCCGAGCGTGGCCTCGACCAGACCGTGGAGGAAAACCACTGCGAGCGGACCTGCCTGCGCCTTGGCGCGCGGGCTGTCGACGGCCTCGCCGTCGCCGAGCACGCACCCCAGCGCATACACTGTCTTGTACAGCGATTCCGGCTTGCGGCCGACGGCGCGCGAGGCCTGGTCGACTTGCTTGGCTTCGTCGAGCGCGCGCTCCAAGCCGAACATGAACGTCATCCAGCCGTCCGCCATCTCGGCGGTGAGCTTGCGCATCTTCGGCGCGAACGCGGAGAGATGGATCGGAATCGGGTCCTTCAGGTTGATCAACCCCTCGGGATTGAGGAAGCGGATCTTGCGGCGTCCTTCCGGAAACTCGACCTCGAGCGTCTCGCCGTGCAAGAGCCCTTTGACGATTCGCAGGTACTCCCGGAACTCCGCGAGCTTCACGGGGCCGAGGCCCATGGTGTTGCGCGCCGTGAAGCCCGTGCCGAGACCGCAGATGACGCGCCCCGGCGCGAGCTGGTTGAGCGAAGCCATGCCGTTGGCCGCCACCGGCGCGATACGGTTGCTCGACACCAAGACGCCGCTGCCGAGCTTGATCTTCTTGGTGTTGACCGCCGCCAGCGCCATCGTCGCGAAGATGTCGGGCGACAGCATCTGCGTGTCGTAGAACCACGCATGTGAGAAGCCGAGCTCCTCGGCACGCTTGACGACTTTCCAGCTGTCGAGGGGCGAAGCGACGGCAATTCCGAATTCCATGACGTGTCCTCCTCCGCGCGGGGATCCGCGACCATATGGCGCCTCGCCGCGAGCCGCAACGCTGCGCGGCCTCCACGGGCTTGCAGCGCCCAGTGAGAACTAGAATGGCAGCGGTGTCGGAGAGGCTCGCCGCCGTGGCCGGCGACGAGTCCGGACCCAGGCGAGCCTCGCCCACGCCGCTGCCGTTGCAAAATTGTGACAAGTCGGCGCCTACAGCGGCTTGGCGAAGCTGAGCTCGTGTCCGTCCGGATCGGACACGTGGAAGAAGCGCTCGCCCCATGGAGCGTCGGCCGGCGCGGGAGATGAAAGGCCCATGTCGCGCACGCGGCGGTGGAGAGCGTCGACGTCGGAGACGTAGAGGATCACGCGTCCCCAAGCTGGAGCGCGATCCATCGACGGGTGCGATTCGAGATTCAGGAACGTCGAGCCCACCACGAAACTCGTGAACGACGCTTCTTCACCCCCGTAGCGCAGTACGAAGCCGAGCGCACGGTAGAAGCGCACGGCCCGCCGCATGTCCGCGGTCGCCAGCGTGACCGCGCTGATGCGCTCGATCTCAGCCGCGATACAGCCCGCCGTTCACGTGTATCACCGTGCCCGTGATGTAGGTCGCCTTGCGCGCGAGGAACGCCACCACCTCGGCGACCTCTTCCGGCGCACCCATGCGTCCGAGCGGGATCTGTTTGAGGATCGTCTCTTTCACCTCGGCGGGCAGCGCGGCGGTCATCGAGGTGTCGATGAAGCCAGGCGCGACCGAGTTCACCAGGATGCCGCGGTCGGTGAGCTCGAGCGCGAGCGAGCGCGTCATGGCATCGAGGCCCGCCTTCTCCATGGTGTACGGCACTTGCCCCGCGTTGCCCTGATGGCCGACGACGCTCGAGATGTTGATGATACGCCCGCTCTTCTGGCGGAACATGAAGCGGCGAATCGCGAGCTTGGTGAGGAGGATCGTGCCGCGCGTGACTGCGCGCACTTTGTCGATGTCCTCGAGCGGCATCATCATGAATGGGCCGTTGACGTTGAGCGCCGCATTGTTGACGAGCACGTCGAGGCGACCCGCCGCGTCCTTGATCGCGCCGATCATCTTCTCGACGTCCTCGACTACCGCGATGTCGCCGGGCACCGCGAAGCCGTCGATCTCCTCGCACAGCGCCTGCGCGGCGGCGGCGCTCGAGCGATAGCCGACGCCCACGCGGAACCCCTCCTGGGCGAGCGCACGGCTGCACGCCGCGCCGATGCCGCCGGCTCCGCCGGTGACGAATGCGATCGGCCGTTCGCTCATGACGCCGCCTCCCGCGCGCCGGCGAGATCGGTGATCGCCTCGACCGCCACGCCGAGGTCCTTGAAGAACCCGGACAGCGGCTTACCGGGGCCGATCTCGACGATGCGCGTGGCGCGCTCGGTGAGCGCCCGCATGTTGTCGACCCAGCGCACCGTGCCGCTGATCTGGCGCACGAGAGCGTCGCGCACCGCGGCGGGGTCGGCGGCGTGAAACAGGCCGGTATAGTTCGACGCAACCCGCGGAGCCCGGGCCGCATCGAGCGTGGCGGCCGCAAGCTCCGGAGCGAACTCCTTTTCGACTTCGCGCATCCACCGGGAATGAAACGGCGCGCTCACGTTGAGCGGCACGAGGCGGCGGCCCTTGCCGGCGAGCCGCTGCTTGGCCTCGGCGACGCCGGCCGCCGATCCGCTGACCACGATCTGCGAGGAGGAATTGTGATTGGCGGCGTCGACCTCGAGGCCCTCGAGCGCCGCGCGCAGCTCGGCGAGCTCGAGCCCGCGTCCGATGACGGCGAGCATCGCCCCGTCGCCGGCAGGGACGGCCCGCTGCATGAGCGCTCCGCGGCGGCGGACGAGGCGCGCGGCCTCGCCGAGCGGAAGCACCCCTGCGGCCACCAGCGCGGTGTATTCGCCGAGGCTGTGGCCGGCGAACCAGCCCGCCTCGAGACCGCGCTCGGCGGCGAGCACGCGGAGCATGGCGATCTCCGCCGTCAAGATACAGGGCTGCGTGAACTCCGTGAGATCGAGCCTTTCCTGGTCGCCGAAGGAGATCTCCGCGAGATCGACGCCGCAGGCCGCCGAGGCGTCCGCGAACGCATCGCGAGCGACGGCGAACTCCTCGTGGAAGTCGCGCGCCATGCCGACGCGCTGCGAGCCCTGGCCCGGAAATACCAGAGCCGTCTGGTCGGCGCCGCTCACCCCAGGATTCCCTTCTCGCGCAGCGCCGCGATCTGGTCCCATCCGTAGCCGCTCTCGAGCAGCACTTCCTCTGTATGCTCGCCTAGCTCGGGCGCGCCGCGGCGGATCGAGGCCGGCGTGGCGCCGAACTCCACCGGCGTCTTCACGAGCGAGAACGTCCGCCCGCTTCGGTGCTGGATCGGCTGGTACATCTCGAGCGCCAGCGCCTGCGGGTCGCGCGACGCCTCGAGCACGGTCTGCACCGGCGCCCAGATGAATTCCTCGCGGTCGAAGATCTCTGCCCATTCGTCGCGCGGCCTGGTGAGGAAGACGCGGTCGAGCCTGGCGATGAGCTCCGCCGCGTGCTCGCGGCGCTTGAGGATGCCGTCGTAGCGCGTGTCCGTCGCGAGCTCGGATTCGCCGATCGCCCGGCAAAACTTCGCCCAGTAGCGGTCCGCCTGTACCATCACCAAGTGGAACCACTTGCCGTCCTTAGCCTGGTAGTGGTTCCACAGCGGGTTCGGTACGACCCTCCCCGTCGGTACGTAACCAATCCCGGTCGTCAGCGCCATCTGGATGTCGCTCGCCATCATCCACAGACCCGATTGGAAGAGGGAGAGATGAATCGCCTGCCCCTCGCCGGTGCGCTCGCGATGAAACAGCGCCGCGGACACGGCTCCGGCGAGCTGCAGGCCCGCGGGATGATCGCCCATCGCCGGGCGCTGCGTCGGCGGCGGGTCTCCGGGCTCGCCGAGCGAGGCCATGGCACCGGTGCGCGCCCAGAAGGCGGCGTAGTCGAAGGCCGCACGGTCCTTGTCGGGCCCGCGCGTGCCATAGCCGCTGAGCGTCGCGTAGATGATGCGCGGGTTTACCTTCTTCACGTCCTCGTACGAGAGCCCGGCGCGCTCGCGCGCGGCGGCGCGGATGTTGCTCACGAAGACGTCGGCATCGCGCAACAGCCGCAGCACCACCTCGCGCCCCTCCGGCTTCGTCACATCGACCGTGATGCTGCGCTTGTTACGGTTCTCGAGCTCGAGCGCCGGATTGACGTCCGGCTCGACTGCAACGAGCCCGAGAGAAAGCAGCGCGCGGATCGGATCGCCGCCCGCGGGGTTCTCGATCTTCACCACGTCCGCTCCCCAGTCGCCGAGCGCAGCGGCGGCCGCGGGACCCGCGACGAACATGCCGAGCTCGACGACCTTGATTCCCGAGAGTGGTCCCATCGGCTTCGCCTCCGCCGGCCCCATACCGCGAAGCCGCAGAGAAGTCAGCGGGGCGGCGCTTTCCAGGTATCCGGGGATTCGCTAGAGGCTGCTGATGGCCCGCAGCCACCGAGAGAAGGCAGAGCCGGGGAGTGTCGCCGACGCAGCCCGCGAAGAGCCCCGGGCCAAGGCGACCCACGCTGGCCCCGTTTCCGCTGTCGATCAAGTCCCGACAGCGGGGAAGGAATCGATCCCATGAAAGAATCGAAGGCGTTGACGACGCTCGGCGATGACGAGCGCCAGTTTCAGGAAATGGTGCGCGCCTTCGCCGAGGAGAAGGTGCGGCCGCGCGTCGAGCACATGGACCACGAGGGCAAGCTCGATCCCGGTTTGATGCGCGAGGTCTTCGATCTCGGCATCATGGGGATCGAGATCCCCGAAGATCTCGGCGGCGCCAGCGCGTCGTTTTTCATGTCGATCCTGGCGATCGAGGAGCTGTCGAAGGTCGACGCGTCAGTCGGCGTCTTCGTCGACGTGCAGAATACGCTCGTCAACAACGCGCTCTTGCGCTGGGCGACGAAGGAGCAGAAGAGCCGCTACTTTCCCAAGCTGGCGAAAGACACGGTCGGCGCCTACGCGCTCTCCGAGCCGGCGTCGGGCAGCGACGCCTTCGCGCTCTCGACTCGCGCCACTCTCGACGGTGATTCCTACCGCCTGAACGGGCGGAAGCTCTGGATCACCAACGGCGCCGAGGCCGGTCTCTTCGTGCTGCACGCCACGGTGGATCCCGCCAAGGGCTACAAGGGGATCACGACTTTCCTCGTCGAGCGCTCGTTCCCCGGCTTCGCCGTGGGCAAGAAGGAGGACAAGCTCGGCATCCGCGCGAGCTCGACCTGCGAGCTCATCCTGGAGGATTGCCGAGTGCCGCGCGCCAACGTGCTCGGCGAGATCGGCCAGGGATACAAGGTGGCGATCGAGACGCTGAACGAGGGGCGCATCGGCATCGGCGCGCAGATGGTGGGCGTGGCAACCGGCGCCTGGCGGGCCGCGGTGGCCTACGCCAAGGAGCGCAAACAGTTCGGCAAGACGATCTCCCAGTTCCAGGCCATCCAGCACGACCTCGCTCGCATGGCGATCGACATCGAATCCGCCCGGCTGATGGTCTACAACGCGGCGCGCCTGCGAGAGGCCGGGCTGCCGTTCCTCACGGAAGGCGCGATGGCGAAGTACTACTCGTCGCAGGTCGCCGAGCGCGTGACCTCGCTCGCCCTCGAGGTCTTCGGCGGCTACGGCTTCACGAAGGACTTCCCCGCCGAGAAGTTCTTCCGCGATTCGAAGATCGGCAAGATCTACGAGGGCACCTCGAACGTTCAGCTCAACACGATCGCCAAGGAGATCCTGAAATAATCACGGCGCCGAGCCAGGCGCTGAGCCGCTGGCTCTTTCTGCGGCTCCTCGGGCTCGTTTACCTCGCCGCCTTCCTCTCACTCTGGGTGCAGGTCGACGGCCTCGTCGGCTCGCGAGGCATCCTTCCCGCTCAGGACTTGCTCGCCGAGGCGTCGGCCGCGCTCGGGTCGGCGCGCTACGCGCAGCTGCCAACGCTCTACTGGTTGTGGCCGACCGACGCGATGCTGCACGCGCTGTGCGCGTTGGGCACCGTGCTCGCGCTTCTGCTCGTCGCCGGCATCGCTCCGGTCCTCTGCCTCGCCGGCCTCTGGCTCGCCTACCTTTCGCTCGAGCTCGTCGGCCAGGACTTCCTCGCCTTCCAGTGGGATATCCTTCTCGTCGAAACGGGCTTCCTGGCGATCTTCGTGGCGCCGCTCGACCTCTGGCCCCGGCTCGGCCGCGAGGCGCCGCCGCCCAAGGCCATCGTCTGGATGCTTCGCTGGCTCGTGTTCCGTCTCATGTTCAGCTCCGGCGCCGTCAAGCTCCTCTCGGGGGACGCGACGTGGCGAAATCTGACGGCGCTCGAGTACCACTACTGGACGCAGCCGCTGCCGACCTGGATCGGCTGGTATGCGAACCTACTGCCGCCGTGGGCGCAGCAAGTCTCCTGCGCGCTGATGTTCGTCGTCGAGCTCGGAGCTCCGATCCTCGTCTGGGGCGGCTCGCGCGAGCGCTTCGTCGCGTTCGTGGCCTTGACGGGCTTCCAGCTCTTGATCTTCGCCACCGGCAATTACTGCTTCTTCAACGTGCTGACGATCGCGCTCTGCGTGATGCTGCTCGACGACTCCGTCTGGCCGGCACGCTTCCGGCGGTTCCTCGAAACCGGCGAGCCGGCGAGCGGCGCGGCCTGGCCCCGATGGGTGACCACGCCGGTGGCGGGCCTGCTGCTTCTCCTCGGCGTGCTGCAGATGTTCTCGCTGTCGCGCCTCGGCATCGACTGGCCCGAGCCGCTGCGCCTCGTACAACGAGCGGCAGCGCCGTTCCGCTTGGTCAACGGCTACGGCCTCTTCGCGGTGATGACCACCACGCGGCCGGAGATCGCGGTCGAAGGCAGCGACGACGGCACCACCTGGACGGAGTACGAGTTTCGCTGGAAGGCCGGTGATCTGTCGCGAGCGCCCGCGTTCGTCGAGCCGCACCAGCCTCGTCTCGACTGGCAGATGTGGTTCGCCGCGCTTGGCCGCTACGACCAGAACCCCTGGTTCGTGGCGTTCATGTTGCGGCTGCTGCAAGGGTCTCCGGAGGTGTCGGCGCTGCTGCGGCGAAACCCGTTTCCCGACCACCCGCCTCGCTTCGTGCGCGCCGTTCGGTACCTGTACCGCTTCACGAACCTCGCCGAGCGCCGCGCGACCGGACAGTGGTGGAAGCGCGAGCCTCAAAGCCTCTACCTGCCCGCCATATCTGTCGAGTCGTTTCGCGCAAGCCCTTGATGCGGCCGGAGGCTATCGCCGCGACGAGGCCGCGATCGGCATCGAGGAAGTCGAGCGCGGCGAGCCGCAGCGCGGGCTGCCAACGCACGGCGGCGATCTCCGGGGCGCGCCGCAGTCGTCCGGAGAGCGACCGCAGCGCGAAGAAGCGAAGCTCGAATGGATCGCCGTCGGCGTAGCGATGCCGCGTTCGCCAGATCTCGTTTCCGAGGACAGCATCGACGGAGAGCTCCTCCAGTAGCTCGCGACGCAGGGCGCTCGCGGGTGTCTCGCCGCGCTCCACTTTGCCACCGGGGAACTCCCACTTGCCGGGATGGCGCTTGCCACTCGAGCGCTGGCAGACGAGCACGCGGCCGCGGCGCGCGGCCACGGCCGCCACCACGCAAATCACTGGAGGCGCGCGGCTTCGCGGCGCAGCTCGGGCAAGCGCTCGCGGATCTGTGCCGCCAGCGAATCGGCGGGCGCGAGCACGAGATAGCGCTCCAGGTCGCGCAGCGCCGCCGCGTAACACTCGAGCCGGCAATACAAGATCCCGCGATCCCGCAGCTCCGTCGCGTCGTCCGGACAGACAAGCAGCGCGCGGTCGACGGCGGCGAGCGCGCGCGGCATATCGCCGCGGCCGAGATAATTGTGCTTCAGGTTGCGAAGCATGCGCACGACGATCTGGCGCGGGGTCGCCGGCGCGAGCATCTCTTCGTCGAGGCGAGCCTGCGGGCCGTGGCTCGACTTCAAGCGCTCCACGCACTCGGCGCGCGTGATCACCTTGCGATAGAAGGGATCGATCAGCACTTCCGACGGGCCCACCCACTTGACGAGAAAATGCCCTGGAAAGCCGACGCCGACGGCGGGCAAGCCAAGGCGCGAGCAGAGCTCGGTGTAGACAAGGCTCAAAGTGATCGGGATGCCGACGCGGCGATCGATCACGTCGTTGAGAAAGCTGTTGCGAGGATCGTCGTACTCCTCGCCGTTGGCGCCGAACCTGAGCTCGCCGAACACGAACTCGTTGAAGCGAGTGATGGTCTCGGGGCCGCCTGCCGAAGCGAGTCGCGGCCGCACCGCCTCGGCCATCTCGTCGAGTCGATCGATGTAGGTCTCGACGTCCAGCGCCGGATACTCCTCGGCGGCGATCCACAGCGCCGCTTCCGCCAGCGGGATCCGCGGCACGGAGGGAGCGACGATGGCGGTGAATCGAGTGCGCGCGTCGCTCATGGGCCGACGATACACACGCGCCGTGCGGCTGTCGACTTTCGATCGGCCCTCGTCAAAGATGCGGCGGTGGCCCTGGAGGAACTTTCGGCATCGAGCTCCGTCGAAAACAGACTCGGGGCGGGGGCGCGGTGATGGCCGGCTGCGAGCTCTGCGAGCTCACCCGTACCACGCATTGGTACGCCGAGTTCGGCGAGCCGGTCCGCTTCGTGATCTGCGACTGCGATTCCTGCGACGTGCCGATGGCCGTGCTCGGCATCCACCGCGAGGCGCCCACCGTCGCCGAGCGCGAGGTCCTCGAGCGCGAGCTCGCCAAGGTCGCCGACGCGAAGTATCCGGGCGGCTGGTTTTTCGACGATCACATGCGCCAGATCCCCGATCACTACCATCTTCACGCGCGCCCGTATCCGAAATGGTGGCGGCGGAAGTCGACGGGATCGGCAGAGAGAGACGCGGAATGAGCACCGAGAGCTTCGACGTCGCCGCCATCGGCGAGAACGTTCCCCTCCTCGAGGGAATTCGCACCACGCGGGCCCTTCGCAGGCTGCGGCCCGACCCCGTGCCGCGCGAGCTCATCCGCAAGGTCTGCGAGGCGGGCACGTTCGCTCCGAGCGGCGGAAACCGCCAGCCCTGGTTCTTCATCGCCGTGACGGAAGCGGAGCGCCGGCAGTGGGTCGCAGATCGCTATCGAGCCGCTTTTCACTCCTACATCCAGCCGGCGCTTGAGACGGCGAAGGATCCCTCCTACCCGGAAGCCAAGCGCCGCAACATGCGCGCCGCGCTCCACCTGGCGGATCACCTGCACGAGGCCCCAGTGCTGTTGTTCGTCGCGGGCTGGACTCGACGCGGCAAGCCCCAGTACCAAGCGCTCTTCCCCGCGGTGCAGAACGTGCTGCTCGCCTGCCGAGCGGTCGGCCTCGGCGCTTCGCTCACCTCGCTGCACACGACGTTCGGGAAAGAGGTCGACGAGTGGCTCGGCCTGCCCGAGGGCTGTCCGACGTGCGCGATGCTACCGATCGGCTGGCCGACCGGCCGCTACAGCCGCCCGCCGCGACGCTCGATTGACACGTGCCTCTTCTTCGAACGCTTCCAGGGGGCGACCGAACGGGACCGAGCTCAGCTCCCGGACAATGCTTCGTAGAGGCGCCAAGAACCGGGCACACCCTTCAGCTCGTGCGACCCACGGTCCTCGAATCGAAACTCGAGCGCGCTCACCCCCGCGCGGCCTTCCACACGAGGCCCGTGTCGAAGTCCTCGACGCGGTCCCCGCCCATTACCGTCCCGCGCAGCCGGGTGAGCGCGGCGTCGGGAGGGACGTCGTCCAAAGGAACCATGCGTGCGATGGGTTTACCGCGCTTCGTCACGACGATTTCGCGGCGGCGTCGCGCTACCTCGTCCACGAGCCGCAGGCATTGGGCTTTGAGTTCGGAGACGGCGACCATCCTGGCCATGGGCCACTTGCGACTACCACATGGTCAAATGTCAATGACCGTATCGAATGGCGGGCGTTAGGTCATCGACGTGAGCCAGCGCGTCGAGGCAGCGCGCATCGATCTGGGCGCCGATCTGGTGGTAGGGGGAGGAAAACGACGCCCTTTCTCATCGGCACCCACGCAAATGCCGCTCGTCGAGTGGCCCACCCGCAAAGTCGGCCCCCTCCCCGCGTGATGCTACAGCGCGCGACGTGGGGCGGAAGCTTTCGCGGCACGCTCAGAGCCCAGACGAGCGCGTGGGTGTCGAGCAGACGGTTCAGCGCTTCCCCTCGAAGGCGTCGATCAGGTCTTCCGGCAAAGGGGCGTCGAAGTCGGCGCGCACGCAAATCTTGCCCTGAGGGACCCGAGCTTCCGCGGCTTTCGGGCGAGACCTACATCGCGCGGTTCCGGTCGTGATGGCGCACGGATGCCGATCGTCCAACGAGTCTTGAGGCTCTCTCAACAAGACCCACGTCGGCGCGACTGCGCTCCCCCAGTTGAAAACCGGCTGCCCGGCGTTCACTCTCCTCGCCGTGCGGGCGGTGGAGTGAGCAAGTCGAAGAACGAGCGGCGCCGCGTCGAGCGAGCGCGCAAGCGGAAGAGCCGGCACCTGCAGGCGCTCGCGGAGGCGAGGCGCGAGTCTCACCTTGCGCGCGGCCTCGGGGCCGCCATCGAGGCCGACGCCCAGCTCCGTTTCGGCGACTTCGACTCCGCGCTCGCGGGCGCCCGGCACGCTGCGGAGCTACGGCCGCGAGACCCGCGGGTGGCCGCTCTCTACGTCGACGCGGCCCGAATGGCGCAGGACTTTTCCGAAGAGCGCCGCGCGCTCGAGCGGCTGGCCGGGCTCGTGCGTCCAGAGGCGACGCTGCTCATCCGCCAGGCCTATGTGTCGCTGCGCGCCGGAGATCTCGCCGCCGCCCGCGGCTACGCGCGGCGTGGCCGCGCGGCGCTGCCGCGGCGGATCAAGGACCGCAAGCGCTGGCTCGAGATGCTCGAGACGGTCGAAGGGCTGACCGCCGAGCAAGGCGGCGAGGTCGAGCGTCCGCCCCCGGACGACTCCGTCGAGATCGGCTCCCGAGCGGCGCCGGCGCTCCGGTCCCAACCCTCCCGACGGGTGGAGAAGGCATCGACCGAGGGCGTGATGCCTGCGGCCGCGATCACCGCCGAGGAGGCGAGCCATGCGCGGGGTGCCGAACCGACGGGAGTGCTCGAGATTCCCGTCGAGATCGCCGGCGAGGTCGCCGGGCTCGAGTCGCTCGCCGGGGGCTTCGCCGCTCTCGAGGACGTCGAGGTCGCGTACCTGGCGGCGCGGATCCGCGACGCCGAGTCCTACGACCGGCTGCTGGCGCTCGATCGCACGCGAGGATTGCTCAGCCTCTCGCACCAGGAAGAGACGGCGCGTCGAGTGCTCGGCGGGCTACTCGGCCGCGCTCTTCTCGCGGACGAGGTCGGTCTCGGCAAGACGATCGAGGCGGGGATCGTGCTGCTCGAATACCTCCTGCGGGGGCGCGTCGAGAGCGCTCTCGTCCTCGTTCCGCCGTCGCTGGTCGGGCAGTGGCGAGAGGAGCTCGCGACGAAGTTCGCGATCGAGGCGCGCACGAGCGAAGACGTCGCGTTCCGCGCCGACCCGCTGGGGTTCTGGAATTGCGCGGGCGTGGCGATCGCCTCCCTTGCCACGGCGCGGAGCCCGCGGCACCGCGATGTGGTGGTCGAGCGCTCCTGGGACCTGGTGATCGTCGACGAGGCTCACGTGCTCAAGAATTCGCGCACCGAGGCATACGCCCTGGTGTCGCGGCTGACGACGCGCTTCCTCCTGCTGCTGACCGCCACGCCGATCGAGAACCGCCTCGAGGAGCTGTACAACCTGGTGAGCCTCATCCGCCCGGGACACCTCGGCGGGCGGCGCGAGTTCCTCTCCCGCTACGGCGACAGGCGCGGAAGGGGCGGCGAGGCCGCGCGGAGAGACGTCCGGGCGCTGCTCGGCGAGGTGATGATCCGCAACACGCGGGCTCTGTCCGGCGTGCGCCTGCCGCCGCGCTTCGTCCGCACGCTCCTGGTCGTGCCGGAAGCCGGCGAGGGCGAGTTGTATCGTCAACTGGTCTCGGTGCTTCGCGCTTTCGGGCCGAGCGGACGGACGCGGCTCCTCCTCTCGGTCCTCCTCCAGGAGGCGGGGAGCAGCCCCGACGCCGTTCGCGCCACGCTCGAGAAGCTCCGCGCATCAGCGGACCGGCCGGCGGAGTTCCTCGAACGCCTCGACCCCGCGATCGCCACGCTCGGCGCAGGGCTGCGCACCGCGAAGGGGCAGGCGCTCGTGCAGATCCTCGGCGAGGGCGAGCCGACGGTCGTCTTCACCCGTTTTCGCGCCACGCTTGCCTTCCTCGCGGCGACGCTGGACGATGTGGGGATCGCTTCGGAGCGCATGGATGGAGACGTGCCGGCGCCTGCCCGCCGAGAGGCCGCGGAGCGGGCGGAGAAGCTGGGCTCAGTGCTGCTGTCCACCGACGTCGGCAGCGAGGGGCTGAACCTCCAGTTCTGCCGCCGCATCGTCAACTTCGACCTCCCCTGGAATCCGATGCGCATCGAGCAGCGCATCGGCCGGGTCCATCGCATCGGGCAAGAGCATGCGGTCGAGGTCGTGAACCTCTGCCTCGTGGGATCGATCGAGGAGCGGATCCTCGAGATCCTCGACCGGCGGATCAACCTCTTCGAGTTGGTGGTGGGCGAAGTCGAGATGATTCTCGGCTACCTCGAAGAGGAGCGCGAGTTCGAAGACCTCGTCTTCGAAGCCTTCGCCGACCCTGCCGAGGGCGAGCGGGAGCGAACGTTTCGGCGCATCGGCGACGCCCTCGCAAGCGCGCGCCAGCGATACCAGGGTGTGAAGACCTTCGACGAGGGCTTCTTCCGCAACGAGCTGGGCGTCTGATGGACCTGGTGAGAGAGTTCCTGGAGCGGACGGTCGCCGCCGCCGGCGGCGTGGTCGACGGCGGCGACACGGCGCTCGACGTTCTCCTCCCCGAAACCGGCGTGCGCCGGCTCGGGCTGCCCGAGGAAGCGCGCATCCGACTGAGCGGCGAGCGCGGTGAGGGAGAGATCGACGGCCGGCTCGGGTCGGCTCTGATCGAGACGCTGGTTCGCGCCCGACTCGGCTCTCCGCCGCTCGGCGCCGTCGCGCTTCCCGCGGAGCTGCCGCGGGCTCTCCCGCACGATTTGCCCGTGCTGCTGAACGCGGTGCGAACCGGCGATCCCGGGGAGACGCGCGAGCCCGCCCGCTATCTCGCGTGCGAGGTTCGTGTCGCTCTCCACGGCGAAGAGATTCGCAGCGCCCTCGAACGGGTGACCGTCCGGCTGGCGGACGGCGCGCGAGTCGCGCCCTTTCGTCTTTCCGCGGCCTATCCCGTGGACTCGCCGCCACTCGACGAGGAGGAGCGTCGCCGCGCCGCGGGCGCCATCCGCGCTTGGACCCGCGACGTGGGACCCAAGGTCCTCGCCGGTCCTCTGGGCACGCTCCGGCGGCGCGCCGTTCGCGACCTCGAGCGCCTGGCCGAGTACTTCGCGAGCCTCGACCGCGACATGGCCGCCGCCGTCGAGCGCGCGCGCTCGGAGGAGGAGCGGGCGCGGCGGCGGGTCAAGCGCGAGAGTCTGGCCGCGGATCTCGCCGAGCGGCGCGCACAAGTGCGGGAGCGCATGCGCGCCCGCCTCTCGGCGTCGCTCGTGGCTGGGCTGTTGGTCGAGACCGAAGTCGCGCGGTTCGAGGTGCCCGTGCGCCGACGGGTGCGCGACGGCCGCGTCACCGTGCTCGCGCGCGCCGCCGATCGCGTCTTCGAGGGCCCGCGGTGCGCCGCGTGCGGCGCTGAGACGCTTCGCTTCCACCTTTGCGACGAGCGCCTGCACGTCCTCTGCGAAGAGTGTGGCCAGCACGGGCGGCTCGATCCGACGCGCTGCCGCGCCTGCTCGAGCGCGCGCCGTCCCGAGCTGACCGTAGTGGTCCCGGATCCGACGACGGGCTTGCGCCTCGGCTGACCTCGCGCAGGGGTTGGGACGGCGGATCGGCGGGGCTCATCGCCAGGAACGCGCAAATGCACGACGTCGTGGACCGTGCTTCACCCCCGTTTGGCCGGACGCGCCGCGTTGAGGAGCACGCCGTCAGCGACGAACTTGCGATACGCCGCACGCGCCCAGCCGGGGTTCCTCCCGAACCGCGCCAGCACCTCCTCGGTGGACTGCCAGTCCCGCGGCACGGTCGACAGGAGCGCCGAATGGCCGGTGTAGCGGTAGTCGTCGAGATCATCGAGGTGAGGTACGACGCCGCCCTGGAGAGGGTTCAGATGAATGTAGCGGACGACCTCGATGAAATGCCGTCGATCCGTGCAGGGGATCGAGTCGTAGCGATCCGGAACGAGAACCCGCGCCTGTTCGCGGCTTCGCGAGATCGCGCTCAGGAGCCAGCGGATCGAATCCTCGATCGAATCGCTGGCCGTCCCAACGAGCAGATGGAAGTGATTGGGCATCAGGGCCCACGCGTAGACCGCGAGTCGGCGTTCGCGCGCCAGCGCGGCGACGCATTCCACCAGATCGTCGCGTTCACGATCGTCGCGCAGGATCGCCCGCCGGTCCGCGCGCCACACCATCACGTGGTAGGCGGTGCCGCCGCCGCTGACCCTCGACCCGGGGCGCACGCCCGCACCACGGCGCGAGCGGGCGCGGAGGGAGGTTGCGAGAAGCTTAGTATCTTCGGTTCGGCGAACGGAGAAAAATCTCCACCGCGGCAGGGGCGAGAAGCCCGCGAGTGGCCCTGCGGCCGGCAACGCCGGGACCTGTGACTCGTGCGACGTCCTCCCTGGAGACGGACGTCAAGGTGGTCTGGCTTTGACCTCGTCTCGGCGGCTTTTCTCTGCGCAAGCGCGGCCAACCGCCAGTCCAGTCACGGCCCACCAGTGGCGCGGTTGCACTCACGGTCGCGGTTGGTGGCGCGGCTGCTGGTACCCGGCATGCCCCGGGCCGCGGCCGTCAGCTCCCTTTTGACACGACTCGTCGGTCGGCCGTGCTGCGGTCGTGGATCGGGAGTCACACCTTCTTTGACGGGCTCGACCATCGTCCTTCGCGTGCCGTAAGCGGGCTGACGGGACGAGGTGAATGGATTGCGTCCTCGTTTACACCGATGTATATACATCGTATGAAGTCGGCGATGGTTCGTAAGCAGGTCTACTTGACACGCGCACAGGATCGACGGCTCAAGCAGGAGGCGGCCCGGAGGCGGCGGGCGGAAGCGGAGATCATCCGTGCAGCGCTCGATCGCGAGCTCGGGGGCGAGACGCCGAGCTCTGAAATCGACCGCGATCCGTTCTGGAGCATGATCGGGCTCGGCCGGAGCGGCCGCGGTGATCTGTCGGAGAACGTCGACCATCATCTTTACGGCGCGCCGAGGAGGCGCCGTTGAGCGAGGTCTTTGCGGACACCGGAGCGTTCGTCGCGCTCGTGGACGCCGACGATCGAAACCACCGAGCCGCCAGGCGATTTGTGCGCGGACTGGCAAAGAGAGGGCGCTCCTTGGTCACCTCAACCTACGTCATCGACGAGGCGATCACGCTGATCCGGTTGCGCGTCGGCCATGCGACGGCGGTCGGCTTCGGCGAGCGACTGTTCCGCACTCGCTGGTGTCGCATCGTCGACATCGACGAGGACTTGCGCCGAACGGCCTGGGAGGTCTTCGTCCGCCACGCCGACCAGGTGTTCTCATTCACGGACTGCACATCGTTCGCGCTGATGAGGTCCATGGCCCTGACCGAAGCCTTTGCGTTCGACGCCGACTTCGGCGCCGCGGGATTCGCGCGACTACCGACAGCCTGACCTGCGGTCTGGGGCCGGTCGACCGCTAGCGGCGCGACACCGGCGCCGTGTAAGCGATGGAGCCCTAGACCGTGGGGATAGCCAGGACAAGCGGCCTGGTTGACGTAACGCGACGATATCAGACGGAGGACGTTGCCGCCGGGCGGGGAACACTGGAACCATACTGCCGGGTTCTGTTGCGAAGCGAGAAACTCCTCGACGCGACGACGCATGCTCATCGCTGACGCGTCCGTCGCTTCGATGAGAGCCCGGACGAGTGCGGTTGCCCCTTCGCGCACCACCGGGCCCCGCGTAGCACCTTCTCCAAGCGCCTCGCGGACCTCGGGCACTTTGAGCGGCAAGTACCGCGCAGCTGGGCGAGTTCGTCCGCACTTGGCTGCAGGATCTTGAATTCCTCCGAGTCGAGGGGCTCTCGAAGAGTAGCCAAGATCGCGCGATGGAACGGGCTCTCCTCGTCACCTAGTCTCCGCGCCTGCCGTTCCAACCAGGTTCGCACATCGGCATGACGAGCAGGGTCCAGGCCGAGCTTTTCGGCTGTCAGGCGAACGATGGCCGCCTCGACCTCGCGGCCGATGTGTTCGCGGAGCGCCCGCGCTGTCTCCCGATAGAAAACAGAAAACAAGGACCTTTTCGCCCGACAGCCAAAGCTTCACAACACGATCCATTACCGATTGGATTTTAGGGTGGCCGTACCGGGCAACGTCTGAGGCGGATCTCGAGGGAATCAGATGCTCGATCTGACTCCTCGTACCAGCTGACCGGCACCAGTGCTCCCTCACGGCCGGATCTTACGACCTCGGGAGAGCGCTCGACACCCTCATCGTCAACGTCACGGGCGATGGGTGTCACTTTCGATTCTACTGTTACGGGCCACTTAGTAGCCAAAGGGGCGTCGCATTCCACGATGACGAAGCCCGGCGTACTGAACGCGCGAGGTGCTCCGGGCAATTCAAGACGTTCTGCCCATTTCAACGCTGAACTGCCACTCTGCAGCTCAGCCGCACGTTTGGCCTCTTCAAGCGTCGCGAAATACAAACCTGCGAGCGACCCGTTGCCTTCGTGTGTCAACATATAGGATTTGTTCATTGGGGACATAGTCTCCCGACACGACCCCTCGTCATATAAGGGCTTCCCCTCATGGCTGGTTCCCGTTCAGAGGCTTACTCAAGTGACTCATGCAAGCGGCCTGGCCCACGAAGTATTCCTCGATCCAAGCGACGCTGCTCCGCGATAGAGTCTGCTCGTACACTCTTTCGTCGGCTTTCACGCTCACGAGTCGGCTGTTTATCTTTCTGCTGATCGTCATCCTGGTTGGAGTTACTCTCGTCGTTGCGTGGCCAATCATCTTCATCGGGGCCATGATATTGGCTCTCTTGAAGGGTATCGACGCTTGGAAGAGACCGCCAGCTCGCGG
>JBEVNX010000039.1:0-10569 GCA_040507895.1 Binatia bacterium | reverse complement strand
AAAAGGGGCTTGAAGGCTCGCAGCTGACCGCGCCGAAACGCGGCCGACCTACTTCTGCTTGCGCTTCTTCGACGCTTTGGACGACCCTTGACCTTCCCGGAGTCGCTCGGTGGTGGCGGCGGCGCGTCCGCGTTTAGAATCGGCACCTCCGCGGTTTCGGGGCGGGACGACCGACCACCTCGCCGACCTCGCCGGCGTCATCGAAGACGACCTTGTACGTGACCCAGCGGTTGTACCAGTAGGTCCACTGCGGCAACTCGCCGTCAGCCACGCCGTCGCGAGCAATGCCACCCACCTTTCGGTGTTCCTCCGCATCGCTCCCTCCTCCTCTCGTGGCGCCGTTCAGGCGCGAAACGCCGGCAGCACCTTCTCGCCGAACAGCCGCAGGCTCTGAGCGGTGACTTGGCGCCCGAAGCTCACGATGAACGTAGTAATGCCCATCGCCACGCTCTTCTTGAGCCTCTCGATCACCTCCTCCGGAGTACCGGTCGGGCAGAGCTCGGGCGCTCCCGCCAGGAAGCCGATCTCCTGGTGCACCTGCTCGGTCAGCTGGCGAGCCTCGGCCGTGGAGCGGCCGATCGCGCCGATCGTCTGCTGCGAGATCTCGATGTCGTCGAAATTGCGACCCACCTTCTCGCAATGCGCTCGCAACACCGCGAGCTTCTCGCCGATCTGTCCGTGGAACATGCCGAGGTTGTTCCAGATGTCCGCGTAGCGCGCGACGAGCTTCAGCAGGATCTTCTCTCCGCCGCCCCCGATCAGCAGCGGCGGGTGAGGCTTGCGGACGGGCTTCGGCCAGCAACGGGCGTTCTCGACGTGATAGTGCACGCCGTGGAACGTCGGCGCCTCTTCCGTCCACATGCGCTTCAGGATCTCCAAGCCCTCCTCGAGCTGCTCGAGGCGGGTACGAATGCCCGGATACTCGTAGCCGTAGGCCTCGTACTCCTGCTCGAACCAGCCCGCCCCGTAGCCGAGGATGAGCCTCCCGCCGGCGATGGCGTCGAAGGTCGTGGCCATCTTGGCGAGCAACGTCGGCGGGCGGTAGCTGTTGCAGAGCACCAAGAAGCCGATCTCGACCCGCCGGGTGATGGCCGCCACGGCGCTCATCTCGGTCCACGCCTCGAGCGGATCGTCCCCGGCGACGCCCAGGAAGTGGTCGGCGACCCAGACCGAGTCGAAGCCGACCTCCTCGGCGAGCAGCGCCGACTCCTTCACCTCGGACCAGCTCGCTCCCCACTGCGGTAGCGTGACGCCGAATTTCACCCTGCGTGACTTCATTGCACCCCCTGCGCGCCGGCGCGCTCTATCCCAAGCGCGCGGACTTGGCCAACCTCTCGATCTCCCGCGCGTGCTCCTCGGCGACCGGCATGACGGACAGCCGCGGCAGGCGGACGAGGTCGAAGCCGGCGAAGCTCTTACTCGCTTTGATCGCCGCGAGCGTCACGGGCGCCGGGAGCGGCCTCAGCGCCTCGAGATCGACCACCAGCAGCTTCGGGTCCTTCTTCTTGGGATCGGGATAGGGCCTGCCGACGGCGCGGGCGACGCCGACGACGGCCTTCTCGCCACCCGTGTGATAGATGAACACGTCGTCGCCCGGCTTCACGCTCGCCAGGTGCTTCAGCGCGAGGGGGTTCTTGACGCCGTCCCAGGTCGCTCGGCCCGCGGCCGCGAGGTCGGCGAACGAGTAGGCCGAGGGCTCGGTCTTGAATAGCCAGTGGCTCGCCATGGCGGGCTACTCTCGGCAGCGGAGCTCCACCACGTTGCCGTCCGGATCCAGGATCCAGAGCTGGGGGCCGAGCTCGAAGAACTCGATGCCCTTTTCTCCGAGCGTCCGCTTGGTGGCCTCGTAGTCCTCGACCTCGATCGCGAAGTGCGGCTCGGTCGGGTCTATCGTCGGGCGCATCTTGCCGCTCTGGATGAGATGCAGCTGTCCATCGCCCAGGCCGTACCAGCCGCCGGGGAATCCCAGGTCGGGGCGGGGCACTTGTTTCATGCCGAGCAGCCCCTCGTAGAACGCTCTGGAGCGCTCGAAGTCGCTGACGCGGATGGACGCATGGTGGAGCTTGCCCGGCCGGATCATGCATTTCCTCCTTGCTCGGAACGAGCCCTCGACACTAAGCTAATTCGAGAGCCGGTTTCCAATAAAAAGCTCTTATCGTGCACATCGAGACCCTGAAAGTCTTTTGCGACGTCGTCGAGACCCGCAGCTTCTCCACGGCCGCGTCGCAGAACTTCGTCACGCAGTCGGCGGTGAGCCAGCAGATCCGTGCCCTCGAGACCAAGTACGACTGTAAGCTCGTCGAGCGGGCGCGCGGCGCCGTGCAGGTCACGCCGGCCGGCGAGATCGTCTACCAGGCGAGCAAGGAAATCGTGCAGCGCTACCTCGACATGGAGAGCGGCATCCAATCGCTCAACCACCGTGTCGGAGGCACGTTGCGGATCGCCACGGTGTACAGCGTCGGCCTCTACGAGCTCTCTTCGCCCCTGCGCCGCTTCCTGCGAGCCTATCCGCAGGTGAAGGTCGACCTGGACTACAGCCGCTCGACGGAGATCCAGGAGGAAGTGCTGCGCGGCACGATCGACTTCGGCATCGTCGCTTACGCCGCCAAACGCCCGCACCTGGTCATCCTGCCGTTCCGCGAAGACCGCCTGGTGCTGATCTGCCATCCGCAGCACAAGCTCGCTTCTTACAAGCACATCTCGATCCACAAGATCCACAACGAGCCGGCGATCGGCTTCGAGCGCGACATCGCAACCCGCCGGGCCATCGATCGCGCGCTCCGCACCCGCGGCGTGGCGCTGCGCTACGTGGCCGAGCTCGACAACATAGACACCATCAAGCGCTTCGTCGAGGTCGGGCAAGGCGTGGCGATCGTGCCGGAGCCGGCGGTGCAGGCGGAGGTGAAGAGCGAGACGCTGTGCGTGGTGCAGTTCAGCGACGAGAAGCTGTCGCGCCCGCTCGAGATCATCCACCGCAAGGGCAAGCAATTCTCGCTCGCCGCCCAGCGTTTCATCGAGTTCCTGACCATGAAGAAGCCGGCCGACGAGGTCGAGGTGAAGGCCAAGGGCGGCTGAGGCCGCGGTTCCCCTCCAGCGGTTCCCCGTGGGAGCGGGCCCGGTATGGGTTCGCCTTGGTCCTGACTCGTCGCCGGCCCACCTCGCAAAAACCCGCTCTGCCGAGCAGGTATGCTCCCTCCGAACAGCCGCCAGGCTGTTCCGAGCCACGGCGGCGAACCCATGCCGGCTCCGCTACGACTAGATCACTCCTCTTCGGAAACTAGACGCCTTGTCGGTGCGCGACTACGCTGCGCGGCCCATGTCTCCGAATGCGCCACCAACGCCGACTCGCGCGCGTTACACCGTCGTCGCGTTCACGCTGGCGTTGGTCGCCCTCGCCTATCTCGACCGCATCTGCATCTCCACGGCGGCGCCGGCGATCAAGGGCGAGCTCGGCCTCAGTGACTCGGAGATGGGCTGGGTGTTCAGCGCGTTCACCTTGGCCTACGCCCTCTTCGAGGTGCCGAGCGGCTGGCTCGCCGATCGCTTCGGCGCGCGCCTGACGCTCACGCGCATCGTGGTCTGGTGGTCGGCGATGACCGCGGCGACCGGCCTGACGGTCGGCTTCCGCTCGCTCGCCACGGTCCGCTTCCTGTTCGGGATGGGCGAAGCCGGTGCCTTACCCGCGACCGCGCGCGCCTACGCCCACTGGCTGCCGCACGCGGAGCGCGGCCGCGCGTTCGGCTTGGCGATCATGACCGGCGCGCTCGGCGGCGCGCTCACGCAGCCGCTCGTCGTGCTGCTCCTCGGCGTCATGACGTGGCGGCACACGTTCGCGGCCTTCGGCGCGCTCGGGCTCGTGTGGGCGGGAGCGTGGTGGGCGTGGTTTCGCGACGATCCCGGCGAGCACCGCGCGGTCAACGCCGCGGAGCTTCGCGAGATCACCGAGGGCGGCGCCGTGAGCCGAGCGCGTGAGGCGGTGCCGTGGAGCGCGATCCTACGCAATCCGTCGCTGCTCGCGCTCTGCGCGATGTACGGCTGCGCGATCTACGGCTGGTACTTCTACATCACGTGGCTGCCGACCTACCTGCTGCGCGTCCGCGGCTTCGATCTCCGCCAAGCGGGGTTTCTCTCCGCGCTGCCGCTGCTGGCGATCGCGGCCGGCGTGTTCGCCGGCGGGGCGGCGAGCGACCGACTGGCGAAGCGCTGGGGAGCGCGCCGCGGTCGGCGCGCGCCCGGACTCCTTGGCCTTCCGCTGGCGGCGCTGGCGGTCTCGGCCGGAATCACCACGCCGGATGCGTTCGGCTCTGCGCTGTTGCTGGCAGCCGCGGCCGGGCTGGCGGCGCTCGGCGTGGCGCCGGCATGGGTCGTGTCGACGGAGATCGGTGGCGTCCACGCCGGCGTGGTGAGCGGCGCGATGAACACCATCGGCAACTTGGGAGGTGCGCTCAGCCCAGTCATGATCGGGATCTCCCTCGATCGCTGGGGCTCGTGGCAAGCGCCTCTCTTCAGCGTCGCGGTCCTATACGTGGCAGCCGGGCTCTGCTGGCTGCTGGTCGATCCGGCTCTTCGCATCGAGCCAGACGAGGCGCCGGCAGCGGGCTTAGTGGCTCGTAGCAGGTGAAGCGGGAGCGGAGTGGGTGAGGGTCGGCGTCGTGCTTATGAGCTCGCGCATCATCACGAGGTGTCCATGCGCTCGCCCCCTCCCGTCAGCAGGCCACAGCAGCGAAGGTGAAACAGTTCCGAAAAACAGGGCGCGTTTGAGGACTTGGAGCGCCGCTTCACACAAGGCACCCTCACCGACTCCGCTCCTGCCGGGCGCGTTAGGAGCTATGCGAGTCTTCTGCAGCGGAGCGGAAATGCGCCTTGGCGAACTCCATGATGCCGGGGAGGATCGAGAGGAAGATGACGATGGCGATCACCAGGTGGATGTTCTTCTCGATGTTCGGGATGCTTCGGCCGAGCCCGTAGCCCGCGAGCGTCAGCCCCCATACCCATCCGAGGCCGCCGACGACGTTGTAGGCGACGAACCGCCGGTACTGCATCCTGCCGACGCCGGCGACCACCGGCGCGAACGTGCGGATGATCGGGATGAATCGCGCGAGGATGATCGTCTTGCCGCCGTGGCGATCGTAGAAGCGCTGCGCGCGCTCGGCGTGGCGTTTGTGGAAGAACAGCGAGTCCTCGCGGTTGAAGATCTTCGGCCCGGTGGTGAGCCCGATCCAGTAGCCGAGCTGATCGCCGCTCACCGCGGCGATGCTCAGCACCGCCAGGACCTCGAAGAGGCCGAGCGCGCCCGCCGCGGCAAAGATCCCGGCCGTGACGAGCAGCGAGTCGCCAGGCAGGAAGAACCCGAAGAGGAGGCCAGTCTCGGTGAAAACGATCACCGTGAGCATCGCCAGGCCGCCCCATTCGATGAGGCCGCGGATGTCGTAGAGCTGATGGAGGAGCTGGACGAGCCCGTCGAACATGGCGAGCCCGCATAGCAGGCGCAACCCCCGCGGTCCACGGCCGCACGTCGCATTTCAGACCTTCGGTTGCTACGCTCGGCTCATGCGCTCTCGAGGTAGGCCGTCGATCGTCGCCATTGCGATGCTCGCTCTCCTTTCGGCATGCTCGTACGCTCGGCGTCCCGCTCCGCAGGCCGCCGCGAAGGCTCCCCCTCAGCCGCCGCGCCTCGCGCTCGACCCCGAGAGCTCGCCGGTGGCGTTTCGCTGGCTCGCCGACGATGCGCTGCTCGTCACGCCTGAGGTCGGCCCGCGCAAGCTCGCGGTCTTCGGCAACTACCTCGAGCGCGCCGCTCTGAAGGTCGAGCACGCCCGCATCGCGGTCTGGGATGACGAGGACGCGTGGCGAGCGAGCTCTCGGAACGCCGGCGCCGGCGAGTTCATCGAGCACAAGCGAGCGCTCTATTTGAAGAGCCCCGCTCCCCCCGATGCGGTCGAGCGCTTCCTGGTGTTCGGCAAGAGCGGCTCGGTAGTCTACGAGCGCGACTTCCGCGAGTACCCGCTGACGGAGCTCGATTGAGCTCCACGGCCGGAGAGATCGAAGCACGCCTGCGCGCGCAGCTTTCGCCGTCGCACCTCGAGGTCGTCGACGACAGCGCCCAGCACATCGGGCATGCGGGAGCCGCGGCCGGCGGCGGTCACTACTCCTGCGTCGTCGTGTCCGAATGGTTTCGCGGCCGCTCGAGCCTCGAGCGGCACCGCGCGGTCTACGCGGCGCTCGGCGACCTCATGCAGCACGGCGTCCACGCGCTCGCGCTCTCCACGCTCGATCCCGACGAGTGGCGCGCCCGTCGCTGAATCATCCGCGGCGGGTTGTTGAATTTGATCGCTCGGGTGGTATGCAGTTCGACTTCCCCATGCCGAGCAAGTACTTCGAGATCGCCGGCCACGCGGTGAACGTGCAGCACGCCCCGCCCTCGACTCTTCCGGGGGTGGCGCCGGACCTGTCGCGCGGCAAGCCGCTGGTCTTCCTGCACGGCGGCGGCTCGACCGGGGCCATCTGGCACCGCCAGATCCGCCACTTCGCCAGGCATCATAGCCCGGTCGCCTTCGATTGGCCCGGTCACGGCCGGTCCTCGGGCACGGAGGCGCTGCCCTCGATGGCAGCGTATGCCGACGTGACCCTTGCGCTCCTAGACCGATTGGAGCTCCCCTCCGCCCTACTGGTGGCGACGTCGATGGGCGGCCTCGTCGCGCTGGACCTCGTGCTGCGAGCCCCGTCGCGGGTCGAAGCCCTGGTCCTGACGTCGACGGCGGCGCGTATCAAGCTGTCGGACGAGATGGTCGAGACATGGCGCCAGGTCATGACCGGCCGCGCGCCTCAGCCGTTCACCAAGAACGGGTATGGCGACGACGTGCCCATCGAGGTGATGCGCGAGGGCTGGGAGATGCAGGTGCGGACGGATCCGCGCGTGCGCTACTTCGACCTGGTCGCGTTGCAGAAGGCCGACTTCCGTTCGCGCCTCGGCGAGATTCGCAGGCCCACCCTCGTCCTGCATGGGTCCAAAGATTCGATCATCCCGCCGGCCGAGGGAGCGGCCCTCGCCGCCGGCATCTCCGGGGCGGAGCACGTCGAGCTCCCCGGAGGCGGCCACTACCTATATCGCGAGAAGCCCGACGCCGTGCACGCGGCCATCGACTCGTTCCTGGAGCGCCTACGGTGAGCCTGCGGGGCAAAACCGCCGTCGTCGGTGTGTACGAGCATCCGACGCGCTTCGCGCCGCACATGACGCAGCACCAGATCATGGCGGAGTCGGCGCGCGGCGCGCTCGAGGACGCAGGGCTCTCGATCGGCGACGTCGACGGCCTCTGCATCGCGAACGTCGGGCCGATGGGCGTGATCGCGCTCGCCAATCACCTCAACCTCCGGCCCGACTATCTCGACTCGACGAACCTCGGAGGCTCCTCGTTCGTGGCGCATGTCGCGCACGCTTCCGCAGCGATCGCCGCGGGGTTCTGCGAAGTGGCGCTCATCCTCTACGGATCGACGGCGGCGTCGGAGCGATTCGCGGTCGGGACCGGCGCCGGCGGGGGCGCGTTCGGCGACCCGCCCGACGCCTACGAGGCCCCGTACGGCCCCACGGTGGTCGGCAACTACGCGATGGCCGCGACGCGCCACATGCACGAGTACGGTACGACCTCCGAGCAGCTCGCGGAGATCGCCGTCACCACCCGCCGGCACGCGACCCTGAATCCGGCCGCCAAGTTTCACGACCCCATCACGGTGGAAGACGTGCTCGCCTCGCGCGTAGTGTCCTCTCCGCTTCACCTGCTCGACTGCTGCATGATCTCCGACGGCGGCGGCGCACTGGTGGTGACCGCGGCGGCGCGCGCCCGAGATCTCCGCAAGAAGCCGGCCTTCGTGCTCGGCGCCGCCGAAGCCGTGCGCCACACCGGTATCGGGGGCGAGGACGTCCTCGAGGTCGCCGCCGCACAGTCGGGCCCCAAGGCGATGGCGATGGCCGGCATCCGTCACGCTGACGTCGACCTGCGCATGATCTACGACTCGTTCACGATCACCGTGCTGCTCACGCTGGAGAACCTCGGCTTCTGCAAGCGCGGCGAAGGCGGCGCCTTCGTCTCCGGCGGCCGCCTCGCCTTCGACGGCCCGTGCCCGACCAACACCGACGGCGGCGGCCTCTCCTCCAACCACCCCGGCATGCGCGGCATCTTCCTCGTCATCGAAGCAGTCAAGCAGCTCCGCGGCGAAGCCGGCGCCCGCCAACTGAAGAAGTGCAACGTCGCACTCTGCCACGGCACCGGCGGCGTCATCTCGCGCCGCCACAGCGGAGCAACACTCGCACTAGGGACACAGACGTGACGGCGGCAAGGGTCATCGAAGCGCAAGAACCACTGCGGGCGCCAGTTTCGTCTTGGGAGGCAACACGTGAGACCGGGCATGGCGTTGAGCGCGAGAAGCGCCCCGCGGGTGGCACCGGGTGGCACCCGCGATGCGCAGCGGATTGCGCGAGGGAGTGGGGGCCGGCGGTGCTTGATCCGGCCGGAGCGCAAAGCGGAGCAGCGCGGGTGCCGCCCGGTGCCAGGACCCGCGGGACACACGAACTAAATGGCTCCTAAAGACTCCAAGAAACCGATCCCCCGCGTAGACGAGGAGAACCGCTGGTTCTTCGAAGCCTGCGCGCGCCACGAGCTAGTCCTGCAACGCTGCACGGGGTGCGGCACGCTGCGCTACTATCCCCGCGCCCTCTGCCCGGCGTGCCTGTCGTCGAAGACGGAATACCAGCGCACGAACGGCCGCGGTAAGGTGTACACGTTCACGGTTACCTACCAGAACCAGGCCCCAGGCTTCCGGGATGAATTGCCATACGTGATGGCGTATGTTCAGCTCGACGAGGGTCCTCGTATCCTCACCAACATCGTCCACACCGATCCCCAAGCGGTGAAGATCGGCATGCCGGTCGAGGTGGTGTTCGAGGACTTCGACGAAGGGCTCGCCATGGCGAAATTCCAGAGGGTCTCGTGATTCTCGACCTGCACGCACACTCGAAGAAGTCCGAAGACAGCCGCGCCACCGTGGTCGGCTACCTACAGTGGCTGCTCAAGAAGAAGGACGTGCTGCCGATCGACGGCCTGGTGCTGACCGAGCACCGCCAGTTCGACGCCGACAGCGACTACCGCCACCTCGAAGACGAGTACGGCATCCGCATCTTCAAGGGATCGGAGGTCGAGACCGACTACGGCCACGTGCTCGTCTACGGCGTCAACGACGCCATGCTCGAGCGCTTCGATTTCTCCAACGTGCGGCTGAACGCCCAGGAGCTGATCACCGACGTCGAAGAGCTCGGCGGGATCGCCGTCCCCTGCCATCCTGGCAGGCCGACGGTCGGCCTCTGCGAGCACTACAGGAACAAGCCGCCCCTCGAGGGCGTGCGCGCAGTGGAGCTCCTCAACGGCGGCAGCCGCAAAGGCGAGAACGAGCGCGTCGAGGAGCTGGTGAAGAAATACCGCTACGGCGCCATCGGCGGCAGCGACTCGCACCTCGTCTCGTTCATCGGCATCTGCGCCACCGAGTTCCCGCGCGAGGTGAGCGACGAGGAGGATCTGGTACGCGCGCTGCGTGAGGGCGGCTTCCGGGCGCTCGACTTCCGCGACCGTTTGAAAGGACCATGAACGACACGCTGCCCCTCGGCATCGACGCCACGCTGATCGGCACCGAGTTCGACTCGAGCACTTCGAAACCGGTTACCGCCGCAGACATCCAGGAGTACGCCGCCTCGCTCGGCGAGACCTACGCCGGTTACTTCGGCCCCGACCCCGTGGCGCCCCCCACGTTCTGCATGAAGTTCCGCGGCAACCGCTTCTCGCACCCGAGCATCCCCGCCGAGGCCTTCCGGCGCGGTTTCGACGCCGGCAAAGACATCCACTTCGGCGTGCCGATCCGACCCGGCGACACCATCCATACGAGCAACGTGCTCCACGAGGTCTACGAGAAGACCGGGCGCTCGGGATCGATGGTGTTCGTCGTGTCGCGCCAGCTCATGACGAACCAGCGGGGCGAGATGGTGGCGACGATCGACAACCGCTTCATGCTGCGGCCGGAGGGGGACAAGTGACCGACGAGATCGAGATCGGCCACGAGATCCCGCCGCTCGAGATCGTGGTGTCGGCCGAAGACGTGCGCCGCTACGCCACGGTCGCGCAGATGCCGGGACAGCGGTTCGTGAGCGACGAGGTGGCGCGAAAAGAAGGCCTCCCCGGACGGATTCTCCCGGGCAACATGAGCATGGCGCTCTTGTCGCGCATGCTCACCGAGTGGCTGCCGCAAGCGCGCCAGGAGAGGCTCGGCGTGACCTTCCGCGGCATCGTGCAGCCCGGGAAGCCGATCCGCTGCAGCGGCTTCGTCACTGACCGCCGCGAGACGGCCGACGGCGTCGAGCTCGCCGCCTACGGCGACCCCGCGCGAGAGCAGTCGGCCAGAGCGGCGTTCGGCCCGGGCGTCGAGGCGGACGACGTGGCGCCCGGCTGGGAGGACGCCTGGCGCGCGTTCCACGGGTCGGTCCGCGTGGGCCCGCTCTGGGTCGGCCCGCCGTGGGAGGAGCCCGAC
>JBEVNX010000156.1:0-13786 GCA_040507895.1 Binatia bacterium | reverse complement strand
GTGCCGGCGCGAGCGCGGCGATGTGCTGGCGCTCGACCGCTTCGCGGTCGCGAGCATCCGGGCCGTTGTCGATCGCGTGCTCGCGGCCGGCGCCGAGCCGCGCTGGCTGTCGAGCGAGGACGTGGCGACCCTGCTTCGCGCCGCGGGCATCGAGGTCGCGGCAAGCGAGCGGGTCGCCGCGCGAGAGGCCGCGGCGGCGGCGGAGCGCATCGGCTATCCGCTCGTAGCCAAGCTGCTGTCGCCCGACATCCTCCACAAGAGCGACGTCGGCGGCGTGATCGTGGGGCTCCGTTCCGCGCAGGAGGTCTCCGCGGCAGCCTCCCGTCTCACGGAGCTTGCGCAGTCGCGCGGCGCCCGCTTCGACGGCGTGCTCTTGCAGCGCGAGGTGCGCGGCGGGAGCGAAGCCCTCGTCGGAGTCACCACCGATCCGACCTTCGGCCCGCTCCTCGTGTGCGGCCTCGGCGGCGTTCTCGTCGAGCTCCTCCGCGACGTGTCGTTCCGGCTCACACCGGTCAGCCGGCTCGATGCCGAGGAGATGATCGCGAGCTTACGCTCCGCGAAGCTTCTCGACGGATACCGGGGGGCGCCCGCGGGGGATCGAGCGGCGCTCGCCGGAATCATCCAGCGGATCTCGGCGCTCGTGGAGGTCGCCCCGGAGATTCGCGAGCTCGACCTCAATCCCGTGAAGGTGCTCGAGCCGGGCAGGGGGGCGGTTGTCGTCGACGCCCGCGTTCGTCTCGGCTTATGAGAAGAGCGGAACGAACGTTGCAGCAAAATCGCCCGGACTACCGCGCGCCAAACCCTCGGAGGGACGGATCCATGCGAGTCAAAGACATCATGCATCGCGAGGTCGAGACCCTCGGTCTCGAGGATGCCCTGGACGTGGCGGACGACATCATGACCCTCGGAAGAGTGCGCCATCTACCTGTCGTAGCAGGTGAATCACACCTCGTCGGACTGGTGACTCAACGCGATCTACTGAAGGCCTCGCTGGCCTCCGTCTTGGAGCTCGGCCGCAGGGCGGAGCACGACTGGCTGAAGTCGATCCCCGTGCGCTTGGTGATGAATACCGAGCTCGAGACGATCGCCCCGAACGACCCTCTCAAGTGCGCCGTAGATCGTATGATCGCCAAGAAAATCGGCTGCTTGCCTGTCGTGGAGGAAGGTAAGCTGGTTGGATTGTTGACCGAGACTGATTGCTTGCAGGTGCTCGCCGCTGCGCTCGCAGACGAGCCGCCACCCGCCCGGACCCACTGATCTCACAGCCGAGAATCGCCTGGAACTGTCGTTCTCAAATTCGGGAAGATAGCTAATCTCATGAGCGAGCCGATCCTGGGAGGTGGCAACGAGGCCGGCGGGGCCGAGAGATCAAAGAGCGCCGCTGCCAGCAAGGGTCGAATCCTCCTCGCTGACGACGAGAGCACGAGCCGCGAGACCCTGGCAGGAGTGCTGCGCGACGAAGCTTACGAGGTCGATACCGCGGCTGACGGGCTCGAGGCCCTCAGCACCCTCGCAGACAAGATCTACGACGTCGTCATCACCGATCTGCGAATGCCCGGCGCCGACGGTCTCGCGGTGCTTCGCCGGGTGCGCGAGATCGCTCCGCAGACCCTCGTGCTGCTCATCACGGCCTACGCGTCGGTCGAGACGGCGGTCGAAGCGCTGCGCCGCGGCGCGCACGACTACATCCTGAAACCGCTCATCCTCGAGGACGTGCTCGGGAAGATCGGCCGCCTCTTCGAGCACCGCCAGCTCGCCTGGGAAAGCCAGATGCTGCGCCAGCAGCTCGAGGCCCGCTACGACTTCGAGCAGATGATCATCGGCCAGAGCCAGGCGATGCGCGACATCCTGCGGCTCATCCGCAAGGTGGCACCGACCAACAGCAACGTGCTGATCACCGGCGAGAGCGGAGTCGGCAAGGAAGTGGTGGCCCGGGCGATTCATCACTACAGCCGTCTTCACAACAAGCTGTTCCTCCCGGTGAACTGCGGAGCGATCCCCGCCGAGCTGCTCGAGAGCCAGCTCTTCGGGCACGCCAAGGGCTCTTTCACGGGCGCCGTGACGGCGCAGGAGGGCCTCTTCCAGCGCGCCCGCGGCGGGACGATCTTTCTCGACGAGATCGGCGATCTGCCGCTCAATCTGCAGGTCAAGCTGCTGCGTGCGATTCAGGAGAAGGAGATCCTGCCCGTCGGCACCACGACGCCGATCAAGGTCGACGTGCGCGTCATCGCGGCGACGAATCGCGACCTACGCAAGCGTGTCGAGGAAGGGCTCTTCCGCGAGGACCTGTTCTACCGCCTGAACGTCGTGAACATCGAGATCCCCCCGCTACGCGAGCGCCGCGAAGACATTCCCCGGCTCGTCGAGTATCTGATCCGAAGGCACAACGCGGATCTCAAGAAGAGCTGCAAGGGCGTGGATAACGCCACAATGAAGGTCCTCATGTCGCTACCGTGGAAGGGCAACATCCGCGAGCTCGAGAACGTCATCGAGCACGCCATGATCCTCGGCAGCGACGAATGGATCACCCTCGCCGATCTGCCGCGCTCGGTGCCCCGGGAAGCCTCCGACCTGCCGGTCATGGGCGACAACCTGAAGGAAGCGGCGCGCTCCTACGAGAAGATCCACATTGAGAACGTTCTGCGCCGCACCGGCTATGACAAGCGCAAGGCCGCCGAGCTCCTGGGCCTCGGGCTCTCGTCGCTGTATCGGAAGATCGATGAGCTCCGCATCCCGCTGAACGGCTGAGCCTGCCATGGGCGAAGGCGTTCGGGGCCCGTCGCTGCAGTTCGCGGGCGGGGCGGGCACCGTCACCGGCTCGAAGTACGTGCTGCGCGTCCGGGCGACGGATATTGCTCGAGTGTGGCGACGTGACCGACATCTCGGTTCTTGAGTGTCGCGATTCCCACCTCCAAGAAGCGGCGAGCCGAAGTTCTCGGAGTCGAGAGTGGGCGGCACCGAAATCGCCGGAACCGTCATCGATCGGCGCTTCGCCTACAGGCACGGTGCTTGCTCGGTTTGCGCGACGTTCGTTCCATTCCCCCCGACAGAGGACGGTGACGATCAGTAGCGGTCGTGTTGGAGACGATGGATGCGACAGAGGAGCCTCACACCCGAGAATCCCACTCATCTGATTGGCTGTCTCGTCGGATTCCTGGTCGCCGCCGCCCCGCTTGCAATGGTCGCTTGGCATGAGCTCAGCGAAGTGCTCATGGGCCACGTGACGGTCGCCCGCATGCTCGCAGGCTTCGGAACCCTCGCCGCTCTGGGCGCCCTAGCCGTAGTGCTTGCTCGCTTCATGGAGGGTAGCCGGCGATGAACGAGATGGGCGAACGCCCCGATGAAGAGGAAGAGCCGCCTCCACCGACGGGCACGCTGTTTCTCATGACGCTCTATCTCGCCGCGCTCGCGGGCATGTGGGGTGCCATGTACCTGATCATGCTGGGGAGGTAGGGGATGGACGCGAAGCGCTATGAAAGGATCTTCCTCTCGCTCGGAGCGGGACTGCTCGTGCTCTTTCTCGGTGCGCTGGTCTACGCCGCCGTCGGCATGGGCATGCATCTGCCCGGCCATGGCGGCCAGCTCGATCCGCGCACGGTCCGTACCACGGCGCCCTTCGACTCGCCGGGCGTACGCCAGTTGGCCCCGGGACGCTACGAAGTCGTGCTGATCGGCCAGGCGTGGTCCTATGTGCCGAACGAGATCCACGTTCCGGCCGGGGCGGAGGTGTTGTTCCGCGCCACGTCGGCCGACGTGATCCATGGATTCATGCTCGAGGGGACGCGGCTGAACGCGATGTTGATTCCCGGCGAGATCACCGAGCTCTCTTACCGCTTCGAGACGCGGGGCGAGCACCTGCTGATCTGCCACGAGTACTGCGGCCGGGGGCATCATCTGATGTTCGGAAAGGTGGTGGTCGAATGAGTGCGCCCATCGTGCACGACCCGCGCGGCTTCGCGCTCCCGGACTCGCAGCGCGCGATCATCCGCTGGACGATCTATCTGGGCTTCAGCGCCCTCGCCATCGGCGTCATCAACGGCCTCGGGCAGGCGCTCAACTACGCCGGCGTGGACATCCTGCGCTTCTTCCCGGGAATGCGCACCTACTATCAGGGACTGACGGTCCACGGCGTATTCAACGCGCTCGTCTTCACGTTCTCGTTTTCCAATGGCTTCCTGCTGCTGACGACGGCCCGCGGCCTCGGCCGCAAGTGCAACGACGCGCTGCTCGCCGCGATGTTCGTGACCCTCGTGCTCGGCGGGCTCCTCGCGTCCTTCGCGATGTTCACGGGGCGGGCGAGCGTGTTGTTCACGTTCTACCCGCCGCTGCAAGCGCACTGGACGTACTATCTCGGTCTCGCGCTGGCGGTGGTGAGTACGTGGATCACGTCGGCGACCCAGCTGGTGATGCTGCGGGGCTGGCGCGGTGAAAATCCCGGCGCGCGCGTTCCGCTCCTGGCATTCTTGTCCATCGCCACCTACGTGATGTGGGACATCGCATCGGTGGGCATCGCCGTCGAGGTGGTCTTCTTCCTGCTGCCATGGTCCCTCGGTCTCATCTCCGGCGTCGATCCGCTGTTCAGTCGTACGCTGTTCTGGTTCACCGGCCACCCGATCGTCTACTTCTGGCTGCTGCCCATCTACGTGTCCTGGTACGCGATGGTGCCGAAGCAGGCGGGCGGCAAGCTGTTCAGCGATACCTACGCGCGCGTCGTGTTTCTGATGTTCATCGTGCTATCCATCCCGGTCGGCTTCCACCACCAATTCACCGATCCGGGGATCTCGAACCAGTGGAAGTTCGCACACGCCGTGCTCACGTTCGCGGTGTTCTTCCCGAGCTTGGCGACCGCGTTCTCGGTGATGTACGCGCTCGAGATGGGCGCTCGGCGCCGCGGCGGCAGGGGCCTGGCGGCGTGGTTCCTCAAGGTGCCCTGGACTGATCCGTCGCTGTGCGCCCAGATCCTGGCGATGTTCGCCTTCATGCTCGGCGGCATCACGGGGCTCATGAACGCGAGCTTCAACATGAACCAGGTCGTCCACAACACCGCTTTCATTCCCGGCCACTTCCATCTGACCGTCGGCACGGCGGTGGCGCTGTCGGCGATGGGGATCGCTTACTGGCTCGTGCCCTACCTCACGAATCGCAAGCTGTGGAGCGAGCGAGTCGCGGTGGTGCAAGGCTGGCTCTACTTCGTCGGCGTGCTGATCTTCTCGCGCGGCATGATCTCGGGCGGCCTCATGGGAATGCCGCGTCGCACGCTCATCGTCGCGGCTCCGTACCACAAGCCGGACTGGAACCTCGCCGCTGCGCTCAGTGGAGTAGGCGGCACACTGATGTTCATCTCCGCGATGATGTGCTTCTTCGTGCTGGCGATGACGGCGCTGCTCGGCGAGAAGACGGAGCCCGGCGATCTACCACTCACCGAGACGATCGAGGGGCCGCCGGCAACGGGGTGGACGGTGGGCCTTGACCGGCTACGCTACAGCGTGGCGGCGGTGCTCTTCCTCATTGCGCTGGCGTATGGGCCGTTCTTGTTGCACCACCTCCCGCCAAAGCTGCAGTCGCCCGGGTACACGTTCTTTTGAATGGAGAATGGGGCAACTCTAAGACCGTGTCTTGACCGCGGCCGCCTTGCGGAGCGCCGTTACGACGTCCTCGCGCGAGATGACGCCGACGAGCACATCGTTGTCCACGACTGGGAAGGAGCGATATCGGGTCTCGACGATCTTTTCGAGCACCCGAGTCAGCGGCATGTCGGGGGACACGGTGAGCGGGTCGGTCGCCATCACCGATTCCACCGGTTGGCGGAGGATCTCCCGATAGTGCGGCATCAGGCGATCCTTGCCGAACGAGAAGGCCCTGAGAAAGTCGAGCTTGGTGAGCACGCCGACGAGCCGCGGTCCCTCGACGACAGGGAGCATGTTGAAATCGTGCCGTGCAAACAGGCGCTCGGCCTCCTCGAGTGGAGTGTGACGGCTGACGACCACGCCGTTGCGACTCATGAAATCACCGACGCGGTATTCGAGAAACTCGTACATGGCTGCGCTCCTTGCTCCTCCCCGCTGCAAGTCGATTGCCAGCTCGGATCTGTAACACCTTCCTGCACGGGTGCAGAGCCCGTGATCAACATCGAGAACCGAGAAGCGCCACATTCTCGCCGGCGAGAAGAGCTTCCGCTGCGAGCGATGAGATGAAAAACCTCAAAGGAAGGACGTTGCTCGGCCTCGGCGTTCTGTTCGGGCTGGTACAGCTCGTACCCGTCGATCGCACCAACCCTGCGGTGGAGAGCGACGTCGCGGCCCCCGGGACGGCCAACGGGGTGCTGCGGCGCGCCTGCTACGATTGCCATTCGAACGAGACATTTTGGCCCTGGTACAGCCAGGTGGCTCCAGTCTCGTGGCTGCTCGCCAGCGACGTGCGAGAAGGCCGTCGCGAGCTGAACTTCTCCCTGTGGAATACCTACGACCCGAAGCGTCGGGCGAAGAAGCTCAAGGAGACGGTCCAAGAAGTGCGGGACGGAGACATGCCGCCCTGGTACTACGTGATCATGCATTCGGAAGCCAAGCTGAGCGGCGCCGACCGCGCCGCGATCGAGCGGTGGGTCGCCGAAGCGATGCCGGGCGCGCCGCCGGCTCGCGCGGAATAAGTAAGGTGCGGTTCAGACGAATCCTCGTGCCGGTCGACTTCTCGGAGCCATCGCTCGCGGCACTGCGCTACGCAACCGATCTCGCCCACTCCCTGAAGGCATCCCTCGACGTGGTGCACGTCGTCGAGGCCGTGACCTACGCGCCGATGGTCGGATCGGCCGTCGACCTGGAACGCCTGCGCGAGGAGCAGGGACGAGCGGCCCGGGCGCGGCTCGACCGGCTCGGCGCGACGCTCGGCAAGCGCTTCGGCCGAAGGCACACGGCTCTGAGGGTCGGCAATGCCGCAAGCTCCATCACCGACGAAGCAAAGCGCCGCCGCTCCGATCTCATCGTCATGGCCACGAAGGGCCGCCACGGCGTGGGCCGGTTGCTGCTCGGCAGCGTCACCGAGCGCGTGGTCCGCACCGCCGGCTGCCCCGTCTTGATCGTACCGCCAAGGAGGTCTCGATGAAGTTTCGCCGAATCGTAGCCCCGACCGATTTCTCTTCCCTGTCCGAGCGCGGCGTCGCGGAGGCGCAGTCGCTCGCGCACTCGCTGGGCGCCGAGCTCGTGCTCCTTCACGTCGTCGAGCCCGCCGTGATGGCCGGAGACCTCTACGGCGCCTCGGCGATGGCCACCGTCATCGAAGAGCTGCAGCACTCGGCGCGCGAGGCGCTCGAGCGCGCCGTCGCCAAGATCAAGAAGCGCGGCCAGCGCTGTCGCGGCGTGATCGCCAACGGCGGCGCTGCGGCGGCGATCGTCGACACGGCCGACCGGTTGCGCGCGGACCTGATCGTCCTCGCCACGCACGGCCGTAGCGGTTTTTCTCATCTTCTGCTCGGCAGCGTCGCCGAGCGTGTGGTGCGCAGCGCCGCCTGCCCGGTGCTGACGTTGCCGAGCACGCCGCCCCGGGCGCGCAACCGTCGAGCGCGCAAGCGCTGAGAGGCGCGGATTCCTGCCCACGGGAGAGCGGGCGCGTCAGGTTCTCGGCGATAGGAAGATCGCCCCGACAACCCGGGCGGCTTCGTCGTCTTAGGCGATGGCACGGCGTTCGCTTCAATCCTTCATGGAGCGACCGTGCACGCCGGAATCGAGATGACCGTCGCGGATGTGATGACGCGGAATCCCGTCACGATCTCCGTTCGACACTCGCTGGCCTCGGCTCTGCAGACGATACGAGCCAGGCGCGTGAGCGTGCTGCCCGTAGTCGAAGGCGACAAGCTCGTCGGGTTACTGACCGCCCGCGACACCTGCTGGGATCTCTCGGACCTCGAGTACCGTGAGATCGGCGCCGAGATGGATTCCCACCCGGCGTACGTTCGCCCGGACTCGAATCTCCGAGAAGCCGCGTTCATGGCTCCTGTCTCAAGAGCGACCCGGGCTGCTCGTCGTCGATCGAGGTCGCCTCGTCGGCTTGCTGACGCCACGCGATCTGTTGCGCGCGAGCATCGAAGTGCTCGACGCGGTCTGTCCGCCGGTGACCACGCTGCTCACGGTACCGCAGGGAGGCGGATTGGCTCTTGCCGAGATCTCGAGCCTCATCCGCGCCCAGGGCGGCGACCTTCTCACCACCATCAGGGAGTCGAGTCCATCGCGGGTCCGGCCCCAGCCTACCGCCTGCGCGTCAGCACTCCGGATCCCGACGCCCTCGTCGCGCTGCTCGAAGCCAGGGGACACCGCGTGGTGATCTCGACGACGAAGCGCGAGGGCGGCGCTGCCCGGTCGAGCGGCGCCATGCGCTGCTGCTGATCTGAAGGGAAGAGAGATCACGACATGGCACGATTGGTCCGCTCGATCCTGGTTCCCGTCGAGTTCGACGACGGTTCGCGCGCAGCGCTCGAGCTCGCGAAGGACGTGGCGACGCGCGAGCGCGCCGAGCTCATCCTCCTCCACGTGATTCCGCTACGCGAGGCGGCCTTCTCCGAACAGCACTACTGCGCGGTCGAGCAAGCGGCGGGCGCCGAGGCCTGGGTCGAGCGGGAAGCGAAGCAACGGCTCGCCGCCGAAGCCCACGATGTATTGGATGGGGAGGTCGCCTACCGCATGCTCACGCGGGTCGGAGACCCCACCTCGGAGATTTTGCGCGCGGAGAAGGAGCTCGGCGTCGACCTGGTGGTGATGGCGACCCACGGGCGCAAGGGAGTCTGGCGCGTGGCGCTCGGCAGCGTCGCCGAGAAGGTCGTGCGCAGCTCGATCTGCCCGGTGTTGACGACGCGCCCGGCCTGACAGGGGCCTCTACCCGGGTCTCCGCGACGACTCGTAGCCCGCCAGGATGCGGCGCGCCACCACCATCTTGTGGACCTCGTCGGCACCGTCGTAGATGCGCGCCAGGCGAGCCTGACGATAGAACATCGAGAGCGGCAGATCGTCCGTCGCGCCCGCGGCACCGTGCACCTGCAGAGCCTTGTCGACGACGCTCGACAGCACCTTGGCGCCGAAGAACTTGATCAGCGAGATCTCCTCGCGCGCCGCCTGTTGCCCCTCGGTGTCGATCTTCCACGCCGCGTGCAGCGTCATCAGCCGCGCGGCATGGATGTCGGCGCGCGCCTCGGCGATCCAATCCTGGATGTTCGCCTTGCGTGACAGCGTCGAGCCGAACACCTCGCGCTCGGTCGCCCACTGGCACATGAGCTCGAAGGCGCGCTCGGCGACGCCAAGCCAGCGCATGCAGTGATGGATGCGACCGGGCCCGAGTCGCTCCTGCGCGATCGCGAAGCCTGATCCTTCCTCGCCCAGCCGATTGGCGACCGGCACTCGGCAATCCTCGATGCGAATCTCGGCGTGATGGTTGTCGTCCTCGCCCATGACGGTGATGCCGCGCTCGATGTGGAAGCCGGGCGTATCGGTGGGAACGACGATCATGCTGAAGCGGCGGTGCACGTCGGGGTGATCGGGCGTCGTCGCCGCCATGACGATCGCGAAGGTTGCCCCGTGCGCGCCGCTCGAGAACCACTTGTGACCGTTGACCACGTAGTGATCGCCGTCGCGAGCGGCCGTGGTGCGGAGCCAGCGGGGATCCGAGCCGGCGACCTCCGGCTCCGTCATGGAAAAACAGCTGCGGATGTCGCCGGCCACCAGCGGCTCGAGCCACCGCTTCTTCTGCTCGGCGTCGCCAAACCGCCAGAGGATCTCTGCGTTGCCGGAGTCCGGTGCCTGCGAGCCGACACACGCCGGCCCAAACGGGCTCCGGCCGAGGATCTCGTTGACGTGAGCGTAGTGCATGAACGGGATTCCCGCACCGCCCGCTTCCACGGGGAGATGAAACGCCCAATAGCCGAGCGCCTTCGCGCGCTGCTGCACGGCCCGGATCTGGGGGGGATAGGCGGGGCCCGCGGCCTCCATCCGCCAACGCAAGGATTGCTCGAGCGGGTACACGAATTCGTCCATGAAGCGCTCGATGCTGCCGCACAGCGAGCGAATCTCTTCGGGTATCGCGAAATCCATGCTCGTGCTCTCCGCCAATCTGGCAGCAGTATCCGTACCATTCGCGATCGAGCTGCTGTCGGCGACGGGCGACCCCCTCGATCTCAGGAATGGGAAACGGCGGCGCTGGCGTTCCCGCGGGCGGCAAGGATTGGTTGCGCGACGCACCAGCGGTGTGATTCGTCACCGTGGCAGGCTCTTTGCTGCCGACTCGTTCATGCGAACCTCCGGTGCGAAGCGAAAATCCAAGCAACTCGTGCGAGCGCTCGTGCGTCGCGGATCCGAGAGCAGCAAGGCGCCACGGGTGGCGCGCAAGGCAGCCGCGCCGCCGCACGAACCGACGATCTGCACGAGTTGCGGAGCGAGCTTCCTGCGCCGCGCGTGGCGGAAGCGACCGCTCTCGACTGCCCTTCTCGACCAAGCGACGTGGGGCTCGTGCCCCGCTTGCGAGCAAATCGGTCGCTGCGAGTACTACGGCCGCGTGATCGCAACCGTGGCCGACATCCCGGACCGCGACGCGATCGATCGTCGGATTCGCAACGTGGCGAGTCGCGCGAGCCATACCCAGCCGGAGCGTCGCATCGTTTCGATCGACTGGACCGGCCCCCGCTTGGAGTTGCTCACCACGTCGCAGAAGCTCGCGCATCGCGTCGCTCTGGAGCTCGCCAAGGCCTTCGGCGGGCGCAATTCCTTTCGTTGGTCGAGCGACGACGGGAGCCTGACGGCCGTTTGGCACCCCGAGATGCGCCGCGCGTGACTACGCTTCCGCTCCTGCTCCTGCTTCTCGCCGACCTCGGCTCGCCGCTGCCGCGCGTAGCAACGGTCGACAAGGGTCGCGCGCTCTACATGGCCCACTGCTCCCGGTGTCACGGCGCGAGCGGCATCGGCGACGGCCCCGACGCGGCGCTGCTCCGCAACCGACCGGCCGACCTGCGGCGCAGCGAAGTGCTCGACGCCTTCTCAGATGACAAGCTCGCCGAGCGCATTCGCGAAGGCAAGGTGATGCGCTTCGCGTTCCGCCCCGAGTCGATCAACCGACAGGCCGCCGAGACCGAGGCGCTGTATCAGTTCCTGCGTAAGCTTCCGGAGAGGTCCTGGAAGTCCATCGATGCGGGGGAGCAGATCTACTACGTGCGCTGCACTCCCTGCCACGACCGCTACGGCCATCCCGAGCCGGCGCTGCCGCCCGGCGTGACGCGGCGGCCGCAAGATCTTTCCGACGGCGTCTTCCAAGCCGCCATCTCCGATCGGGAGCTCCGCTCGCTGGTCCGCCACGGCCGGCGCGGGATGCCCGCGGTGCTGCCGCGCGTGACCGAGGCGGAGTCAGCGGACCTCGTCCGCTTCGTGCGCCTTCTCTCCCCGGGGTACGAGATCTACGACCGCTTCTGCTCGACGTGTCACGGCCCGCACGGAGAAGGCGCGACCGGCGCGTTGCTCACCGGACCCGCGCCGCACTTCGCGTTCGACGCGAGCTATTTCCGCACGCACACGAGTGACGAAACGCGCCAGGCGATCTGGCACATGCTCGAGGACAAGACTCCGACCATGCCGCACTTCGACGACACGCTGAGCTCTGCTGAAGTGAAGGCCATCCTCCGCTATCTTCGCTCTCTGCCGCGGTTGCCTTCGGGGCCCTCGGGGGAGCATCCCACCGGCGAAGCGGTCCCCTGACGCGGCTCAGCGAGATCCGCGCTGCCCTTCGCGCCAAGCCTTCTCGAGATCGCCGCGAAAATCCGGATGCGCGAGCCTGATCAGCGCGGCGGGGCGCTCGGTGTCGCCGAGCATCGACAGATCGGCCACGCCCTGCTCGGTGACCACGTGCTGCACGTGATGGCGCGCCGTGGTGACACGCGTGCCCGGCGCGAATGCTGGAACGATCGTCGAGACGCGCTGGCCGCCGACTCGGGCCGTGGACTTGAGACACAGGAAGCTTCGTCCGTCGGGAGCTTCCGAGGCTCCGATGACGAAGGCCTCGTGCCCACCGACCCCCGAATACTGCCTACCGGCCACCGAGTCGGCAGCCACCTGTCCGTCGAGGTCGATCGACAGCGCGCCGTTGATGCTCACCAGACCGGGGAGGCGCCGTAGGATCGAGGGATCGTTGACCGCCGACACGGGCAGCATGCGGACCAGCGGGTTGCCGTCGAGCCAGCGATAAACCGACTCGCTGCCGAGCGCGAAGGTCGCTACGGTGAAGCCCTCGTAGATCGGCTTGCGGTTGACCACCTTGCCGGCCTCGTGCAGGCGCATGACGCCGTCGCCGATCATCTCCGTGTGGATGCCGAACTCGCCGACGGCGCCTTCCGCAAGCCGGCGGGCGATCTCGCCCGGCACCGCGCCGATGCCGAATTGCAGCGTCGCCCCCGGCTCGATGCGCTCGCAGACCGCGGCCGCGATCGCGAGGTCGTCGGAGGAAGGCTCCTCCTCGGGCAATGCCACGAGATCCGCGTCGTGCTCGACCCACGCGTCGACCTCCGAGAGGTGCACGCGATTGCCGCCGAGATCGGCGATGCCCTCGACGCGCGGCATCTTCGAGTTCAGCTCCGCGATCGCCAATCGCTCGGGGTCGCGCGCCGCTTCGAGGAACGCGCGGTAGCTCGCCCCCGCGTGAGCGCCGAAAGACAGCCAGCCGCCGGCATCGGGCGGCGTGGTGACGGCCAGAACGACTCGCGGCTTCATGTGCAGCGAGATGCGCTCGAGGCCGTGGAAGTCCGCGGGCAGGAAGCTCACCCGGGCGCCGGCGGAGCGGGCCAGGCGCTCCACCGGGCCGAAGAAGCCGCTCACTACGCGCATCCCGGGATTGCGCAGCAGCTCGTAGGGCCGCCCGAGGATCCCGCAGTAGAGGGCCACGTCTTCCAGGTCGGCGCGGGCGCCGATCGCTTCGAGAAGGGCAATCGGCTGGCCCGAGACGAAGCCGCAAAGCAAGACGTCGCGGGAGCGTATCAACGCCGCAGCCTCCGCCGCGTCGAGCCGGCCCCCCTTTGTGGTCATTCCACATCCAGGGTTGAGCGCAATGTGAGCGCTGCTGCAAGTCGCGTGCGCCGCATACGCTCCTCTCAATTTTGAGAAGGCCCGTTGCGGGGATTCTCGGCATCGAGAAGCTACGCTCGCAATGAGCGGAAACTTCACCGCAATAGCGGATCGGTGGCTGGTCCATCCCTTGCTCGAGGTTGCGGCATGAAAAACTCGAGCTCGGTCGACGGCAGCACGCTCATTTGGTCGCTCTCCAGCCTGATCGTCGCCCTCGTGCTCGGCGCGATGGTCTATGCGGTAGCCATCGGCCTCGAGAACCTGCCCCGCATCGGGGTGTAGCGCAGTGGCCGATCGCATCGAGCTGCTGATCGTCGGCCTCGTTCTCTCGGCCGCGGCTCTGGTGCTGGTCGCGCCGCTGCTCGGTCGCTCTGGCGCGGCAGGAGCGGCGGACGTGACGATGGCCACGGCGGCGGCGGCCGGCTTCGCCGCCTTCGCGATCGCGGCGCGCGAGACGCTGCGGGCGACGCGGGGCGCCAAGGCGCGAGCGAAGAACGGAGGAGAGCGATGACAAAGGCGACCACGCGGGGCTTCTTCTTCGCCGGAACGGTCTTCTTCGTGATCCTCTTCGTTCTGCTCACCATCCACACCCACACCACGATCGCGGCGCGCACGCACGAGGAAGGCCTCACCGAGGCCGTGCGCCGTGGAGGGCGAGCCTGGGGCAAGTACAATTGCGAGAACTGCCACACGCTGCTCGGTGAAGG
>JBEVNX010000097.1:0-12348 GCA_040507895.1 Binatia bacterium | reverse complement strand
CGATAGCGAGCCTTCGCTTTTTGCCACGCCTTCGCGTGCGCTGTGGGGACGGCAGGTGGTTGGGCGCGGAGATGAGGAGTGAGGCTGGAGGCGGTGGGGGGTCGTGCGATCGCGGCTATCTCGTGCTCGATCGGTAGTCGCGAGACCGAGGCGGAACGGCCAAGATTGGTCGTTCCGCCTCGGTCATTCGCTCTGCATGGATTTGCCGCTACGAGGCCGCGTCACACTGAGTATTCAGGGCTTGTAGTCCGCAGCGCACCACCCTGGTCGCTCGGCAGGCGACTTTCTCGTGTTTCTCATCTGCAGCAGCCGCGGGAGGAACGCTGAGTGGCATCTTCGCTGCGGCAGTTGAAGGTGAACATAACTAACCGCGGCCGACGAAAGGCATTTTCGTCGCCATGATGGTCATGAATGGTACGTTGACATCGAGCGGCAGGTTGGCCACATGCAGCACCACATCGCCGACGTGCTTCACGTCCATCACCGGCTCGGACTTCACGGAGCCGTCGGCCTGCGGCACGCCGTTCGCCATGCGCGCAGTGAGGTCGGTCAGCGCGTTGCCGATGTCGATCTGGCTGGCGGCGATGTCGTCTTTGCGGCCATCGAGCGAGATGCACTTGGTGAGGCCGGTGACGGCGTGCTTGGTGGAGGTGTAGGCAACCGACATCGGCCGCGGCGCATGCGCGGAGATCGACCCGTTGTTGATGATGCGCCCGCCCTTGGGGTCCTGCGCCTTCATGACGCGGATCGCCTCCTGCGTGCACAGGAACATGGCGACGAGGTTGATGTTCACCACCTCGCGGAACTTCTCGATCGACAGGTCCTCCATTGGCACTGCCGGCGCGCCGATGCCGGCGTTGTTGAAGAGCACGTCGAGGCGACCCCAGGCCGCCTTCGTCTTGGCAAACACTTCCCTCACCTGTTCGTCCTTGGTGAGGTCGGCCGGCAGGACCAGTGCGCGGTTCTGGGCGCCCGACTCGGCGGCGGTCTTCTCCAGCATGTCCTTGCGTCGGCCGACCAGGGCGACGTGGTAGCCGTCCTCGATCAGCGCGAGTGCTGCGGACTTGCCGATCCCGCTGCCGGCGCCCGTGACGACCGCGATTCTTTTTCGTGCCATGACTCCCCCCGAGAGAACCCGCAGGCTGCGGCCACCCGAACAGCTCGTATGACGAGCCGCGAACGCACACGGACAGCAGTGTATCCCCGCGCCGCGGCAAGTCTCCTACAAGTGAACTCGAGTTGCCAATGAGACTCCGTCCTCGACGAGTCTCACACGTCTGATGGGTGTGATGCAGTGCACTTCCTGCTCATGCGTCATCCGGTGCGCGATCGGCGCTGAGCTCCTCGAGGGAGCGACCCTCGGCGTCGACGCCGAGCACGCGCGCGACCACTGCGGCGCCGATCATCAGGCTCGAGGCCAGCGCGTAGCCGGCGAACAGCTGGCCGGGCTCGCCCGTGTCGATGATCGCGCCGAACAGAGCGGGTGCGCCGGCACCGACGAGCGTCGCGAATGCGTAGAATACCGCGATCGCCATGCCCCGTAGCTCGACCGGGAACAGCTCGCTGACGGTCAGGTATGCTGAGCTTGCGGCTGCCGATGCGACGAAGAACACGATCGACCACGCAACCGTCTGGGTGACAGCGTCGAGGTACCCCCCCGCGAAGAGTGCCCCGGTCGCGAACAGGAGGATGCCTGAGAGCGCGTAGGTCGCCGGTATCATGACGCGACGCCCCCAGCGATCGAAGCGCCGGCCGAGTAGCAGCGGCCCGGCAAAGTTGCCGATCGCGAACGGCACGATGTACAGCCCGACGTCAGTCGGCGGAACGCCGTGGAACTTCTCTAGGATCAGGCCATAGCTGAAGAAGATCGAGTTGTAGAGAAAGGCCTGTGCGAGCATCAGCGCGAGCCCGAGGATCGTACGTTGGGGATAGCGGCGAACGAGCGTGCGCACCAGGTGCCGTAGCCCAACCGGCCCGGCGATCTGGATGCGGACCAGTCTGACCTCGAGCGCGTGGACTGTAACGCCCGCCTCGCGGATCGTGGCCTCGATGCCGCTCACCACGGCATCGGCGGCGCCGACATGGCCGTGGTTGAGCAGCCAGCGTGGGCTTTCCGGTAGATCGCGGCGAATGAGAATGATCCCGAGGCCGAGCACCGAGCCCAGCCCGAATGCGAGGCGCCAGCCGATCTCTAGCGGCATCAGGCGAGGGTCGAGCAACAGCAGAGTCACGCCCGCGCCGAGCGCGACGCCGACCCAGTAGCTGCCGTTGATCCCGAGATCGATCTGGCCGCGGATACGCGCCGGCACGAGCTCGTCGATCGCGGAGTTGATCGCGGAGTACTCGCCACCTATGCCGGCGCCCGCGAGGAACCGGAACACGACGAACACCCCGAAGACCGAAGCAAGCCCGGACAGTGCTGTCGCAACGAGGTAGAGGGAGAGAGTGACGAGGAAAAGGCGCTTGCGGCCGAGCCGGTCGGTCAGGTAGCCGAACCCGAGTGCGCCGATCACCTGGCCGACCAGGTACGACGTGTTCGAAAGGCCGATCTGCGTCGCGGTCAACCCGAGGGCTCGGGGGTCTTGCAGGCTCGGGGCGAGGTTCGCGATGAGGCTGGCCTCCAGGCCGTCGAGGATCCACGTGATCCCGAGCGCGATGACTACACGCCGGTGCCACCGCGACCACCCCAGCGCGTCCAGTCGACCGGGGATGTCGGTGAGGATCCAGGTGCCGTGGGGCGTATCGGGAGTCATGGCAGACCGCCGCGCAGAGACATTATATCGTCGCGCCGCTTGCGACCGCTCCGCGTTCGGCTACCCGGACCGCATTCTCGTCGACGTCGCAGCACCCGAGAACGCTGAGACGATTCCTCGACGGGATGTGAATCGTGGTGGCGGTCGCGCGCGGTCGCGCTACTCGTGCAAAACTAGATGCTACGTGATGTCCACCCGGAAGTGTGTGAGCTTGAGGGTCTTGATGCGCCAGCCTTCCTCGAGCCGTTTGTAGGTTTCGTCGTAGAGCCCGAAGCCGTGCAATTCGTGGAACGGCGCGTTGTCCGGAATCCACCAGTACTGGGCATACGGGTTGATGCGCGGGAAGCGAAGCAAGTGTTCCATGTGCCAGTACCCGTGCGCCGTGGTCGGAGACGTGATCGTGATCTCCGGCATGTGGCCCTGATGTACGGTGACGATGCCGGTCAGAATCCTCTCCTCCCAGTTGCGCACGGCCGAGGCCCCATGGTGCAGCCAGTCTTCGTCCTTCATCTGCTCTTGACGGACAAGGATGTCACCGCTCTTCATGATCTCGCCGGTCGCCGGGTTGCGCGCGAATATCGCCTCCCGCAGGTCGAAGACCACGTCTGGCGTGAACACGGCTTCGAACTCGTCCCACTTCTTCTGGTCCATGCAACGGAAGTAGCGCGCCTTCAGTTGCTTGATCTCCTCGATCGCTAGCAGACGCTCTATCGGCGCCATCGGGTCGGTCTCAACCATCGCGGTCACGCTCTGCCTCCTTGCAGTCGGTCTCCGTGCTGTCGCCTCTCATCCAGCTCCGCACGGCCATCACCCAAGGGTTCGCGGGGTTGCCGAGCTCGAGCGCCATGTCGAAGTGATCGTGACCCTCGATCACGAGCTTCTCGACGCGCGTGCCCGTGGCAAACAGCGCCTCGAACATTCGCTCACCATTCTCGATGATGGCCGGTAGGTCTCGGGCACCCCAGGCGAGCAAGAAAGGGACACTGTTCCCGTCGATCTGGTGAAGTGGACTCGCCGGTACGGCGTTCTCGCCGGCGGCGAACAGCATCGTATTGTGTCGATGCTCGGTCGTTCCCGGCTCAGGGTTGTCGAAGACCATGTTGAAGCGAGTACTCACCGGGAAACACGCCCGGACGACGTCGTCGGCCAATCCCGCGGATCGACGTGCATCCCGGCGGAGAGTCACGAGCGCGTACAAGTGCCCGCCTGATGAGTGACCCCCGACGTAAAGACGTCGCGGATCGCCACCGTAGTCGGCAATGTTCCGATGCACCCAGCTGAGCGCAGCCAAGCAGTCGTCGAATGGCACGGGATATCGGTGCTCAGGGGCCAGCCGGTGCGATACAGAGACGAAAACGGCCGGGAAGTTCGTGATTGCCGGCGCCATGAGCCCCATCCATTCCTTGTAACCGTTCGTCCATGCTCCGCCGTGGGCGAACACCAGGACTGGCAGATCCGCCGTGGCCTTCATCGGCCTGTAGACGTCGACCCGTTGATAGTAGTCGTCGCCGTATGGGACGTCCCAAGCGACGTCACAACGGGAAGCTGCCTCTCGGGAGAGCTCGAGTGCTCGGTGCGCATAGACCTCGGCCTCACGAGGAAAGATAGCGGGTTGCTCGGGTAGGTCGTCGAAAGCCATGCTCAGGCCCTTCGCTCGCGTCGTCGTGGGACCAGTACCAAAGTCCGCCGAGAAGTCACAAGCCGCAGGACTCGGGAAGTGGCGAAGCGACACGCGGACCGATTCTGCCTCATGGCCATCGCGAAATCGGCGTCGAGGCTCGCCATCGCACCAGACCCCGGATGGATCGACTTAGACCCATCCGAACGATTGCTCCCGAGCGAGCGCCACGTCGCTACCGTGTGCTCACGCCGAACGCGAAGGGCGGCAACGCCACGCGACATTGACGCCCGCGCTAGCGCCAACCGCCTTCCTCGCTATTGGCGGATTCCGCGAGTTCCGTCGCCCGCCGCCTCGCCTGGGCGCTGCTTCCATCCGAATGCGAGCGCACGCCAGAGATCGCGGTAGTCGTAGTCAGTCGCGAGAGCGAGGTTCAGGCGGTTGTAGCTAGCGAAGTCGCTCACCAGGTGCACCAGCTGCACGACGCCCTTGTCGGTGAGCCCGAGTTTTCGTAACCCGTCGACGTGCTCGTCGCGGATGCTCTTGGGCTCGGCGTTCACCGCCAGCGCGAAGCGGACGATCGCCGCCGTGCGTGACGAATCGGCCGCGCCCGAGGCTACGAACTCGCGCACATAGGCCTCGTTCTTGTCGAGGCCGTAGTTGAGGATCGTACAGAAGGCCGCCGTGCAGTATGGGCAGCCGTTGGCCTTCGAGACGGCGATGCCGACGTGCTGGATCTCTTCCATCGAGAGCTCGCCGGCTTCCCAAAGGACTTTGGTGGCACCGAGCTTCGCCTTCATGAACTCGGGAAAGTTGAGCTCGAGGTAGAAGTGGTTCGGCACCGCACCCTCCATCTTCGTCACCCAATCGAAGATGGCGGCGATGACTGGATCATCGACCGCGCCGGGCTTGACGAGCTTCACTCGAGCCATGGCTCATGTCCTTAGGACGCACATTTCGGGCGCGTCAATCCTGGTGAGCCCGACAAATGAAGACGGAGCCTCCGGGCCGCTCGGGAACGACCCCGAAACGCACGCGTGGTGCTTCCGTCGTGTGTCCGGCGGGGACTATGACGCTTTGGAGGAGATGGCCAAAAAAGCTGCGTCCCGTGCCAGTTGAATGGATTTCCCAGGAGTTGACCCAATGTGAAGCCGTAGCCTCAGGCGCCGTCTGGAGCAGAGACGAGCGACAACCTGTGGGCAAGCAAGCGGTCGATCTCGGTGGGTTCAGCCGGTTTGACGAGATGCACGTCGAAGCCCGCCTCAGCGGACTTCTGGCGGTCTTGAGGGAGGCCGTAGCCGGTGAGAGCGATCAGCATGGGCCGCCGGCCGACCTCAGTTTCGGCGCGGATCCGCCGCACCAACTCGTAGCCGTCGACCATCGGTAGACCGATGTCGATGAAGACTACATCCGGAGTGGCGGCGCGGATCTCGATCAACGCGGACGCCGCGTCTGCGGCGATCCGCACGCGGTGGCCCCGCAGTTCAAGCAAGAGGCGAAGGCTATCTCGAGCGTCGGCGTCATCATCCACGACAAGCACATCGCGGACGATTGAAGGTTCCGGCGCAGCCGGCCTAGCTAGCTCGGTCGGCCGCCGGATAGAGGGGAACGTGACGATGAACTCGCTACCCCGGTTTGGGCCATCGCTCCGGGCGCTCGCGGTGCCTCCATGAAGCGCGGTTAAGCGTTGTATGAGCGTAAGGCCGAGGCCTAGCCCGCCTTGCGGACGATCGAGTTCGCGGTCGCCCTGTACGAAGGGTTCGAACACTCGAGCGACGAGGTCGGGGGGCATACCTATGCCGTCGTCCACGACGCGAAGAATGGCATCTGGGCCAGCGCTCTGCACCGACACCTCAATTGCACCGCCGGGCGGCGTATACTTCACGGCATTGTTCAGGAGATTCGTCGCGATCTGTTCGACGCGGGTTGGATCTGCGTCGATCCAGGCCGACTCGAGCCTACCGACGATGCGACGGCTCTTCCCGGGTTCGGTCGATCGGCAGATGGTCACCGCATGGGCGGTAGCGTCTGCGAGATCGATGGGCCGACGCCGAAGAACTATCTTGCCCATCATCGCGCGTGTAACGTCGAGCAGGTCGTCGACCAGGCGCGAAAGGTGGGCGACCTGACGTCTGATGATCGAGCGGGCACGAGCGGCAGCGTCTCCGCCGGTGAGGGGCGAGTCGAGAAGGTGCGAGGCATTGGCGACGGCGCTGAGTGGGTTGCGGAGTTCGTGTCCGAGCATCGCCAGAAACTCGTCCTTGGCGCGGCTGGCGCGTTCCGCCAAAGCGCGTGACTCCTGCTCGCTGCGGAGCAGCGCTTGGCGCTCGGCCGCGTACCTCTCTTGCTCGTTCGCTGCTGCTGCGAGCGCGGATGCTACGTCGTGTATCTCGCGTATTTGTGTCCGCGGCCACAGCGGCCGTCGGCGGGCGCCGAGAGCGTCAGCGGCTTCGCGTAGTTGTCTCATCGGTACGGCGACGCTGCGGCCGACCAGGATCGCAGCGGCTGCCGCGAAAGCGATCGAAAGCATCAATCCCGCGCCGAAGCTCATGCGAGACCGAAGCGCAGTATCTTCAGTCAGAGAACGCGGGATTCCGATCGCGACGCTCCAGTGAGTGGTACTGGATCGGCTGTACGCCCCGTACATCTCGTCTCCCTCGAGCGCGTGGATCGGCCCATATCCCTCGTCCCCTCTTCTCTTCATCAACTCGGCAAGCGACGGCGAGGGGGCGGTCCCCAAGTAGCGCTCGTGAAGGCGCGAGCGGGCAACGCGCAGATCGTGCGCGTCGAAAATTGACACGACCCAGTCCTCGGGCAGACGCTGTCGACCGAGCAAAGAGACGAGCGAGTCGGGGACGAGCTCTGCGGTCAGGACGTAGCGCACGGTCGTGCCGCGTAGGACGGGAACGCGCACGGGCACGTAAAGGCCACCCTCGGGGCGTGACACGAGATTGCCGACCACGGGACGCCCCGTACGCACGGCTAGGCCAAAGCTCTCGGGGTCTCGCGGCATCGAGGCCAGGGGGGCGCCGATTGAAGAACCCGTCCTGAGGAGCAGGTGCCCGGTCGGGTCGGCCAGCTTGATAGCCGTCCATGCGGGCTGTGCAGCGAGCACCTTCTGTAGAAGCTCTTGATAGTGCGTTAGGTCGCTCGAGTCATCGGGCGATACGCTCGCCAAACTCACGAGCGCCGAAATGGATGACTCAAGCGCTCCGTCGACCGCCGTGCTCAGGGCTCGCGCTGTTTCAACGCCCGAGCGTGCAGTTTGCGTTCGATACTGCTGCGCCAGCAACCACAGGACGAACCCCGTCACGAGTGTGAGCGGGATCATTCCCGCCGCAGCTAGAAGCAAGAGCCGGCTGCGCAGGAGAACGAAGCGCATAGTCAGCGGATAGGACCCCCCTCGCAGCCGGTCAACCCCCAAACGTGCCGTGTAGATGGCGCGCTATGTGGTCCTGCGACCGTGATCGCATGCAGCACCGTCGCCATCCGGCGTCCCTAAGACGCACGCGAGACGATGCAAAGGCGAAAACGATTCGGGGCCTCTTCGAAGGGTGACGGACCGCTCTTCGTGAGCGAGACTGCGCACTGGATGGTCGACGACGCTGAACTCGACGCGCTCTTTGTGACGGTTCCTTCCAGTTTCGTCGCCTCTCGCGACGCACTCGCGAGAAAGGCTCTAGAGGCGGGGCAGCATGAGCGAGCGTCGCAGATCCACGCCCTACGCAAGCCGACGATGGTCGTATGGCTCATCAACCAGCTTGCGCGCCGCCATCCTGACGAGGTCACAACGCTCACGACGGCTGGCAGGCAGCTCAAAGAAGCGCAACTCAAGGGCTTGGGGTCGACGTCACTCCAAGAAGCGAACAAAGCGTGGAGGGTGGCGACTACTGCCGCGCTACGGCGGATACGTAAAATTGCGGAGCGCGGCATCGATGAGCCGCGAATCGTAGCGACACTCACGGGCGCAGTCGCCGATCCTGTGAAGGCGAGTCTACTGGCGCGTGGGTGCCTCGCGGACGAGCTCCGACCTCCCGATGTCGAGGGAGTGCTCGGTGAGCTCGCAAAGGCGTCACCCTCGAGCCGCAGGTCTACGACGGATCAAGAAGCATCGAGGATCACCTCGAACGCGATGGACGGCGCCGAGCGACAACAGCGACGTGAGGCGGCGAAGCAGCTGCGCGAACGAGAGCGCGAAGCGGCCAAGGCGCTGAAGGAGGCAGCCCGCGCGGAAGAAATCGCCGGGCACCTCGAACGACGCGCAAAGACCGCTGCCGACGAGGCGGCAACCGCCCGCAAAGCGGCCGAAGAGGCCGCACGGCGCGCCAAAGAGCTAGCGGTCGACCTGCAGCGGCAGCGCTGAGAAGCGTCGGCTCAAGGCAAAGCTGTGCAACCCATGAAGCTGACGCCAACCGTCATGATCATGACGGTCGTAAGCACGCTCGTCTTTCTCGCGCTCGCCATTCTCGGCCGGGGAGGACCGGCGGCATTCTTCTCTCACCCGGCGCTGATCGCCCTCACGATCGCGGTCTTTGCGATGGCGGGCGCCGCCCTGTTTAGCGAAGGAAATCTTTCCGCAGGGGAGCGTGAAGATCGCTCCAACCGCTGGGTCATCGCCGTCTTTGCGGCGCTCGGCATCCTGGCCGCCTATCTGCCTTCCTATACGGATCGCATAGGGTTTTGGACGCTCGATGGCGACGCGGTCCGCTGGCTCGGACTCTTCCTCTTCGTCGTTGGTGGCTTCTTGCGGATCTGGCCTGTCTACATCCTTGGACGGCGCTTCAGCGGTCTCGTGGCGATCCAGTCTGAGCATCAGCTCGTGACCAGCGGAATCTATGGCGTGATCCGCCATCCCAGCTATCTGGGCTTGATCATCAACGCTCTGGGCTGGGCGCTCGCATTCCGCTCAGGTGTGGGCGTGCTGCTCGCGGCGCTGACGATCCTGCCCATCCTGGGTCGTATCCGCGCCGAAGAGGCGCTCCTGCAATCTCATTTCGGCGCTGAGTATGAGGCTTACCGCCGCCGCACATCGCGCCTTGTCCCCGGATGCTACTAACCGCATCGGGCGATTCGACGCTCCGCCTGCACCCGCTAGCGCTTCTACGTCTACGTCGACGGTCACACCACCTCGACGGGCGGCTGAAGGTCATGTTCTAGCCGACCGCAGGTGGCTACCCGCGGCCGCAGCTGCCAGCGCGCGGCTGTAGATGACGTAGGGAATGAGCGTCAGCGCCGAGACGATCAGGTAGACGAAGATCGTCGCGACGACGGCCGGCGGCGCTGCGTTCTGGGTGGCAACCAGCAGCGCCAAGCCGGGATTGCGCGCGGCACTGCACACCGCCACCGCAGTGCGCGTGGCCGGTTCGGGACCGCCGAGTAGGTGGCCGCTCGCCACCGCCAGCAGGGTCACGAGGACGATCGCCACGACGACCCGCCAGTTGGCCCTGACCAGGACCGGCGCCACATCGACGGCCACCAGCAACACCAGCAGGATCAGCAACGCACCCGCGATTTTCCCAAGCGTCGGCTCCAAGCGCGCCGCCACCGCGGGCGCGAAGTGCCGGGTCAGCATGCCCACGCCGAGCGGCAGCAGCTGGGCCTTGAACACCTGCATCGCCACGTCCTGCGGCGCCAGGCGGGCCTCGCCCGAGTACAGCGCCACCAGCGCGGCGATCGACAGGGGCATCGAGGCGGCCGCCAGCAGTGCCACCAGGATCTGCAGCACGGGCGCAAATGCACGGTGGCCGCCTGCTCCCAATGAGCGACGCAGCGCCACCGGCGCACCGGGTGCAATGGCCATCAGCACGATGCCCAGCTGCGCAGCCCGCGGCAGGGCGAGGCTGCGCACCACGAGAAGTGCCAGCGTGGGGACCGCCACCAACACCGCGAACAGCGCCCGCGCCACCAGTCCCGGATTGCGCCCCACCCAGCGGACCTCGCGCACCACGATGCCCAAGCCAAGGGTCAACATCACGCAGAAGATGGTCGCCGCCGCAGCCAGCGTGAGTACGCGCTCGGGGATCGGGCCATCGACCATCATCCAGCCAGTCCCGCAGGCTCGCCGCCGCCCGATCGGCCGTGCGTCCTGCCCGCCCTTAGCGGTGGCTCCGCGCGGCCGAGCCACCCAGGCCCTGTACGTCCGGCGTGCGCGCCAATGCCAGCTCGTCGGGCCGCGTGAAGGCGGCCTCGACCGCCGCGTCGAGTCGCTGCTTTTCCTGCAGCAAAGGCGCGTGGCGGTACGCCGGCAGCAGCGCGAGTAGGTTGTCGATCATCGCGCGCAAACGACGCGCGATCTGCAGCGAGTTGGCACCACAGGCGCGGATCTCGGCGCACGCCACCAGCACGAAGTCGTCCCAGTCGGGCGTGCGCTGGACCAGCCGCACGCGGCCGCTGGCGTCGACCACTGCGTCCGAGTGCAGCCGGCGCTTGCCCGCCACCCGCAGCAGGCGGTGGATCTGGTCGATGGCGAGAACGGCCGTCGTCGGGTCGTTGATCGCCGGTGACAGCGCCTTCAGGGCGATGTCGACCATGATGCGTAACGCGAACACCGGGTCCTGCTCCATGGTCCGCTCGTCGCCGAAGGCCACCGCGGCACGCAGGCGGTGGTCGTCGATCGCCACTGCGCTCGCGTACAGGCGGAACAGCGGCTCGTCTTGCGCGATGAAATCGCCAATCTGCGGCACCAGCTCGATCACGCTATCGTAGCGCTGCGCCTCCTTGATCAGGGATGCCAGGTCGACCGCCAGCAGGGTCTTTGCGCGCCCGGTGTGCATGACCTCGCGGGCCGGCGCCGGCAGCTCCACGGCGGTATGCGTGCTTTCGTCGTGTTCGGCATTCGCGAGGCTCGGGTACACCGATCGCAGCACCTCGACGCCCTGGTTGCCCACGCGCGCCAAGATGCTCACCGGGCGCAGCAGGCGAGCCGCGTAGTCGATCAGGAACAGGAACGCCATCAGGCAGGCGACGCCGAGCACGCCGGTCAACGTGGTCACCAGGTTCGGTACGGTCGTGCCGAGCCGATTGAGCCCGGTGACGGCCAGCAGCAGCGTGAAGACGAACAGTCCCACGCTGACGCGCACCACGTTGTCGCGCAGCAGCGTGGTGGCGATCACACGCGACGTCAGCTGGCCACCGGCGACCTGGATGGCCACCAGCAGCGAACCGAAGGTGAATACGAGGAACGAAAGCGCCAGCGTGATGACCGTCTGGTACATCGCGCTCGCACCCGACACTCCCAGCCCGGTCACGTTCCAGTCGAGATAGCTGTCGAGCCAGCGCATCAGCGGCGCCAGCAGGTAGATCAGCACGATCGCCACGATCGGCGTGACCCAGAGCGCCGAGCTCAGATAGCTCGTGGCCCGGTACATCCAGCCCCAGGTGAGCCGTGCCCTGATGAATTGCGCCACACCGTTGTCCGGCCGCTTCGCCGCCTGCGGCCGTGGCGTGCCGGACGAAGCCACGGTGGTCTGGCCGTCGGTCGTCATGTTTTCGCGAATTGACGTCCACCCCGTAGAGGACGGCAAGTCGAAACTAGAGTATCGTAGCGACCTGTTTGTGCTCAACTAAGCAGACGGTGACAGCGACCTAGTTAGACTACGCGGTCCAGCGGCCAAACGAGCTCCGGCGCGTCGCGGCTAGTTCTTCGGGTGACGGGAACTTGGGCAGAGAGGCTGGCCCAAGCCGACATTGTACTTTCCCGCTGCAAGCGCTATTTGGAGCAGCCCAGCCCTTCGACACACGCGACCGCGTGTCGCGAGCTGAGAAGAAGAGCGAACTACACAACTAGCGAGGTTGCCGTATGTCAATCCGATCCGACGACGACGCTCCCATCCTCGACCGAGAGCTGATGGCCGCGGAAACCCCGGCGGTTATCGACGGCCGGAGATTCATCGTGCGGTCCGCAATGATCGGCTCTGTGGCGGTCCTGTCGGGCAGCAAGGCGGCGACTGCGAAGGAGACCGCCGACAAGGCCGCTTC
>JBEVNX010000099.1:0-14056 GCA_040507895.1 Binatia bacterium | reverse complement strand
AGCCGAAGGCCTTGCCAAGATCCACGGCGAGTCGGATCGCCTGATTCGAGTAGTCGGAGTTGTCTACGGGAACGTAGATCCTCTTGTACATCAGTGCCTCCAGATCACTTCGCTTGCGTGTCGCGGCGACGGGTGCGTCGGCGCGCCCAGCCGATGAAGGCGAGCTCGAGTGCCAGAGTGAGGCCCGCCCACTTAGCCATCTGTCCGTTGGGGGAGGGCTGCTCCCCGGGGGAGAGGTAGAGAGTCCACCAATTGGTGAGCGCACGCTTGTTGCCGCGCTCCCGGCTGGCGCCGTCCCACACGGAGAACGCCACCGGCACGAAGCCTCCCTCGTCGAACGTGGTCTCGCCCTGGCTGCGCAACCGCCGCTTGATCGCCACCGTCCACTGGCCCTTGTCGTAGCGGCTCACGGCCTTGAGGCCGCGGGGACCGAGAGATTCGATGCTGTCGCTGCCGTGACCGACGTAGAGGCCGGGCTGCTTCTTGGCGAGATCGACGAACCAGAGATCGACGGGATTTCCCTTGTCCCCGAAGATGAAGTACGGCTTGCGAATCGTCGTCGGGATGTCGACGGGGAGCTGAATCGCCACGGCGTCGGAGAACTCGCTCGCCGGCGCCGCAGGCGCCCCGCCTTCGTCGCCCCAGAAGCCCTCGGAGCTCTCGCTCTTGGCGGCGGGCGCCGCCTCTTCCGCCTCGCCCCACGGGCTCCCGCCACCCGCAGCCGGCGACTCAGCCTTGGGCGGCGTGTCCTCGCTCGCCGGCACGGCGAGGTCCGGGCCGTTCTTACCCGTCGTGTCGGCGCGCATGTCGTTCCACGAGAGCTCGAAGGCGATCTCGCTCTCGTTGTAGACCGCGCGCGCGGTGAGGCCCGTGCAGGGCGGATGGAACTCCCTGCCCGGCTCCATGATCTGCCCCAGCATCGGGAAGAACGCGGGCTCTGCCCCCTCGAAGAGCTTGGCGTCGTCGAGATCGAGCTCCTTCTGCACCTTCTTCGTAACCAGCACCGTGGAGTAGTTCGGCGAATCGGAGGGCGAGAGCGTGTAGACGTAGTTCGCGAGATCCCAGCGCTGCTCCTCGGACAACGCGTCCACGAAAGACGGCATCGGCGTGCCGTTCAGGCCGGTCGAGAAAGCGCGGAAGATGTCCTGCCGCGTCGGGCCGCCGCGATATGTCCAGCGCCGCGTGAGATCGGCGGGAAGGATCGGCTTGCCGAAATCATCGGTGAGCGTCGGGGCCGAGATGCCGTCTGTGCGGCCGAGGTCGCCGTGGCAGCGCGCGCAGCCGAGGTCCGCGTAGAGCTTCTGACCTTTGTCGATCGATTCCTTGCTGCTCGACGGCGCCGACGAGATCTTGATCGGCTCGGGCTGGCGCTCGGGATTGGCGAAGTCGGGGGCGAACGACTTCACGTAGTAGGCGAGCTCGGTGAGCTGCTGATCGGTGAACTGCGGCCAAGCCGGCATGGCGGTATAGGGCATGCCCGCGCGAATGATGCTCTTCAGGTCCTCCGTGGTCGGCAGCGCGCCGCTCGGCGTGGTGCGGATCTTGAACTTGCCCGAGGTGAAGTCTCGGGGCTTCGGCAACACGAACGGCGTGGCTACGCCCTGGCCGTCACCCTTCTCCCCGTGGCACTGGGAGCAGTTCACGTCGTAGAGCTTCTTGCCCGCGGCACGCTGCGCGTCGCTGCCGAGATCGACCGGCGGCGCCGCGACGGCGCCGGTGGCGAACAGCATGCACGCGGCGATCAGAGCCTCGCGTCGCATCGTCAGTGCTGGGCTTCCGCGCCTTCCTCGAAGGTGCGCGGTCGATACCCGGTGTCGGCGTAGAGGAAGAGGATCACGTCCCACATTTCGTCGTTGGAGAGAAACCGCTCCCACTCCGGCATCACCGAGTCGCCGGGCGCACCCTCGTCGGGCATGCCCGGTCCTCCTTTGGCGATGCGCCAGAAGAAGAACGTCTCTTGGAAGTTGGGCAGCACCCCCGAGTCCCGGAAGTTCGCCGGCACCGGGCTCACCGCGTGGGCGTACATGCCGTCGCCGCCGAGCGCGTCGCCGTGGCAGAAGAAGCAGTTGGTGTAGTAGACGCGCCGCCCGTTCTCGACGTGGTCGCGAAATGCCTTGACATCGGTCTTCTCCAAGGCGCGGAACGGGTTCTCGCCGTGGATCAAGTCGATCTTCTGGCCGTGCGAAGTGATGTCGCCGGGCGGCGAGGGATGGACGGTGCGGCCGAAGAACGGCGGCTGGATCGGCTGTCGCGATCCGCGGTAGATACTCCAGCCGACGAGGCCGGGGATGGCGAGCGCCACCAGCGCGAGCGGCAGCACGTAGCGCGAGTCGCCGGCGAACGTGAGGAGCGGATCGACCGTGCCGCGCAAGCGCTCGCGGCTCGACGTCGCGTACGCGAAGAGCGCGAGCACGGTGATGGACATGAAGATTTGTACCGCGGAGTCGGGAATCGGCGTGACGAAGCCGTAGCGCAGCGCCACGTACATCCCGATGGCCCATACGGCCAGCCAGGCAAGCAGGCCGGCGCGGAGCAGGCGCAGCACCACCATCACCGCGAGGATGGGTAAGACGACGGCGAGCTTCACGAAGTCCCTCCACAGTACGGGAGCTTTTCCTTCAGCGTGATCGTCGGCTCACCGCCCTGGCTCTGCAGCCAGGCGATCACCGCGTGCAGCTCCTCGTCGGAGAGCCCGACCGGGGGCTTGTTGACCGTCGGCATGCCGGAGGTGAAGCCGGAGACGATGAACGCGTTCGGATCACACAGCGACTGCGCGAAGTATTGCAGCTGATCGAGCCCGGCCACACGTGTCTTGGCGCGGTCGGCGACGCCGGCGAGATCCGGGAACCGCAGCGCCCCCTCTTTCTTTCCGATAGTATGACAGGTGAGGCAAAGGCCCTTGTCATGCGCGATCGAGTCGCCGATCTTGGCGAGCTGCTGGGGCGTCATCTCCCCGGTGATCTCCACCTTCGGCGGGGGCTGCAGCTGCTTCTGCGGCACCAGCTGGCCCACGTACGTGTAGAAGATCGTCGAGCCGAGCACGACGAGCACCACGTTCACGCCGACCGGAGATCTCATGACGCGGCGGGAACCCTGGAGCCGTGCCCGTGGGACGCGTCTTCATCGGCCTTCGCCGCGACGTAGTCCTTCTTGTCGTGCAGGCTGGCGAGCCAGAAGACGAAGGCGATCAGCGCGAAGAACAGCAGCACGCACACGGAGATCACCTGGGTGGCGAAGCCGAGTGTGGGCGTGAAGGCGTCGGGTGAACCGTCCGGCAACACGCCGTACACGTGCCAGTGCTGGCGAAGCCCCGAGCGGACGTAGCCCATGAGGCCCATCAACCAGGTGAACGTGACGGCGATGAAGATGAGACAGTACTGCGAGATCGGCGGGATCTTCCCCCAGTGCGTCTCGCCGGTCGATTCGGCGCCGCGCATGAGGAAAATGTCGATCGCCGTCATCGACACCATGGCCACCAGGACCGAGACCACTTGGTAGACGGAGAAGCCGATGCGCACGGAGGCCTCCACGAAGTAGCCATAGACGCCGTAGAAGATGACGATGCCGGTGGCGGCGGCGAAGATCAGGAACTGCACGAGATTGCCGAGCGCGGCCCATGACACGGTCGGCCGCTTTCCGGTGCGCCGATAGAACAGAAAGCTCACGTAGGTGGTGAGGATCAACACGTTGACCGCGGTGTTCTTCGCCGACATCACGCCGAGGTAGCCGAGGATCGGGTGGAGCGTGCCCCCCATCGCGCGGATCTCGGTGGCGGTGGCGATCAGCGAGTGGGGTGTCGCCCACACGGCGAAGCAGATCGCGATCGTCGCCAGCAGGTATTTCACGTACTTCTGATAGTGCTGCACGCCCTCGATGCGCCCCATGCCGAGCCAGAGGTAGTAGTTCGCGGCGAGGAACAGGTTACCGATCAAGACCGCCTGGATGATGAACAGCCACGAGAAGGCACCGCCCATCATCATGATGCCGAGCGCCTGGTTGTAGGCGTAGATTTCCTTGGCGAGGTAGTAGCCGGCGAACGGCAGCGGCAAGAACGCGCTGATCGCGACGAAGTTGCCGATGTAGCCCATCCAGTCGTAGTGCGCGCGCTCTTCGTCGGTCTCGGCGTGCAGGAACTTCCAGGCGGCATACGCGGCCGCCACCGAGCCGCCGAAGGCGACGTTGCCGATGAAGCGATGGATGTTGATCGGCATCCAGGAGTAGTTGTCGAAGGCGGCGTAGAGATCGACGAGTGCGCCCGAATCCGACACGCCTTGGGGGGTCATCATGAACGAGGCCCAGGCGTTGGCGATCGCCATGATCAACGTGCCGACGATGTTGATGCCAAGGCCGAGCCCGAGGTGAACGAGGGGGTGAAACTTTCCCCACCCGTAGTAGTAGCTGTAGAGGAAGCCGGCCTCGAAGAAGAACAGGCCGACGTAGGGCAAGAACGTCGGCGAGAACACCTCCATCAGGTAGTTCATGAAGGCGGGGTAGAGCATGATCAGCAGAAACGTCAGGAAGCCGCCGAAGGTCGCCGTGAAGGAAAACGACGTCGAGAGCAGCTTGGTGAATTCGTAGGCGAGCGCGTCGTAGCGCTTGTCGCCGGTCAAGTAGCCGATCAGCTCGATGATGAACGCGAACAGCGGCACGGCGAGCACGAACGCTGCGAACATCAGATGCAGCTGGGCGACTACCCACACCGCGACGCGGCTGCCGACGACCGGGAACTGGCGGTAGGCCGGGGGCTCGTACTTCTTCGCCTTGGCCTTCTCCTCGGCGGCCTTGTGCGCGTCGGCGATGCCTTGGTCGCGCGGCACCGGCTGGACCTGGGTCGAGTAGATCGGCGGGTGATACGCGTGATCGTTGAGCGCGGTCCAGAGACGGAGGACCGCGCCGAGTCCGAGCACCAAGCCGATGACCAGGCCGACGACGATCCGACGATTCACTTCGAGGCCTCCATCTCGGCCTTCTCGAGGCTTCGGACGTAGGCGATGATCGCCCAGCGGTCGTGCGTCGCGATCGGGTAGCGATAGCCGGCCATCAAGCCCTTGCCGTTCGTGATGGTGTCGAAGAGCGATCCATCCGGCAGCTCACGGATGCGCTTGTCGAGAAGGTTCGCGGTCGGCACTTTGGCGCGCTGGAACAGCAGGCCTTTTCCCTCGCCGCGCTCGTCGTGACACGGCCGGCAGTAGATGTCGTAGCGCTCGCGGCCGCGGGCGAGGAGCGCGTCGTCGACGGCGACCGGCGAGGACGCAACGGGCGAGCCGTCGGGGTTCGTGCCGGCCTCGACCGCGCGGTCACCCGGAAGATGGCCGCGCGCGATCGTGCCCGGAACGGGCGCGCGCATGGCCTTGCCGTCATAGAAGAAGGCGCTCGATTCGTATGCGAGGTACTTCGGCTGATTGAACATGCTCGGATTGATGAGCACCGGCGGTTCCGAGGACGTGCAGCCGCGCATGCAGCCTTCGAGCGTGGTGAGCGCAAAGGCCGCCGAGAGCAGTACCGTCAGCACTCTGAGTCCCCGGCTACGGCACAAACCCGTTCCGGCCCCAGCCGTTTTCGCGCCCGTGACGCTCACGCCTTCTCGAGCTCCGGGTTCGGGTTGCGTAGGCGCATCAGGTAGGTGGTGCGGGGACGCGTGTTGAGCTCGGGGAGCAGGTTGTAGTTGCGGTCGGATGCCTTGATCTCGCTCACCTTGCTCTTGGGGTCGCGGATGTCGCCGAACGTGATGGCCTCGGTCGGGCAGGTCTCCTGGCAAGCAGTCTTTGCGTCGCCGTCTTGCAGCGCCTTGCCGGCGAGCTTGGCGTCGATGCGCGCGCGGTTGAGGCGCTGCACGCAGTAGGAGCACTTCTCCATCACGCCGCGGGCGCGCACGGTGACGTCCGGGTTCTGCGCCATCTTCAACGTCTCGGGGGTGTCCTTGGTGAGGTTGTAGAAGTTGAAGCGGCGCACTTTGTACGGGCAGTTGTTCGAGCAGTACCGCGTGCCGATGCAGCGGTTGTAGACCATCACGTTGAGGCCCTGGGCGTCGTGGACGGTGGCCGCCACCGGACACACCTGCTCGCAGGGCGCGTTCTCGCACTGCTGGCAGGGAACGGGCTGAAAGACGACCGACTCCGGCTCCTGAGGCTGGCCCGCGAAATAGCGGTCGATGCGGATCCAGTGCAGCTCGCGGCCGCGCGAGACCTGATCCTTGCCGACGGACGGGATGTTGTTCTCGCTCTGGCAGGCGACCAAGCAGGCGTTGCAGCCGATGCAGGTGTTGAGGTCGATCGCCATGCCCCACTGCGGGCCCACGGCGTACTTGCGATCCTGCCAAAGCGACTTCTGGGGGTGCAGCTCAGCCTCGTGCTCCTGGGCGACTTTCGGATTCTTGCGATACTCCTCGAGCGACGCCTCTTGGACGATCACCCGGCCTTCCTGGCTCCAGTGATCATGCGTGCTCACCAGGCGGTGCGTGGCGCCGGTGCGTTCGAGGTGCGCTCCGACGGTGAAGCCGGCGGCCGCGGTCGTGCGCAGCGCGTAGGCGTCGAAGCCGACGCGATTGCCGACCCGCCCCGCCGCGGTTCGCCCGTAACCGAGTGCGACACTCACCGATTGATCGGCGCTACCCGGGACGACGAGCACCGGCACGGCGAGCTCGCGGTCGCGGAGCTTCAAGCGCGCGACGTCTCCGGTTTTGAGCCCGAGGCCGCGCGCCGTATCGGCCGAGATCACCGCGGCGTTGTCCCACGTGAGCTTGCTCACGGGCTCGGGAGCTTCCTGCAGCCACGCGTTGTTCGCGTACCGACCGTCGTAGACGGCCGCGGAGGAGCGGAACACGACCTCGAGGCCCTCTGCCCCATCGCCTGAACCCTTGGCGAGCTGCCCCATCACCTTCGAATCCATGCGCGGCGAAGCTGGCGACGGCGCGCTGTCTTTCAGCACCCCGTCGTGGAGCACCCGGTTCCAGGAGCTCTCGAAGTCGGCGGCGGGGAGAATTGCCTTCCACGTCTCGCGCACCAGGTCGTAGCCGGGCTTCGGCTCGCCGGATTGCAGGATCGCCAGTAGCTCGATCGTGCTCTTGCCGCCGAACAACGGCTCGATCAGCGGCTGGACCACGGAGAGCGGGCCGCCTACGCAGCGAGCGTCCCCCCAAGCTTCCAGGAAATGCGCCTCGGGGAGATGCCAGTCGCATTTCGCCGAGGTCTCGTCGACGTGCGAGCCGAGGCGGATCCGGCTCTGGACCTTAGACATCCCGCCGGCGAGGTCCAAGTCGGCCGGAGCGTCGTAGACGGGGTTGCCGCCGGCCACCAGCAACACCTTGATCTTCCCGGCCTGCATGTCGCCGACGAGCTCCTTCAATTGCTCGGTCGACGACCGCATCGTCTCCTTGACGTCGACGTAGGTCACCGTGCTGCCGACGTTGCCGAGCGCTCCGTTCAGCGCAGCGACGGCGGCGTGCACAGCCGCGGGCTGATGGGCGCCGGCGACGATGAGGCTCTTGCCAGCGTTGGCCTTGAGGTCGCGGGCCACGGCCTGGAGCCACTTCGTGTCGAAATCGCTCGTAGCGCCGGGGGCGGGCCCCACTCCCAGCTCCGCGCCGAGCGCGGCGGCGAACGCCGCGACCTTGCGGCTCTGCAGTCTCAGGCGGTGATCCGCGGCAATGCCGGTGATGGTGAGAGCGCTCTCCACGACGTAGAGCCGATTCATCGCATCGCCGGCGCGGCGCCCCGCCGAGAAGCCGCGGGCGTGGCGCACCGCGTCGCGGTCGTCGAGCAGGAAGTCGGCGTCGAGCGAGACGATCACGCGTGCCTTATCGAAGTGGTATGCGGGCTCGTACACGGCACCGCTCGCCGCTGCGATGCCGGCGTACACGCTCTCGTCGCCGAGAGGGGCGTAGGCGACGACGCGCGCCTGGGGGAAGCTGCGCTTGAGGTCGGCGACGAGACGCGCCTGGGTCGGGGACGAGAAAGGCTCGAGCAGAACCGCCAGGCTCGCTCCCTGATCCGCTGCGACACCGCCGTGCAGGTTCTTCCACCAATCGAAGAACTTTGGCCAAGTCGAGGCGAAGTTCTGGTAAAGGACCTCGCGGGCTCGGTCGGGATCGTAGAGCTGGTAGATCGCCGCTTGGACCCAAGCGCTCGCCGCGCCGAGAGTGGCGGGGTGCAGCTCGTTACCTTCGATCTTGGTCGGCCGCCCTTCGTGGCTCTCGACGACGAGCCCGAGGCCGTTGACGCCGAACGGCATCGTCGTCGCATAGCGAAGCGGTACGCCCGGAACGATCTCCTCGGGTGCGCTCACATAGGGGACGATGGCCTCGACCGGGCGGCGGCAAGCGGCGAGGCCCGCCAACGACAGCGAGGCGCCGACCAGCTGCAGCATCGTGCGGCGGGTGATGCCATCGGGAGGCTCCGCCGCTCCCTCCGGAAACTCCCGCTCGAGCCAGCCCCGGAACTCCTCCGAGCCCTCGAGCTCGCCGAGGCTCCGCCAATAGCGCGTTCGTGTTCCGAGACGCTCCTCCACTGTAGAAGCCCCGCCGCCGTCCCGCCTGTCGCCCGGCCGCTGCGCGTCGCTCACCGATGGCACCCCGAACAGTCGACCGGCGGCTCGATGTGACGCTCCCGGATCGTTTGCTTCGCCCATTCGGCGTGGTTGGCGGGCGGCACCCACCGCATGTTGGTGACCTGATCGGTCGGCCGGAGGTTCGGGCCGGGGTCGCGATGACAGTCCAGGCACCAGCTCATGCTGAGTGGCTCCTTTTGATGGACGACCTCCATCTGATCGATGCGGCCATGGCAGGACACGCAGCCCACTCCGGCTTTCAGGTGGGGGGCGTGCTCGAAGTAAACGTAGTCGGCCAGCTCGTGAACGCGTACCCAGTGCATGGGGGAATTGCTGCTCGCGCTGTCACGGATCGGCTGGAGGAGGGGGCTGTCCTTCTTCGCGAGCGTGTGGCAGTTCATGCACGTTTGCGTGGGCGGGACGCCCGCGGCGGGCGAGACCTCCACCATCGCGTGGCAGTAGCGGCAGTTGATCTCCATCTCGCCCGCGTGCAGGCGATGGCTGTACGCGACCGGCTGGGTCGGCTGGTAGCCGACGTTAGTGTACCAGGGGGAGAAGAAGTACCAGACGCCCGCGATCGCACCGACGAGCCCGAGGGGCAGAGCCATGCCGAGGATCAACGGCAGCTGATTCATTCGCTCGGGGAAAATCTGTGCCACCAGCTTGCACCTGACACCCGCGTCTTCCGATCTACGCGGTAGGCCCGCCCGAAGGGCGGCTACTGGACCTCAACCCGTCGTCTCTCTCCTCATCAGGAACCGCGTCGCGGAAGGGATTTGCAATTTCGCCGGCGTGCTTATCGTAGCGATAGGGAAGAGGTCAAGGTGGGTTTCCCACGCCCTTGACGGCGAGAACGGTCCCGGCATCTAGTGCTGCGGTCGAGAGGCGCGGTCGTCTTTGTCCGCGAGACTACGATTCTTTCCGAGCTGGCCATCATCCTCGCCCTGATCGTGCTGAACGGCCTCTTCGCAGGCGCGGAGATCGCGCTCCTCACGCTTCGGCAGACCCGGCTCCAACAGCTCCTCGATCGAGGGTCGGGAGCGGCCCGCGCGATCCAGCTCCTGCGAAACGAACCTGAACGATTCCTCGCCACCGTGCAGGTCGGCATCACGGTGGTCGGCGCCAGCGCCGCGGCCTTCGGCGGTGCCTCGCTGGCACGCGAGCTTGCCGGGGCTCTCTCGGGGCTGCCCTTGATCGGTACCTACAGCGACAATCTCGCGCTCGCTTTGGTGGTCGCGCTGGTCTCGTACCTTTCGCTGGTGCTTGGCGAGCTGGTGCCGAAGTCGATCGCGCTCAGCCACCCCGAGGCTTATGCGCGGATCGCCGGCCGGCCGCTGCTCTGGATCTCGTTCGTGGCCAAGCCGCTGGTGTGGCTGCTCACCGAGAGCTCCAACCTGGTGCTGCGCCCGCTCGGGGATCGCACGACCTTCGGCGAGTCGCGACTGTCGCGCGAGGAGCTGCGACAGCTGGTCGAGGAGGCGGCGAAGACGGGCGCCGTCGACGCCAGCAGCGGTGAGATCGCCTCTCGCGCCCTAGAGTTCGACCAGCTCACCGCCGCGGACATCATGGTGCCGCGCAGCCGCATCGACGCCATCCCCCGCGACGCTACGCCGGAGGAGGTGAAGCGGCGGCTGCTCGAGACCGGCCACACGCGAATGCCCGTGTACGACGGAAAGCTCGACAGCATCGTCGGCTACATCACCGCCAAGGACGTACTGGCCCTGGCCTGGGAGGGACAGCTCATCTTCCTCGAGGACCTGCTCCGCCCGACGCACTTCGTTCCGGTGAGTATGCCCGCTCCGCAGCTGTTGAAGGATCTGCAGAGTCGCCACACCTCTCTCGCGTTCGTCGTCGACGAGCACGGCGGGCTAGCCGGGCTGGTGACGCTCGAGGACCTGATGGAGGAGCTGGTCGGTGAAATCTTCACGGAGCATTCGGTGCCGGAGCAACTGGTGCAGCGGGAGCCTGATGGCAGCGCGCTCGTGCGCGGCAGCGCTCCGATCCGCGCGGTGAACCGCGAGCTCGGCACCGATCTACCGGAAGGCGAAAGCTCTACCATCGGCGGTCTCTGCATGGAGATCGCCGGTCGCATCCCGCAGCGCGGCGCCCACCTCCAGACCCCGGACGGATCGCAGATCGAGATCGTCGAGGCCTCGCCACGATCGGTCCGGCTCGTGCGCCTGCGGTGGCCGCAGCCGGCGCCTGCCGGAGCCTGAAGGGCGCGCCAGCCGTGATGGGGCAGAGGCGGCGCACGCTGACGAGGCCGGCTTGAGGCACGGCAGGGGAGGCTCGAAGATTTCGCCTCGGAGCCCAGGTATCTGGAATTCCGCGGTCGAGTCTGTCACAAAGATCGACCCGCAATGGCCGGAACGGACACGATGACCGAAGGCGAGCGCGCGTTCGCCGCCAGGGCGATCCGGCGGAAGCAGCTTTTCCGCATGCTTTCCAACGTCAGCATCGCGGTCGCCGCGCTGCTCGCCGTCGTCTACGGCGTCGAGCGGCTGCGCGATCCCACGTTTTCGATCGGGCCTCGCGCGGTCATCATCCTGCTCATCCTGCTCAACGCTCGCCAGAACCTCCGCCAGCACAAGTACGCCGCCATCCTCGAGAAGCTCACCGGTCCGGGATGAGGCAGTGGCTCCGCAACCCGTACGCGTGGGCGTTCGTGGTGGGTTGCGCGCTGATGACTCTGATGAGGCCGCTGCTCCGTCGCGTGCCGCCGCCGCCGCCCGTGCTGCGGCAAGTGCCGGCGTTCTCGCTGGTCGCCGCCGACGGGCGGCCGTTCGGTAGCGAGGAGCTGCGCGGCCACGTCTATGTCGCGAGCTTCTTCTTCACTCGCTGCCCTTCGGTCTGTCCGACCTTGATGAAGGGAATGGCGACCCTACAGCACCGCTTCCGCGACGAGGCACTGGATACGATCCGTCTGGTGAGCATCAGCGTCGATCCCGACTACGATACCCCGGAGCGCCTGCGCGCGGCGCTACCGGCGTACGGCGTGGACTCCTCGCGCTGGGTGCTGCTCACCGGGCCGCGCGACCGCGTGCGTGCGCTCGCCGTCGAGGGCTTCCAGGTCGCGCTCGGCGAGCCGCAGAGCGCCGACGGGGGCGTTCTGGACATCGCACACGCCGCCAGGCTCCTCCTCGTGGACGGGAACGGGGCGCTGCGCGGCATCTACGACAGCGACGCGCTCGGTCTCGACGAGGTGTTCTGGCGCTCGCGCCGTCTCGTCGACGAGTCTCGGGGGCGCTGAGATTCCATGCCGCCTCGCGACGTCCCCGGCCTGCTGCTGATCAACCTCGGAACCCCGCAGGCGCCTCGCGTTCCCGAAGTGCGCCGCTATCTGCGCGAGTTCCTCTCCGACTGGCGCGTGCTCGACGTGCCTCAGCCGCTGCGCTGGCTGATACTCCATTTCGCCATCCTGCCGCTGCGGCCGAAATGGTCGGCGCAGGCGTATGCCAAGGTGTGGACGAAGGAAGGCTCGCCGCTCCTGGTGCACGGCCGGGAGCTCGCGCGCAAGGTGCAGCAACGCCTCGGCGGCTCCGCCACCGTCGAGCTGGCGATGCGCTACGGCTCGCCGTCCATCGCCGACGCGATGCGCTCGTTCCTGCAGCAAGGCGTCCGTCGCATCGTCGTCTTCCCTCTGTACCCGCAGCACAGCTCGGCCGCGACCGGCTCCTCGCTCGAGGCGGTGTTCACGGCCGCTTCGCACCTGTGGAACGTGCCGCGGCTGCAGATCGTGCCACCCTTCTACGACGACCCGCGGTACGTGGCCTGCCTCGCCGAAGCCGCCGAGCCCATCTTGCGGGAGGTCGACTCCGAACGAGTGTTCTTCAGCTTCCATGGCCTGCCCGAGCGGCAGATCCGCAAGAGCGACCCGACGGGGTCTCATTGTCTCGCGCGATCGGACTGCTGCGAGCGGGCGCCGGACGCGCGGCCGGAGGTGCTGTCGGAGTGCTATCGCGCGCAGTGCTTCGCGACGGCGCGCCTGCTCGCGGAGAAGCTCGGCGTGCCGAGTGAGCGACGCGTCGTGTGCTTTCAGTCGCGACTCGGACGCACGCCGTGGATTCGACCGTTCACCGATCACGAGGTGCGAAGCGCAGCCGCTCGCGGCGTGAAGCGCGCCGTCGTCGTCGTGCCCTCCTTCGTCGCCGATTGCCTCGAGACGCTGGAGGAGATCGGCATCCGCGCCGTCGACGACTGGCGGGCGCACGGCGGCGAGACGCTGCGCCTGGTGCCGTCGCTCAACGCCCGAGACTCGTGGGTCGACGCGCTGCTCGGCATCGCTCGCGACGCCTCGAGCTGGCTGTCGAGCTCTCCGCCATGAAGGCCGGAGACGTTCGCTTCGCGGTGGTCGGCGGCGGCATCACGGGGCTCGCCGCGGCCCATCGCCTCTGCGAGCTCGTCTGGGAGCGCGGCGAGCCGCCTTCGGTCTTGGTGCTGGAGGCGAGCGGTCGCGCCGGCGGGCTCATTCGCACCGAGCGCGCCGCGGGGATTCTTCTTGAGGGCGGCGCGGACTCGTTCCTGGTGGCCAAGCCGGAAGCTCCAGGCCTGCTGGTCGCAGGCGGCGCCGTCGGCGTCCCCGACTGCATCCGTTCGGGCGAGCGCGCGGCGGAGCAGGCCTTCGCACGAGGCGCCGAAGCTTCGCTGCGTCCGCTCTCGGCGAGAGCCTGAGGCCTCTTCACGCGGGGAGCTCGATCTCTCCGGTGAACACTTCCACGGCCTCGCCGCGCATCGCGACGTGGCCGTCGCCCCGCCATTCGATGTCGAGCTCTCCGCCGAGGAGATGGATGCGCACGCGCCGCTCGGTCCGGCCGGTCAGCGCGGCTGCGACGGCGGCTGCGCACGCGCCGGTGCCGCAGGCGGCCGTCTCTCCCGAGCCCCGCTCCCAGACGCGCATCTTCGCCTCGCGCGGCGACAGGACCTCTACGAACTCCGTGTTGGTGCGCTTGGGAAAACGCGAGTGGTGCTCGAAGCGTGGTCCGATCGTCTCGAGGTCGAGAGCGCCGACGTCGGCGAGGAAGAGCACGCAGTGCGGGTTTCCCATGGAAACGCAGGTGACGCGATGAACCTCGCCGCTCACCTCGAGTGGCGCGTCGATCACGGTCGGCCCGTCGAAGCGCGCCGGGATGCGGGCGGGGTCGAGGATCGGCTCTCCCATGTCCACGTTGACGCTGCGAACCTTGCCGTCCGAGACCTCGAGCTCCAGCATCTTGATGCCGGCGTCGGTCTCGACGCGCAGCGGATGCTCGCGCGCGAGGCCGTGTTCCCAGGCGTATTTGCCGACGCAGCGGATGCCGTTGCCGCACATTTCGCCGCGGCTGCCGTCGGCGTTGTACATCTCCATGCCGACGGCGGCGACCGAGGACGGCCGTATGAGGATGAGACCGTCGGAGCCGATGCCCTTGCGGCGGGGGCTCACGGCGCGCGCCAAAGCGGCGGGGTCGGCGATGTGCACGTCGAAACCGTTGACGTACACGTAGTCGTTGCCGAGCCCATGCATCTTGGTGAACTT
>JBEVNX010000093.1:0-14086 GCA_040507895.1 Binatia bacterium | reverse complement strand
CCGGATCCGACGTCCTGATAGCTCGGGTCCTTGGTCGTCCCACCCGTGTAGCCGACCATGGTCGAGACGACGCCCGGCAACCCGTCGAAGGCGGGCTGCATGCACCAGAAGCAACCGCCCGCGAACGTCGCCTTCGCGGTCCTCGGCGGCGACGTGGGTGCGTCCGCGGCGCGCGCGGCGCTCGACGAGACGACGAGCAGAAGCAGCAGCAGCGCGCCGAACAAGTCCCGCCGCCTCACGCGACCTTCCCCGGGACGAACTGGAGCGCGACGCCGTTGTTGCACCACCGCTGCCCGGTCGGCGGTGGACCGTCGTTGAACACGTGGCCCTGATGGCCACCGCAACGAATGCAGTGATACTCCGTGCGCGGCAGGATGAGGGCGAAATCGCGCTTGGTGCCGACGTGGCCCTCGATCGTCGTGAAGAAGCTAGGCCAGCCGGTGCCGCTGTCGAACTTCATCTTCGAGGTGAACAGCGCCAGCTCGCAGCCGGCGCACACGAAGGTCCCTTCGCGCTTCTCGTGATCCAGCGGGCTCGAGCCGGGCGGCTCGGTCGCTTCCTCGCGGAGCACCGCAAACTGCTCGGGGGTGAGGATCCTCCGCCATTCCTCTTCCGAGCGCGTGACCGGCTGGATGCCCGCCGGCAGCTTATCCTTGGCGCGGCCGCGGCGCGCGCCGAACAGCAGCGTAGTGAGTGTGCCCACGACGAAGCTCCTCCGTCTCATGTCCATGGTCGAACTCCTGTCACCCTCGGAACAAACGGGCCCGATCGCAAGTTCCCCCCTTCAGACTGGCGCGATTCTCGCCGAAAATGAATGCTCGCGGTTCGTCGCCCCTCGCTTGCCGGTGGGACGCGGGCACGGGTATCGGCGTCCCCTGCTCCGAGCGCGAGCCCCGCCGTTCGTAAGGCGGCGCACGACGACCGATCTGACCCGAAGGAGAACCCGATGCCCGTGACGATCCCGCTGCCGACAGATGCCGAGCTCACGCCCGAGCTCCGTGAAATCCTCGATTCGCTACCGGCGCTCAACATCTTCCGCATGCCGGCCAACGCGCCCGCCAACTTGAAGCCGTTCGTCGACTACGGCCTGTCGCTGCTCTTCTGCACGGAGCTCGACGCCCGCAAGCGCGAGATCGCGATCTTGCGCGTGGCTCACGTGACGCGATCGAGGTACGAATGGACGCAGCATGCCACGCTCGCTCGCCGGGTCGGCGTCACGGACGCGGAGATCGCGGCGCTTGCCGTCGACGGCCCCGTCGTCGGACTCGGCGAAGACGGCCAACTCCTCTGCCGCGTTGCCGAAGAGATCAGCCGCGACGTCCGCCTCAGCGACGAGGCGCTGCGGACGATCCTCGATCGCTACGGCCGCCGTCAGGCGGTCGAGCTCATCCTCTGCTGCAGCCACTTCAACATGGTGAGCCGGAGGACCTGTCTCGAGAAGTGGCAAATGCCCTAGCGCCCTTTAGCGGACGAAACGGAAGCGGAATCGGCGAGGCTCGCCGCCGTGGACGGCGACCAGTCAGCAAGGCAAGCCCTCGCCGATTCCGCTTCCGGTTTCAGCTGTCAAGGCCACGAGCGCCCGTCGAATTGCCGAGCGATCGCTCGATCACATGTACTTGCGGAACTCCATCCGCGCGATCGCGCGGCGGTGCACTTCGTCCGGGCCGTCCGCGAGCCGCAGCGTGCGCATGTGCGCCCACATTCGCGCCAAGCCGAAGTCCTCGGTCACTCCGCCGCCGCCGTGCGCCTGAATGGCGTCGTCGATGATCTTGAGCGCCATGATCGGCGCCTTCACTTTGATCGCGGCGATCTCGGTTCGCGCCGCCTTGTTGCCCGCGGTGTCCATCATCCATGCCGCCTTCAGGGTCAGGAGCCGCGAGCATTCGATCTCGATGCGCGCGTCGGCGACGCGCTCCTCCCACACCGAATGCTCGGCGATGCGCTTGCCGAACGCGGTGCGGCTGAGCAGCCGCTTGCACATGATGGAGAGCGCGCGCTCCGCCACGCCGATGGTGCGCATGCAGTGGTGGATGCGGCCCGGGCCGAGCCGGCCCTGAGCGATCTCGAAGCCGCGCCCCTCGCCGAGCAAAAGATTCTTCGCCGGTACGCGTACGTTGTCGAACGTCACATCGCCGTGCCCGTGTGGCGCGTCGTCGTAGCCGAACACAGGCAGCCAGCGGTTCAGCTTGATCCCGGGCGTGTCGCGCGGCACGAGGATCATGCTCTGTTGACGATGGCTGTCCGCCGCCTTGGGATCGGTCTTGCCCATCAGGATGAGGATCTTGCACCGCGGATCGTGGATGCCCGAGGTGAACCACTTGCGGCCATTGATGACGTACTGATCGCCTTCGCGGCGGATCTCGGTCTGAATGTTGGTGGCGTCCGAGGACGCGACGGCCGGCTCGGTCATCGCGAACGCCGAGCGGATCTCGCCCGCGAGCAGCGGCTCGAGCCACTGCTTCTTCTGCTCTTCGTTGCCGTAGCGCTCGATGACTTCCATGTTTCCGGTGTCGGGGGCCGAGCAGTTGAAGACCTCGGAAGCGAAGACCACCTTGCCCATCTCCTCGCAGAGGAACGCGTATTGCAGGTTGGTGAGCCCGCCGCCCCGCTTGCTCTCGGGAAGAAACAGGTTCCACAGGTCCGCGGCGCGTGCCTTCTTCTTGAGCTCGTCGAGAAGCGGCGGCACCATCCAGCGATCCGGCAGCGAATCGTGCTGGCGGTGCATCTCCGCTTCGTTCGGATAGACGTGCTCGTCCATGAAAGCGCGGAGCCTCTTCAGGAGCTGCTGCGTCTTCTCATCGGGTTGCAGGTTCATGCGCGTTCTCCTTCTGCCGTAGTCTTCGCGGAAGACTCCTACGACAAACTCGGCGATTCGGGTAGACTCCCCGGAGATCTGGACTCAAAGAGCGGGAGAAAGAAGCCGGAACCGAACGGAACCCGGGGGGTTGCTGCCGCTACGGCTGCGGCGGTTGCGTTGAGGGCGCGACGATGGCTCGCTACGACTTCGATCTGATCACGCTCGGTGCTGGCTCCGGCGGTGTTCGAGCGAGCCGGCTCGCGGCCTCGCTCGGTGCGAGGGTCGCGGTGTTCGAAGAGCGGTATCTCGGCGGCACCTGCGTCAACGTCGGCTGCATCCCGAAGAAGCTCCTCGTCTATGCGGCGGAGTTCGCCGAACACTTCAAAGATGCGGCCGGGTTCGGTTGGACGGTCGGCGATCGGCGCGTCGATTGGCCAGCGCTGATCCGGGCGAAGGACAAGGAGATCATGCGCCTGAACGGAGTCTATCGCCGACTCCTCGAGGGCGCTGGTGCCCGCATCGTCGAAGGTCACGCCTCGCTCGTCGATCCGCACACCGTCACGCTCGGCGGCCGGCGCCACAGTGCCGAGACGATCCTCGTGGCGACCGGCGGTTGGCCGTGGAAGCCGCCGATCCCGGGCGGGGAGCATCTCATCACCTCGAACGAAGCTTTCCATCTCGAAAAGCTGCCGAGCCGCGTGGTGATCGGCGGCGGCGGCTACATCGCCGTCGAGTTCGCCGGCATCTTTCACGGTCTCGGCGCTGAGGTCACACTGGTGCATCGCGGTCCGCTGTATCTTCGCGGCTTCGACGACGATCTGCGCTCCGCGCTGGCCACGGAGATGCGCAAGCGCGGCATCGACCTCCGCTTCGACACGACGATCGAGCGTATCGAACGGTCCTCGTCGGGCCTGCGGGCCACGCTGAGCGACGGCCGCCGGCTGGAAGCGGACGCCGTGATGTCCGCGATGGGCAGAAAGCCCAACACGGCCGGCATCGGTCTCGAGGAGGCGGGGATCGAGCTCGACGGCGAAAGCGCGGTACGTGTGGATCCGTTCTCGCGCTCCTCGGTGCCGAACATCTATGCGATCGGGGACTGCACCAACCGCCTCAACTTGACTCCGGTGGCGATCGCCGAGGCGCGCGCCTTCGTCGAGACCGTGTTCCGCGGCAATCCGACGCCGATGGACTACCGCGACGTACCGACGGCGGTGTTCAGTCAGCCGAACCTCGGCACGGTCGGACTGACCGAGGCCGAGGCGCGCGAGCGCTTGCGGAGGATAGACGTCTACCGGTCGACGTTTCGGCCTCTGAAGCACACGCTTTCTGGACGGGACGAGCAGGCCATGATGAAGCTCGTCGTCGACCGAGCCACGGAGCGCGTGGTCGGCTGCCACATGATCGGCGCGGACGCGGGAGAGATCATCCAGGGGCTCGCCGTCGCGATGCGCGCCAATGCGACCAAGGCGCACTTCGACGCCACGATCGGCATTCACCCGACCAGCGCGGAGGAGTTTGTCACGATGCGCGAGAAGGCGTTCGATCCCGAGTGAGCGGTCGCCCGCGACGGAGCCGCGACGGCGATCGCCCTTCCCCGCCTTCTACAGGCGGTCGATCCGCGATAAGGACCTGAGATCTCGCCCGGGAGGTATCGCATGGCAAACGGCTCTTCCAACGAAGTCGTTCTCTACGAGCTCCGCGACGGTGTCGCGAAGCTGACGCTCAATCGGCCCGACCGACTCAATGCCTGGACGGCGGACTTGGAGGCTCGCTACTTCGGGCTGCTCGAGAGCTGCGACGGGGATCCGGAGGTGCGCGTGATCGTCGTCACGGGTGCCGGTAAAGGGTTCTGCGCCGGCGCGGACATGGACATGCTGCGCGGCATCGGGTCGGGCGCAGCGCCGGCACACTCCGACAAGCCTCAGACCTTCCCATTGACGATCCGCAAACCGCTCCTCGCAGCGATCAACGGCGCTTGCGCAGGCCTCGGGCTCGTGCACGCATTGATGTGCGACCTGCGCTTCGCGGCCGCCGGCGCCAAGTTCACCACCGCTTTCGTCCGCCGCGGCCTCATCGCCGAGCATGGCTCCTCGTGGGTCCTGCCGCGGGTCGTCGGGCCGTCGCGCGCGCTCGACTTGCTTCTCTCGGGCCGTGTCGTACTGGCCGAAGAGGCGCTCAGCATGGGACTGGTCGATCGTGTAGTCGCGCCGCACGACCTTCAAGATACGGTCGCCGCCTACGCTCGCGATCTCGCGGCCAACTGTTCACCCGCAGCGATGGCGGCGATCAAGCACCAAGTGTACCGCCACTACGAGACCGACCTCGCCACGGCTCTGCGCGAGTCGAACGAGCTGATGGTCGCCTCGCTCAAGCGGCCCGACTTCAAAGAAGGGGTAGCGAGCTTCGTCGAGCGGCGCGGCCCGCGGTTCGCTCCGCTGCCAAAGAGCTAACTAGCCGCGACGGTCTTCTCATCGAACGACGGCGTCAACCTGCGTTCCGGGGAAGGCCCCCAAACGGCGCTGGGCTCTTCTATGCGCAACCGCGGCGTATATAATGATTGGCGGGCCGTGTACGGTCGTCTTCGCTTCGCTCTGATCGCGCTCGTCTTCGTCGCCTTCACAGGCGCCTCGACGGCTGCCGCGCTCCGTTGGGACGACTCACGACCGCTTGCCGCCGGGGAAGTGTGGCTACTCGGCCCCGAGGGTCCCCGCCGGGATACGGTCGAGGCCGCGAAGCAAGCCCGGCTGTTGGTCGTCGACCTTTCCGACGGCTGGGCGCCGTTCCTCTTCAGCGACAGCGATGGAGCCGGCACGCCTTCGAAGCCGAATCCTTACCGCTCGACGTTCGTCGCGCTCGCCAACGACTCGGTTACACAAGACGAGCTCTTTCTCCGGAGCCCCGCTGGCCGCGGGGCGGTGCTGTCGAGCGTGCCCGCCGCACTGCGCTCTTCGGATCCGACCCAGCTCTCGCCCGACGAGCAGCGGGCGCTCGACCGGGCATGGGCGGAACTGCAGCGCGAGCGCGCGCACGGCTTTCTCGAGGTGTACGGCATTCCGCCCACGCTGTCGGTCCTCGCGCGCCGCGTCGAACGGGACTCCGGCAAAGCCTGCTACGACGCAGTCGACGTCGAAGCCCTTCGCGCAGCGCAATTCGAGATCAGCTTCCAGGGCCAAGAGCAGGCCCGCACCGAGTACTCTCAGGCCGTCGACGATGCGACTCGGGTTGCCGAGCGTCTCGGCGCTCTCGGCGAGGACGCGGCGCATCTCACCCCCGAGGAGACCGCCGCGAAGCTCGCGGCCGTCGATCCGACGCTCCTCGAACGCTATCGAGTAGGCCAAGCGCGGCTACGCGCGGTGCGTGCCGTTCAGGATCGTCTGGTGTGCGAGGAGTTGCTTGCGCCGGAGCGGTTCACGCCGGGAGCTTTCGACCTCGCGACACACCGCGCGCTCGCCGAGTTCGAGCGCAAGAACGACATCTTCGGCTGGGGATTCGTCAGCGGGGAAACCAGGGAAGCGCTGCAGCAGCCGCCGGGAATGCTTCACTTCGAGACGCTGAAGAGAATACTCGCCGAGCGCGTCGCCGATGCTGCGGGGATCCTGGAAGACGGTTCCGCCGGCAAGGGCGGCGATAACCCCACTTACGTGGACGAGGCGGGAGTTCGTCATCTTGTGCCCAACCTAATCGCCGACTTCGTCACCACGCTACTCGCGGCGATGGGTGTCGCGACGCCACAGGACCTCGAGGCCTTCCTGCGCGCGCAAAGCGCCGAGGCGTTCGCGACGCTGCGGGTCGCTTACGAGCCCCCGCCGTTGCCGCCCTACTACGCTGCCGTGATGGATCTCTCCGCCGAGATCGATCGCGGCGACGTCTGGTACGACGCTCCCTTCGGCGCCGGCGGCCAGCCGCTCACACAACGGCGGCTGCGATATCCGACCTTCACGCTCTACGCCACGTGGCGCGAGCAAAGGATACCGCTCGTACGCTGGCGGACGACCATCGGCTCTTGGCGCAGCGAGCTCGGCGCCGACGGCCACACATACCTCAAGTACAAGAACTCCGACGTCGGGCCCCGCGTGTGGAAGAACATCGTCGCGGCACCGGCGTGGCTGCCTCCGGATCGCACGCCGGGAAAGGATCTGCTGACCAAGAAGGTGCTCGATCGAAAACAGGGACCCGTCACGGTGGTGAATACCGAGGTGATGGGGCCGGGCTTCGCCTCAGCCTACGGCTTGGCGATGGCGATCCATCTCCGGCAGCTCCCCGACGGGGGTTTGTTCGACAACCAGATCCGTACGCACGGCTCCGTCGACTACACGTCGATCGCCCGGCGGTTCTCACACGGCTGTCACCGACTGGTGAACAACCGTGCCGTGCGCCTCTTCGACTTCGTGCTCCGCCACCGCAAGTATGCGCGGCTCGGCGACCATCGCCTGGGCGGCCACAAACGGAAGTTCTCGTACCAAGGTCACCGCTACGAGTATTCACTGACGACGCGCGGATACTACTACGACCTCCGCCCGCCCGTGCCGATCACGGTGCTCGAGGGCCGCGTGCTCGGAGCGGCGAGAGAACCGATTCACCAGGTCGTGCGCAAGCCCGGCGTCGACTACGGACCGCCTCCCGTCGACAATCCGGTCGAGACCCAGCCGGTCGTCGGACCATGAGACGGGCGCTGCTCGTCGCGGCGCTGTTGTTGCCGCTGGCGGCGGCCGGGGCGGATCGCGGCTGGAACGGCTCGGCGCGCTGGAGCCAGCAACGCACGCCGAAGGACGGGCGACCGCAAGCGATCGGAGCCTACAATGCGGGCTGCCTGCAAGGAGCGGTCGCGCTGCCCCCCGAAGGCCTCGGCTTCGAAGTCATGCATCTTCACCGGCATCGCTACTTTGGGCATCCCACGCTCGTCGACTTCGTACGCCGGCTCGCGGAGCAGGCTCAGGCGCAGCGGCTGCCCGTGCTGCTGGTCGGTGACCTCGCGCAGGCGCGAGGCGGTCCGACGCCGAGCGATCACGGGAGTCACCAATCCGGCCTTGACGTCGACGTCGCCTACACGCGCCCCGCGCCGATGTTGTCGCGCGCGATCGCCGCCGCGGCGCGCGAGGAGCTGCAGCCACCGGCGGTCGTGGATCTGACCACGCACCGACTCACCGCAGCCTGGTCGCCGCAGATCGCCGACCTCATCGCGCTCGCCGCCGAGGATCCTCTGGTCGAACGCATCTTCGTCAACGCCTCGATCAAGCGAGAGCTGTGCGCGCTCGAGCCCAACGGCACGCCCTGGGTCGCGAAGCTTCGCCCGTGGTGGGGACACGACGATCATTTCCACGTGCGATTGCGCTGCCCGGCCGGCAGCCCGGAGTGCCGCATGCAGCCGCCCGTCTCGGAGGGCGACGGCTGCGACGCGACGCTCGAATGGTGGTTCAGCCCCGAAGCGCGCCGCGCCGGTCCGACGTATCGCCCCGCTCCCGCCCTGCCCGCGAGTTGCCACGCCCTGTTGCGATAGCTGCCGAGCGGATGTACGCAGCGCCCTGGGAGGCGCCCGCCATGGCCGAGAAGAATCGAAAGTGGGTTCTCAAGTCACGCCCGCGAGGGCTGGTCGAGCGCTCGAACTTCGAATGGCGGGAAGAGGCTGCGCCTGCGATCCGCGACGGCGAGTTCCTGGTGCGGAACCTCTGGCTTTCCTGCGATCCCACGCAGCGGGGCTGGATGGAACGCGATACGTACGTTCCAGCGATCGCCATAGGGGAAGTGATGCGCTCGGTCTCGGGGGGGCAGGTAGTCGAATCGAAGCATCCGGGCTTCAAGGCTGGCGAGCTCGTATCGGGCGCGTTCGGCTGGCAAGACTACGCGGTCAGCGACGGCGCTGGTCTCATGCCGCCGATGAAGGTACCGGCCGGTGTGGATCTCCCCGCCGCCCTGTCGCTTTTCGGCATCACCGGTCTCACCGCCTATTTCGGGCTCCTCGACGTCGGCGCGCCGAAGCCCGGGGACACGATCGTCGTTTCGGGGGCGGCGGGCTCGACAGGATCCTTCGCCGCGCAGATCGGCAAGATCAAGGGCGCTCGGGTGGTCGGCATCGCGGGCGGCGCGAAAAAGTGCGCGTGGCTCACCCGCGAGCTCGGTCTCGACGCGGCCATCGACTATCGCAACGAGAACGTGGCGGAGCGAATCCGCGATCTGTGTCCGAAAGGCGTCGACGTGTACTTCGACAACGTCGGCGGCGAGATTCTCGACGCGGTGCTCGCCAAGCTCGCGCGGGGCGCTCGCATCGTGCTGTGCGGCGGCATCTCGGGATACAACGACCTCGAGCACATGCCCGGACCGCGGAACTACCTGAATCTCATCATCTACAGCGCATCGATGCGGGGCTTCCTGCTCTTCGACTACGTGGCCCGCTTCGGCGAGGCGATGGCGGATCTCGGCAATTGGGCGAAGGCCGGCAAGATCAAGAACCAGCTCGACGTCGCCGAGGGCCTCGAGAACGCGCCGGATGCGCTGCGGCGGTTGTTCACCGGCGAGAACCTCGGCAAGCAGCTGGTGAAGATCGCCGATCCGTCGCGCGCGTAAGCACCTCGGGCGCGCCGGGGCGACACACGAACGTGCCGACCTGCTGAACGCTCAATCCTTGCCGAGGACTTGGTTGGCGCCGTTCTTCAGGCGCTCGAGCATGCGCCGGGCCCAGGCGAACTCTACGGCGAGAACTCCGAGCCCAACGGGGATCACCACCATCGCGGGCCCCGGCAGCACGATCATGGCGATGCCGATCGCGAGGACAGTGAGACCGATCACAGCTACCGCCAGGCGGCGCAGGTGCCGCAGCGCCGACTGCGACACGCTCGCCGACGCCCGCTGGTCCGACGACGGCGAGGCCGGCGAATCACTCGAACGCATTGAGCCCGGTGACGTCTCGCCCGATGGTGAGTCGATGGACGTCTTCAGTGCCTTCATACGTGTTGACGGTCTCGAGATTCAGCATGTGACGAATCACCGGGTACTCGTCTGCAATGCCGTTGGCGCCGAGGATGTCGCGCGCCATCCGCGCGATCGCAAGAGCCTGCGAGACGTTGTTCATCTTGGCGAGGCTCACTTGCTCGGGGCGCATCTTGCCCTCGTCCTTCAACCGTCCGAGGCGCAGGCAGAGGAGCTGCGCCTTGGTGATCTCGGCAACCATCGTCACGAGCTTTTGCTGTACCAGCTGGTAGCCCCCGATCGGTCGAGCGAAGACTTTGCGGTTCTTCGCGTAGTCGAGCGCGCACAGATAGCATGCCATCGCCGCGCCGATCGCGCCCCAGCTGATACCGTAGCGCGCCTGCGTGAGGCACATCAGCGGTGACTTTAGGCCGCTTGAGCCGGGCAGAACGTTCTCCTCGGGAACGACGCAGTCCTCGAGGATGAGCTCGGAGGTGACCGAGGCGCGCAGCGAGAACTTGCCCTGCATCTCGGAGGCGCTGAAACCCGGCGTGCCGCGCTCGACCAGAAACCCGCGGATCGACTTTGCATCGTCTCCTTCGGTCTTCGCCCAGACGATCGCCAAGTCGGCCATCGAGCCGTTGGTGATCCATCGCTTGTTCCCGGAGATCCGCCAGGCGCCGCGCTCGCGCACGGCGCGCGTCTTCATGCCGCCGGGGTTCGAGCCGTAGTCGGGCTCGGTGAGGCCGAAGCAGCCGATCGCCCGCGCGCTCGCCAGAGCCGGCAGCCAGCGCGTCTTCTGCGCTTCGGAGCCGAAGGCATAGATCGGGTACATGACCAGCGACGATTGCACGCTCACGAACGAGCGCAGTCCCGAGTCACCGCGCTCGAGCTCCTGGTTGATGAGACCGTAGGCGACGTTGTTGAGCCCCGCACAGCCGTACTGCTCGGGCAGGTTGGAGCCGAGGAACCCGAGCGCGGCGACGCGCGGGATCACCGATTTCGGGAAATAGCCCTCGCGGAAAGCGTCGCGCACGAGCGGTAGGTATTCCTCGTCGACGAACCTCCGCGCCGTGTCGCGGACCATGCGTTCATCCGGCGAGAGGAGCGCCTCGATGTCATAGTAGTCGAGCGAAGGGCCCATGATGCCTCCGTAGCGGGCTACGACGTCTAGCTGGCTCCCCGCGGCTTGAAAAGGTGTGCGATTCGCGTCAGCGAGCGCCTTGTAACCTCGTTGGGCTTGCTTTAACCTCGACGATTCACCCGTAGGAATCAGAGGAGAGGCTGGCCGATGGCCGAGGAGAAAAGCTTCGAGGAACGGGTTCGCGAGATCGCCTTCGACAACGCTCAGGGGCGCAGGCTCTCCGGCGATCAGCTCGCGGCCATGCAGCCCGGTCTCGCGCGCCTCATGCCCGAGATCGGCGATCGCATTTGGAAGCTCTACTATGCGGCACAGGCCGAGAACTGGCCGCTCGCCAAGTTCCAACTCAAAGAGGCCAGGAAGCTCATGGAGCTCTGCGCGCTGACGCGCCCGAAGTACGAGAAGAGCCTCGGCCAGTACGTCGAAAAGCAAGTCGGGCCGATGATGGCTGCACTCGAGGCGGAGAACCTCGAGAGATTCAACCGCGAGTTCGACGTCGCGGTCGACGAGGCCAACGCCTACCACGAGGCGTACGGCAAGCCGTTTCTCCGTTGGAAGCTCCCATCGCAACCACCACCCGACCTGGACCTCACGCCGCGGCCGAAGCCGAAGTAGTCGGCCGCGGTTCGTCCCGATGTCCTGGTCTCAGGAAGAGCGCGCACGAGAGATCGTCTCCAGGGAGCGGTTGCTCTTCCCCCCGGCGCGCGGCGGACGGACGAGTGTGTGCCTCGCGTACCCGAACCGGTACGCGATCGGCATGGGGAACCTCGGCTTTCAAGCCGTATACCGGATTCTCGCGACCACTCCCGGCCACTGCTGTGAGCGCGCTTTTCTGCCCGAGAGCGACGTCGGCACCGAGCGCCTGATCTCGCTCGAGAACCGGCGACCGGCCGGAGAGTTCGATGTCTTCGCGCTCTCCATCTCCTTCGAAACCGATTATCTCAACGTGCCGGCGATGCTCGAGGGAGCGGGCTTGCCGTTCTGGAGCCACGCGCGCGACGAGCGTCATCCACTCGTCATCGCCGGGGGCTCGGCGATCTTTCTGAATCCCGAGCCAATCGCCGACTTCGTCGACATATTCCTCATCGGCGAGGCAGAAGAGATGCTCCCCGAATTCCTGAGCTTCCTCGACGAAGCCCGCGGGCGCGGGCTGTCGCGCGAGCACCTCCTTCACGAAGCGCCCGCCGTGGCCGGCGTCTACGTGCCCCGGCTCCGCCCGCCGCGTTACGATGGACCCACGGTGGTCGACGTCGGGGCGCGAGGGGTCGAGCGTCGACTGGTCGCCGACCTCGACCGCTTCCCGACCTCGACTCAAATTCTCGCTGACGGCGTCGCCTTCGGCGACATGTTCTTGGTGGAGGCGAGCCGTGGTTGTCAGTGGGGCTGCCGCTTCTGCGCGGCCGGCTTCATGTACCGGCCACTACGCACACGCTCTCCCGCGAGCCTCGAGCGCGACGCGCTGCGCGGCCTCGACGTACGGCCGACGATCGGCCTGGTCGGCGCCGAGCTGGCGAGCGTGCCCGGCATCGCCGGGGTCTGCGAGACGATCGCCGAGCACGGCGGGCGCGCTTCGCCGGCTTCGCTCAAAGCCGACTGCATCTCGCCGGCGCTGGCCTCGTCGCTCGGACGCAACCGGAATCGCAGCGTGACGATCGCTCCGGAAGCCGGCAGCGAGCGCATGCGACGCGTGATCAACAAGAATCTGCGGGAGCCCGAAATCCTGCGCGCGGCCGATCTGCTGGTCGGCGAGGGAGTTCGGGATCTCAAGCTCTACTTCATGGTGGGCCTGCCCACCGAATCGGATGCCGACGTCGACGCCATCGGCGACCTCACGCTCGCCATCCGCGAGCGCTTCTTGAACCGAGGGAAGGAGCGCGGGCGCATCGGCAAAATCACGCTGTCGGTCAACAACTTCGTGCCGAAACCGTGGACGCCCTTCCAGTGGGATCCCATGGTGTCCGTGTCGGACGCGCGCGCCAAGCTGAGCAGGCTCCGCGAACGCCTGCGCGCGGTCGCCAATGTGGCGGTCGAAGGGGAGTCGCCACGCGAGGCGTACTTGCAGACTCTGTTGTCCCGCGGCGATCGGCGGGTCGCGCTTTGGATCGCCGAGATCCACCGCGCGCGGGCCGGCGCCGAGGGCTGGTGGCAGATGCTTCGCCGCGGGCGCGGCGGGCGACTCGGCGCCGAGGGGCTCGTCGACCCCGACTGGTACGTGCACCGCTCCTACGCCTATGAGGAGCCGCTGCCTTGGGACTTCATCGATCACAGGGTGCGCAAGCTCTACCTCTGGACCGAGCGCGAAAAGGCCTTCCTCGAGCGCGAGACCCCGCCCTGCGACGTGTCGACCTGCAAGAGCTGCGGTGCTTGCTAGTTGACTGTAACAACAGAATCGGAAGCGGAGCGGCAAGGCTCGCCTTGGTCCGCACTCGTCGCCGTACACGGCGGCGACACTCGCCGACTCCGCTTCGACTTCTTCCGCTACAGTCTGCCTGAAACCCGTTTGCGCGCGCGGCATCCGACGGATAGGAGGCGACGATGAGCACGTTGATCCCGGATCTCAGGCAGCAAATCGATGAGTTTCAGAAGGCGATGTTCCCGCAGATTCCCAAGGCGGTCCTCGAGCCATTGATGGCGGGCGTCGACGGGCTCGTGCTGGCGGGTATCGATCGCTATGCGATCCGCGAGGGCGCGAAGGCGCCGGACTTCGAGCTTCCCGATCCCGCGGGCGAGGCGATCCGGCTTTCCGGCCTCCGGGCCCGCGGGCCGGTCGTTCTGTCGTTCTATCGCGGCGTCTGGTGACCGTATTGCAACCTGCAGTTGCAGGCCTATCAGCAGATCCTTCCGCAGATCTCCGAGCTCGGCGCCACCCTGGTGGCGATCTCGCCGCAAGCCCCCGACTCTTCGCTTTCGACGGCGCAGAAGAACGAGCTCCGCTTTCCGGTGCTCAGCGACGTCGGTAGTCACGTCGCTCGGCGCTACGGCCTGGTCTTCCGAGTGACCGACGCGCTCCGCGGGCCGATGCAAACGCTCGGCATCGACCTCGCGAAGTTCAACGCGGACGATGCTTGGGAGCTGCCGATCCCGGCGACCTACGTGATCGCCCGCGATAGCCGGGTGCGCCTCGCATTCGTCGACGCCGACTACCGCAAGCGACTCGAGCCGAGAGAAATCCTCGAAGCGCTGCGCGCGCTCGCGTAGACCCCAGATCGGGGTCGAAGCGGCACTCGAGCCGAGAAGGTCCGCCG
>JBEVNX010000087.1:0-9990 GCA_040507895.1 Binatia bacterium | reverse complement strand
TGGTCCTCGGGCAAGGGCCGGAGATCGTCGCCGAGGACCTCGGCCTCAAGACGACCGACGAAGCCACGTCCGGCGCGGATGCGACGATCGGCCCATTTCACGCGAGCGTCGACACGTACAAGAAGGACTTGATCCGCCGCGCGCTCGACCAGGCCAAAGGGAACCAAACGCGCGCCGCCGAGCTGCTCGGGTTGCAGCGCACGTATCTCGCGCGGCTCATCAAGACCTTCGCCCTGCGCGAGGGGCCGGGCTGACGGCGAAACGCCCGCGCGCGCGTCACGGGCCGCCGCCTGCCGCCGCTCGGCATCGTCGTCCTTGTCGTTGTACGCCGGGTCATGTGTTGGCCTCAAGCAGTTCAGGGCGCCCTTCCAGCCGGGCCTCGTCGAGCGGCATCGGTGGCACCAAGACGAGGCCGTCGACATCCGCGTCATCGCCGCCACCAACCGCGACGCTCGACGCGTCGGTTCGTCCTCATTCGAACCCGTTCAGCACGGCGATCGACCGATGGACGGCGCCGGCTCTCGCGCGACGCGGCAGAGCCAGGCGTAGATCGCCAGCGTACAGAGCGTCAGCGGCTGAAACCCAACCCTCGGCGCGGCCTCGTAGAGCCAGGGATATCCTACATAGGCGATCGCCAGGAGCATCGAGAGCAGGAGGCCAGGGGTGCGGCCACAGGCGAGGATGCGCTCGAGACCGACCACCACCGGCAGCACGAGGACTCCGAAGTCGTAGTATTGGAGGTGGGGGCTCGCGAGCATCTCGGCTACGATCACGAGACTCCACAGAAGCGAGAATTCCACAGACCCGGGACGGGCGCGCGGCGCGCAGCGCCAGAGAGCGGCGATCACGGCGGCGATTGCCGCGCTCGCGAGCAGCCGCCCCGCCGCGCCGCCTACGGCGTAGTCGAAGAACGGCAGCAGCGAGAAGTGCGACTCGAGGCTGCCTGCCCATTCCATCGGTCGGTACTGGCGCATGGCCGCCAGCATCCCGAGCGGCCAGCCGGGACCGACGAACGCGGCTCCCAGAGCGTAGTGGAGAAGGCCCACGGCGGAGGCCACTGCCAGGGCGGGCCAAGCGCCCACATACGCGAGCAAGAGCCCGGGAAGCGGTAGGTACTGCGGCTTGTATGTCAGCAAGCCGAAGAGGATCCCGGCGGTCACCTGCTTGCGACGGGCGAAGGCCCAAGCAACGCCGCTGAGAAGCGCCCAAGTGAGCACGGCGTTTTGACCGCCGAACAGCGTGCGGGCCAGCGGGTGAAACGAAAGCGAGAGGAGGAAGACCGACGCAGCATCGAGCGATGTTCGCGCCAAATGCGGGACGATTCCGACGAGCGCCGCTGCCCCGAGCAGGCCAGCGCAAGCCATGGCTGCGCCATAGAAGCGAAACGCGTCGATCGTTCCCATGCCCGCTAGCGGCCGGAGTGCGATCGCCAGCAGCGGCGGGTTCACGTACGGCTGCCACTCGGGAGACACCTTGCCGACGAGGCGGCTTTGCATCTCCCGCTGGAACCGGAGGTCGTACAGATGCGAGCCGCGGCCGTCGGCGAGGATCACCGCGCCGGTCTGGAACGCGAGGAAGTCGCCGATGACCACCCGGTCGCCCTCGGGCGACAGCGGTCCACTGAGGCCGGACAAATACTGAATACCGAGAACGGCCACGAGCGGTGCGTATAGGAACGCGAAGAATGCGAGCATCGGCTGCCGCGTGAGCTTGGCGAAGGCCCCGCAGAGAGCACCCAACGAAACGTCGCGCCGCGCGAACATCACCTAGGGCCCGCCGAGCGAGACGGGCGCAAGCTCTTACGGCACCGCGCCCCGAGGCCGACTCCATTGTCGAGTCGATTGCCGCGATTCCAATGCCTGAGATACGCTACCCGGGCCATGAGCGATGGAGCTTCGGCCTCTGCGCGAGAAGCGCACTCTTCTCGGGGCTCGGCGTTCGCCGAATGAATGGGCCCGGTGCGCGGAGGGGTTTGGCCCGCCCCTCTCGTCTAAACCGTCTCCGCAGCGTTCTGCCAAGCGCTTCGGTGATGCTCTGGGTACTGATCGGCATCGGTCCATTCTTCCTGTTCGTCGACACCTACCAAGACTTTCTCGCGCGCCGTCGACCCGTGGCCGGCGATGCCCATTCGCGGGATCGCGCCTACACGCTGGTCCGCTATCTCGCGCCCGGCGATCCGATCCCACAGTTTCGCACCTACGGCGTCCTGTTCGCGCAGCTACTCTTTCTCCTTTTCTTGGAAGCTTGCGTCGTCCGGGTCGTTTCCCTCCTGCTGCTCCGACTCTCCCGCGATGCGAGGCCCACGGCCGCCCGCGTGACTGCGAAGATCGCTATCGCAGCGGTCTTCGTGGCGGTCGCGGCATATCAAGCGTGTGTCGTCGTCAGCTGGCTATTCTTCTCCGAAACCGGACGGTTTCTTCAGCCGCAAGACCTTTATCTTCTCCGCTTCTCCGTCGACCTAACGTTTCTCAAGACGGTCGTCACCGCGCGGGAATGGCTTTATCTGCTCGTTGGAACCATCGTCGTCTTGCTGAGCACGCTTGCTCTTTTTTCCGTTTCCGGAGGCGCTGACAACGAAGGGGAGCTATGGCATCGGGCGGGGCTCGCTGCCACTTTGCTCGCACTCGTCGTCGGAATCAGACTGATTTTGCCATCGATCGCGCCCCCCCAGCTCTATCCGATCGTCCTCACAAATGCCTCCGACGGCATCGCCCCCCAGTTGAGCCTCCTGTGGAGTCGCTTCTTTTATCATCGTCCAGAGGAACAGCCCCGTCGCGCGGCGCAGCTCCGGCTCGAGCCTTCCTATTCGATCGATGAGTATTTGCGACGCGCAAGCGGAGTTCGTATCAAGAAGCGCAACATCATCGTGATCTTCGTCGAAGCCATGCGCGATGACGTCGTGGCGGCACACGGCGGGGACCCGCGCATCATGCCGGAGCTCAATCGTCTGGCGTCGGACGGGTTGCTGTTCACGGCGTATTCGCAAGCCCCCGAGACGAGCGAATCGATGGTGTCCATGTTCAGCTCCCTGTATTCGCACCGATCGCCGCAAAGGGAACTCCGTAGTCGTTGGACCTTTCCACATCTCTTCATCTACGACTTGCTGTCGAAAATCGGCTATCGAACCGCCCTCATCAGCGACGAATGGAGCATGGACCGCTCGCTGCTCTCGAGCGGGCACCTCGATCTCCACTTCGACCCTCTCCGCGAGGATCTCTCGAGGTTTCCTCCCAAGCTGAACCCCCGTCTCCACCCGACGCGCGCGTTCGGGGATTTCTCCTTCGCGGTCGCCGACCAGTTGAAGCTCCGCGTGCTCGACGACTGGATCTCTACGAACTCTACCGGCCAGCCGTTTTTCGCATTCCTCTATTTCGGCAGCTCGCACTTTCCTTACGAGCAACCGGAGAATCGCACTCCGATCTTTGCTCCGGTCGAGCTCTCGAGCGATCCGTCGTTTCTCTACTACGACCGCACGCTCGCCCCGGTCATGCGGAACCGGTACTTCAACACGCTTCATTTCATCGATGGCCTGCTCGGCGAGCTCGTCGCGCGCCTCAAAGAGCTCGACGCGCTCAAGGACACGGTGCTGTTCATCACGGGCGATCACGGAGAGGCGTTTACCGAGCACGGTTACGTCGCACACTTGGGTTACCTCTTCGAGGAATCCATCAAGGTGCCGTTGGTGATTAGCGGCGCGAGTGGATACGAGGCCGCGGGCGAAGGCGCTGTACAGCTCATCGACATTTCGCCGACGATTCTGTCGCTTCTGGGCCTGCCCGCGCACGGCAACTATCAAGGGCGAGCCGTCGTGCAGCCGGAGGGATCGCCGAGTCGGCTAGCGCCCGCGACCGTATTCAGTAGCGCTCAGATCTTCGCCCACGAAGACATGGTGCTCGTCTGGCCATGGAAGTACGTCGAAAACGGTAGAGGCAACGAGGCTCGATTGTTCGATCTGAGTCGGGACCCGGCCGAGCGGGACGACCTCGTGACGCGCGAGCCGGAACGCCGCCGAGCGCTGCAGCGGTGCCTCGACAACTTTCGCGACAGTCAGTTGACGTACTTCGCGGACGGCAGCGACTATCAGTCGAAGTTTTTTCCGCCGCGCTACCAATGTGCCTCCGACGTCAAGGACTCGTCGACGGATACCTTCGGTAGAGAGTCCTCGCCGTCCACACCGTCATCGCCACCATCGCGATCACCGGAATCCTGATTCGGAGTGCCTCGCCGACGAAGCTCTCCGAGAGCGCGAACCAAAGCGGACACGTCGCGAGCCACGCTACGTAGGCTCTCCACGATGGGCTTCGCTCGCGGAGGTATGAATAGCACAGCACCGCTGGCGCCACGAGCAGGAGGGCGTCGTGTGGATACAGGTGAAGGCTGAACAGCGTTCCCAACAGGACCGTCAGGCTCACGCGCAACTCGAACCGTGAATCGTCGGGCCGTGCGGCTCGAAGCCATACGACGAGGACGGCCCCGGCGGCGACCATCAGCGCCCCTGCGCTGAGCCCGTTGATCAGGCTTCGCTGCTCGTTTCCGAGCAACAGCGTCAGCGTCCCCTTCAGGTTGTACATTTCCGCGGGCACGATGCCGTAGGCGTCGAACAGCTGGCTGACCACGCCGATCAGCCGCCGGAAGTCCAGCCAAACTCGCCACCCGAGAAGCGCGCTCGAGACAATCACCGCCGCGGCAAAGGCCAAGGCGAAGCTCGCGGCGGCGATCCAGCGCCGCGCCGCCGGTAAGATCAGGATGGGCAGCAGCATCGCTTGCGGCTTGAGAGTGGCGAGCGCGAGCCAGAGCCCGGCGCTCACCTCGTCCGCACGCTTCAAGGAGACGTAGGTCTCGAAGACGCATACGAGCACGAACAAGGAGAGCGCTCCGAGCTGGAACGTAAACAGCAGCGGCGGGAACGCGAGAACGGTGGCGACCAACAGCCAGCGCTCCCTCGACGTCCACTCCGCGCCCAGACGAAGGAGCCTCCGCACGAGCCAAGCGAGCAAAAGAGCCTGCGCGCCAGTCCAGACAAAGAACGCGGTCGACAGCGGCAACGCAGCCAGCGGAGTGAACAGGATCGCGGCGTGCGGCGGGTTCACGAAAAGCAGGACGCCGTCCGCAAAAGTCCGCCCGGCGAGGATCTGCTGCTGATATCGCTGCTGAACACCGAGGTCGTATAGCCGGGCGCTTTGCCCGTCGCGCACGATGGAGCCCGCCGTATAGTAGGCGGTGAAATCCGCCTTCCAGAACGCGCCCTGGCGCGCGAGACCGATCCACAGGACGACGTAGAAAAGCGCGAGCGCGGAATTCAGAAGTAGGGCGCCCTGGAGCAGGCACGCCCCGAATCGGGTCTCGCGCCCCATGCCCCGAGCAATCATCGCTGGCGACCTCGAAGGTTTGGTCACGTCGCGCGCCGATCGAGCAGGCGCACGAGATAGGGGCGGCGGGAACTCTACTTCCGGTCGGAAATCTGGAACCAGCCGTTGTCGACGCCGACACCGCGCTCCCCGATGCGGTCGCGAGCGCGCGGAACGTACCCGGTCGCGGTGAACGTCCCGTCCTTCGCTTCGGTATCGAAGCGGAAGATCTCGCCCATCGTGAACTGGCCGGACTCGAGGCCGGTCAGCTCCTCGACCGACGTCACCCGCCGCTTCCCCCCGGCCAATCGCTCGACGTGCACGAGCAGCGGGATCGCGCCCGCGATCTGCTCGCGGATCGCCCGCTGCGGCAGCTCCGTGCCGGCGAACAGCACCAGCGTCTCGAGCCGCTGCAAGGCCTCGCGCGGGGAATTGGCGTGAATCGTCGACAAGCTTCCTTCGTGCCCCGTGTTCATGGCCTGCAGCATGTCGAGCGCCTCCGCGCCGCGGACCTCGCCGACCACGATGCGGTCCGGGCGCATGCGCAGAGCGTTACGGACGAGATCGCGAATCGTCACCTCGCCCTCGCCCGAAGCATCGGCCGGGCGGCTCTCGAGCGGCAGAACGTGACGCAGAGGCAGCCGCAGCTCCGCGGCGTCCTCGATGGTCACCACCCGCTCGTGCGGCCCGATGAAGCCGCAGAGCGCCGCGAGCAGCGTCGTCTTGCCCGAGCCGGTGCCGCCCGAGACCAGCATCGACAGCCGCGCGGTAACCGCCGCCCGCAGGAACGCGAGCATCGAGGCGCTGAGCGATCCGTTCGCCACGAGCTCCTCACCGGACAGGCGCCGGCTCGGGAATCTTCGCACCGTCAGATAGGGCCCCCGCACCGCCAGCGGTTGCAGCACCGCATTCACCCGCGATCCGTCGCGCAGCCGCGCATCGAGGAGCGGCCGCCGCTCGTCCACGGACCGTCCGACGTCGGTCGCGATGCGCACGATCAGCTCTCCCAGCGCCTCCTTCGAGTCGAAGCGCGCGTCGACCAACTCGAGCTGGCCGCGGCGCTCGACGAACACTTCGTCGGGTCCGTTCACCATGATCTCGTTGATCGAGTCGTCGGAGAGCAGCGGATCGAGAGGGCCGAGTCCCGAGAGTGGAGGAACCGGCGCAACCGGCGCCGCGATCCGGGTCGGAGCCGCCGGCGTCGCCGCGGCAGCCGATGCAGGGGACTTGGTGATGGTCGTCGGGTCGTCCGCAGCCGGCTTCGTGGGCGCGCTTCGCGCGACCGACACCCAGAAGGGGCCGATCTCGAGCTCCGCGCCTTCCTCGAGCGGCATCTCGCCTTGCACCGCGCGGCCGGCGACGCGGGTGCCGTTCGTGCTGCCGAGATCTTCGACGAAGAACCGCCCGCCCCGCTCCGCGACCCGCGCATGCCGGCGCGAGACCTTGGGATCGGCGAGCACCACTTGGCAATCCGCATGCTTGCCGATGAGCGCCTCGGCGCCGGCCAAGTCGACCATCCGCGGCGCTCCACCTTCTTGCCGGATCGTGATGATCATCGACGCCTCGATTGTCCCAAGGCCGCGGACGCCCGCAGCCTGTCGTACGATCGGCCGGTCAACGCCCCAGCCCTCCCTTGGAGGGCGCAGCCGGCTGGACCTCCACGACACGGTCGCGATAGCGCGCCGGAACCTTGTCGATGTCGTCGAGCACGAAGAGCTGACCCTTCTCGTCGCGGTAGATCACCAGCTTCACGCTCGTGCCGGCCATGCCGCTGCGCAGCTGTCCCTCGACCTCGTGAATCCGCCGCTCGACGTCTTCTTCCCTGCCACCGGTTGCGCGCGACGCTTTGCGATAGTTCTCGAGCGCGGCCCAGAGGTCGTTCTTGTCGCGCAGCTCGTCGCCGCGAACGATGTAGAAGTTGATGGCCTTCTGCACGCGCTCCTGCGCGAGCGAGCTCTGTGGATCTATCTTCAACGCCTGCTGGTACTTCGCCAGTGCATTGGTGCCGACTGGCTCGGTGATTTGACCCTTCTCGTAGTAGGCATCTCCCTGCTCGACGACCGCCGCCACCTTTCGGTCGAGCTCCTGGCGCTGGCGGTCCTGTCGCGCTTGCTCCTCGGCGAGCCGCTGCTTCTCCGCTTCTTCGCGGGCGCGGCGCTGCTTGTCGCGCTCTTCGTCGATCCGCTTCAGCCACTGCAGCGCCTGCTGGTTCCCGGGATCGAGCGCCAACGCTTCGTTGAACTTGGCGAACGCGCTATCCGCATCAGGCTGATCCGCGGGGGTCATGAGCTTGCCCGCGTTGAAGAGGACCTCCCCCGCCTGAAGCAACGCGGTCACCTCCTGCTTGCGTTGCTTGTCGGCCGCCGACGTATCCGCCTTCTTGACGACGACGGTCGTCGTTTTTCCGGACGGCCAGAGGAGAACGAGCGCGAGCACCGCAGCCAGAGCGCCGAGGCCGAGGTAGAGGCGATTCTCGGGCGCAAAGATCGTCGCGAGGCCCGCGGCGAACTCCTTCTCGTCGTAGTCGGCACCGAACACCTCGCCGACCTGTTCGAAGCGCAGGACGACGTCGCCCATCTTGACGAGGTCGCCGCTCTTCAGCTTGGCACGCGACGGCTTGCGCCCGCCGCTCATCACCACCGATCCGGCCGCGCCCAGGTTCTGCAGATCGTAGCCGTCGGGCTGGCGCAGCAGTTTCGCATGGACCGACTCGAGCCCCGGAAGTTGCACCTGACAGCTCGGGCTCGAGCCGACCAGAACCTCGCCCGAGCCGAGCGGGAAGCGCCGCCCGCGGCCTGAGCCCGAGAGGCAGGCGAGCTGAAAATCCGCCTGGCCGGCGGCCTGCTTTGCGGCCCCCGGGGCGGCCTGCCGCACCATGGTGCGCTCCGCCTCGGCGCCGGCGCCGCCCCTCGGCGTGACCACCGTTCGATCGGCATCCTGCGGAGCGGCCGGGGCGGGCGCTCCATGGGAGCGAGGCATCATCACGGTCCGCTCTTCGTCCTCGGCGGGCGGCTTCGGCGGGGGCTCGGCCTGGCGGACCGGCGCGACCACGGTCCGATCCGCGTCCGCTTCGACCGGCTTCGGCCGGCGGACATCGAAGACCGTCTTGTCGGGATCGAACTCCGGCTTCTTCTCGTCAGCCAACGTGCCCTCCCGGACCGGTCAATGCGCCGAGTCCTTGTGCTCCATGGCCGCCCGAGCTTCCGGACGGGCGGCGATCTCCTTCAACGACGGCGGGAGCTCGAAGCCGGCCAGCTCGATCTCGTCGAGAAACGTCGGCAGGTTGCCGACCGCGCGGTGCTCGCCCTTGATCTTACCGTCCTCCGTGCCGGTGCGCGTGAAGCGGTAGATGTCCTGCACCCGGTAGCGCCCATCCGGTGACAGCGGCAGAACCTGGCTGACGTGGGTGACCTTCCGCGAGCCGTCTTGCAGCCGCGCCGCCTGAATGATCATGTCGACGGCCGACGCAACTTGCTCGCGAATGGCGACGATCGGCAAGTCGAGCCCGGAGAAGAGCGTCAGAGTCTCGAGCCGCGCGAGCGTCTGCGCGGGTGAGGACGCGTGAATCGTCGCCAGCGAGCCGGAGTGACCCGTATTCATCGCCTGCAGGAGGTCGAGAGCCTCGCCGCCGCGCACCTCGCCGACGACGATCCGGTCGGGGCGCAACCGCAGAGAGGCGCGCACCAGCTCGCGCAGCGTAACCTCTCCCTTGCCGTGCTTGTCGGGCGGCTTCGACTCGAGCGGCAGCACGTGCTCCTGCTGGAGCTGCAGCTCGGCCGAGTCTTCGATGACGAGGATCCGCTGATCGTCAGGGATCAACGCCGAGATGATGTTCAGCAACGTCGTCTTGCCCGAGCTGGTGCCCCCGGAAACGATCGCGTTCTTGCGGAGCTTCACGCAGATGTCGAGAAACTGCACGACCTCGTCGCTGAGAGCGCCGAAGCGCACCAAATCCTGGAGGTTCATCCGCTCCTTGGCAAACTTGCGGATGGCCATCGCCGGACCCTTGCGCGAGCAGGGCGGCAACACGATCGCGACGCGCGAGCCATCGGGAAGGCGCGCGTCGAGGTAGGGGTTTTCCTCGTTGATCCGCCGGCCCATGAACTGCGCGACGTTCATGATCGCCGCGCGCAGGCCCTCCTCGCTGAAGAAGATTTCCGAGCGCACGAGCCTGCCCTTCTGCTCGAAGAAGATCTCTTGAGCCCCGTTGATCATGATCTCCGACACGCCGGGGTCTTGGATATAGCCCCAGATCGGCTCGAAGAAGCTCTCCATCGAGGCCCAGAACATCTTGGCCTTCTTGGCTTCCTCGCTTTCTTCCTTCTCCTTCTTCGCCGGCTTGGCGGGCGCAGCCTTCGCCGCGGCGGGCGCAGCCTTCGCCGCGGCAGGCTCTGCCCGGTCGCCAGGTGCCTTCGCCGGCGCCGCTCGATTCGCCTCCCCTCGTTCCACCCGCAAGATAAAATCGGCGATCCGCACCTCATCTCTCTCGCCGAGAGCGCGCGTGCCGGAGAGAGACTCGCCGTTGACGAGCGTGCCGTTCGTGCTCTTCAGGTCCTCGATCAGAAACCCGCCGTCCGCGACGGCGATGCGTGCGTGCCGACGCGAAACCTTGCTGCCGGAGAGCACGACGTCGCAATCGCCC
>JBEVNX010000026.1:0-14240 GCA_040507895.1 Binatia bacterium | reverse complement strand
AGCCTCGCTTTCCTGTCCGCGGGCCTCATGGAGGACAGCTATCATGTCGAGCGTATGGGAGCGGTCGCCGACTTGGTGGTCTCGTCGATCGTGAAGTGACCTTTGCTTCAGGCGAGCTCATGAAGGCCGTGGTTTTCGAGAAGAAGGATCGGATCGGACAGCGGTCAAGCGCTGCTCGAGCCGAGGGAGGCCGAGATCGTCCACAGTACTTGAGCCCTGCGCAAGCGAAGGAGCGGTGGACGGAGCCGCGTTACAAACACAAGTAGGCGTTCAAAGAACGAGCGGGTACGCAGGGCGAATCGCGACTGCCGTCGCCTCGCTGATGCTCGACGTGAAGCGACTGCAATCTCGCAGCGCTACCTAGCGGCGAGAATCCGCAAACGTGCTAAGCGGTCCGCGCTCCTCCCTGCGCGAGCAGGCGCACGGCGGGCGCTAGCTCTCAAATGCCCGATCGATTCGCTCGAATCGCCGCCGGATCGACGCGCGGCTCTCTTCGTGGGGCAAGATGTAGAGCTGCTTCTTGTCGATGGCGCGCACGACCATCGCTGCGACGTCGTCCACGTCGAGCACGCGTCCGGCGAGATCGGGGTTGGAGTCGTCTTGATCCAGCACCTTCGGTGACGACTCCACCCCGCCGTAGCGCGCGGCGCGGTTGCGCTCGGACGCACCGATGTTGGTGCCGACCCGCATCGGGCAGAGCACCGATACGCCGATGCCGTCGTCACGCAGTTCGCGTTGCAGCACCTCCGCGAGCGCGACGACGCCGTATTTCGCGACGCAGTACGGGCCGAGCCCGACGTTCGGGACGAGGCCCGCGAACGACGACGTGAAGAGAATGTGGCCGCCGGCCTTGGCTGCGCGCATGCGCGGCAAGAACGCCTCGACGCCGTGGATTGGTCCCCAGAGGTCCACGTCGATGATCCAGCGCCAATCGTCGTGGCTCATCTCGCTGATCGGTCCGCCGACGGCGACGCCCGCGTTGTTGAACACGATGTGGACGCCGCCGAGCGTCTTCACGAGTTCGTCCGCGAGCGCCTGCATCGCGGCATGATCCGAGACGTCACAGACGCGCGTTTCGACGGGCCCGGGTCCCATCGCATCGACGGCCTTCGCCGCCGGTCCAAGCGCCGATGCCTGCATGTCGACGAGCACCAAATGCGCGCCGCGCGCAGCCAGCCGCTTCGCAGTCGCGAGCCCGATTCCGCTCGCGCCGCCAGTGATGACGGCCACCTTGTTCGTGTAGTCCATCGATCCTCCTCGACGGCACCGCGCGCTTCATCGAAGCGCATTCGGCGTCTTCGCCCGCATCCGCTCGAAGCAGGCGATGACCTCGGGCGGGACGCTAACACCGGCGCACCCGAGATGCGAGCACCATGGTGCGCGTTTCGGCTCCTCGTCCGCGGCAAAGCGTGGTATCGGGCGCGATGCCCGGCGCTTGACCCGCAGACCGTGCGTGACGACGATGGTAACCGACGGACCATCGATACGACGAAGTCTAACCGCGCTGCGGGCGGCGATGCGCTTGCGGTCGATCGAGCTCGATCCCGGAAAAGCGGCGCCTCGCCGGCGGCCGAGCGCTTCGACGGCGCACGGCTCGAGCGCTTCGACGGCGTGTTACATGCGGTCACGATCGAGCGCGCCGACGTAGTGATCGACGGATAGTAAAGCTCGCCGGCCGCCGCTAGGCTGGAGCAATGGTCGCGCGGTGGCGGGAAGGACGTGTCAGATGAAATTCGGCTTCGTGGAAGATTTCCGCAATCCGGCCCCGTGGCGCCGGCCGTTCCCCGAGCTCTACGAGGCGATCCTCCGCCAGATCGAGCGCGCCGAGGGCCTCGGCTACGACGAGGTCTTCCTGACGGAGCACCACTTCACGGAGGACGGCTACAGCCCGTCGCCGCTGCCGATCGCATCTGCGATTGCCGCGCTCACGCGGCGGATCCGCATCGGCACGTTCATCCTGCTCTTGCCGCTGTATCCTCCGGTGCGCGTCGCGGAAGACGCGGCGACCATCGACATCATCTCGAACGGCCGGCTCGACCTCGGCCTCGGCCAGGGCTACGCCGCCAACGAGTTCGAATCGCTCTGCCTGCCGCGCAAAGAGCGCTCGGCGCGCTTCCACGAGGGGCTCGAGCTGCTGCTCCGTCTCTGGAACGAGGAACGGGTGACGTTCGAAGGCAAGTTTCACCGCGTGAAGGACGTGACGATCTCACCGCGGCCGGCGCAGACGCCGCATCCTCCCGTGTGGATCGGCGCCCGCGCCGAGAAAGCCGTCCGGCGTGCCGCGCGTCTCGGCTGCCACCTGATGGCGACCCTCGGCCCCGATCCGGCTCCGGCGTACGTCGAGGAGCTGCGCGCGTGTGGCCGCGATCCGAAGGATTTCCAGATCGCGCAGCTGCGCATGGTTTACGTCGGGGAGAGCGAAGATCAGGCGTGGGGCGACACGCAGGACCACATCTTCTCGATGATGGAGTACTACGGCCGGATCCTCGCCGAAGCGAACGACGCGCCGGGCGACGACCGTATGTGGCGGATCGAGAAGCCGAGCGACATCCGCGACTCCTCGTTCGGCCGCGCGGTGATGATCGGCACGCCCGATCAGGTGGCGCGGAAGATCGAGCGCTTCCGGAAGGAGTTCCAGGCGACGCACTTCGTGATGGCGACGCAGCTTCCGGGGATGGATCCGGCGAAAGGGACGCGCGCGCTTGAGCTATTCGCGAAGGAGCTCATGCCGGCGTTTCGCTGACGATGCGGATCGGTGCTTCGGCGCTTCGCTGCGCGTCTCACAGGAGCCGCGGTTGCAGGCGACGGGTGCTCGGTCCGGCAGCGGTTGACCGCGCAGTCGACCTCGCTCCGCAAGAGCTGCTGCGGATCCGTCGCGCTCCACCGCCTCGCGACCGCGGCTACTATCGATGACCCGACAGTCGGTGTCATCGCAACATGTTCAGTCGGGACGCGTGCGAGGCACCGTGCCGGTGAAACCCTCAGGGTAACTTTCTCACATGATCCCAGCCGTCCGTGCCCTCGTGTGCGACCGTCTCGCCGATGATCTCGGCGGAGTGAGCGTACGTGCAGTCGAGCTCCCTCCACTGACCGCGATGAGCGTCAGGGTCCGCGTCCATGCCGCTGCTCTCAACTTTCCCGATCTGCTCATGACGCGCGGCGGCTATCAGTTCCGGCCCGAGCTGCCCTACGTGGTCGGGTTGGAGGGGGCCGGGGAGGTGGTCAGTATCGGCGCGCAGGTGGATGACGTCAGGGTGGGTGACAGCGTCTGCTTTCGTGGCAGGTCCGGCGCCTGCGCCGAAGCGTGTGTCGTGTCCGTATCCGACTTGCATCCCATCCCGGCCGGCTTTGAATTTGCGGAAGCGGCTGGATATCAGATCGGCGCGCTCACTGCGTACGTTGCACTGGTACAGCGAGGCGGACTGCAAGCTGGCGAGACGCTCCTCGTGCACGGCGCAAGCGGCGGCATGGGGCTGGCCGCCGTGCAGCTGGGCCGCGCGCTCGGCGCGCGTGTCATTGCCGCCGGTACTTCAGCGCAGAAGCTGGCCGTCGCAGCCCGCTGCGGCGCGGACGAGGTGATCGACTCCGTTCCCGCATTTCGGGAACGCGTCCTGCAGCTGACCGACGGCCTTGGTGCCGACGTCATCTTCGATCCGGTGGGCGGGGACGTATTCGACGAATCGACCCATTGCATCGCGTGGGGTGGTCGCCTGCTCGTGGTCGGGTTCGCCAGCGGCAGGATCCCCGATTTGCGGGCCAACCTGCCGCTGCTCAAAGGGTTCTCCGTGGTCGGCGTCCGCGCAGGGGAGTCGGGGCGGCGAGACCCGGCACGCGGCGCCCGCGCGCAACGCGAGATCGAGCGCTTTGCCGCTACCGGTGTGTTCCGTCCGCACATCGGCGCGCGGTTTCCGCTCGCGGACGGCGTCGAGGCGCTGCGCGCGATGGCCGGGCGACGGGTCGCGGGGAAGATCGTGATCGAGTTGTAGGTCCACGCGGTCTTGGCGGAGCGATGCGCGCGCGCCGCAAATATCTCACGTCCTCGATTCCAGTTGTCGCCGGCATGACGGCGCCCGGTCCCGCAGCAGGCAGGTACAGAACGTCAAGCTTTTCGCGAAGCCGCCCGTGCCGATGACTGTCGGCCGTGCTCGGCAGCGTTCCAAATACCTAATTCCATCAGGTTGCCGCTGCGAACCGCCGTGAGTCCGCCATGTGGAGCTCCCGCTTGATCTCGAAAACCCCCGAAGCATTCCCACCGACGTTCAGCAAGATCGCCTCGTCGGCGATCCCACGATAGTCGCGAAGGCGCTCCGCGCACTCGCGGGCGGTTCCCACGAGCGCCAGGCGATCGACGAGGTCGTCTCCCATCGCGACGACGACTTCCTCGGTCCGTCCCTCGGGAACGGCGCGGATCGCCAGATTGACGACCGCCCCGTAGCCCTGCTCGCGGAGCAGGAACTCGTAGTAGGGGTGCGGCAGCGGGTGGAAGAGGCTCGCGATCGCCCGGCGCACCGCGTCGCGTGCGCGGTTCCGATCCGAGTCGACGGCGACGAGCGCCCCCATCGGAAACTCGAGCTTGGTGCCGTCGCGCCCGGCTCTCTCCGCTGCCGCGATTGCCCGCGGCCGGATGACGTCGCGCACGTACTCCGGCGAGAGCAGCACGCCGAGCGCCACCCCGTCGGCGACGCTGCCCGCGACCTCGACCATCTTCGGAAAGATCGCCGCGAGGTGCACGGGAATCTTCGGGCGCACGGCCGGCACCGACCGCGTCCAGCGCATACGGTGGATCTCGCCCGCGTACTCGACCTTGCCGCCGAGCGGTGCGGCGAGCGCGGCGCGTAGGTTCTCGACATACTCGCGCATCTTCGCGAGCGGCCGGGCGTAGGCGATCCCCTGGTAGTCCTCGTTGATGTGGCGGTTGCCGCTGCCGACGCCGAGGACGAGCCGACCGCCGGAGAGCTCGTCGAGATCCATCGCGCTCATCGCGGTCAAAAGCGGGCTCCGGCCGTAGGCGTTCGCGATGTAGGTGCCGAGGCGGACGCGGGTAGTCGCGAGCGCGATCGCGGTGAGCGGGACGAACGCGCTGCGGTAGCCTTCGACGACGTGAATGGCGTCGAAGCCGGCCGCTTCGGCCGCGCGAGCGGTGCTGACGATGCCGTCGAGTGATGATCCGCCGCCGACCGACAAAATACCGAGGCGCATGGCGTGACTCTCCTTCGCTTGCCTACACGTTGGCGGATCGCGACCGCAAGACGTAGCTCGTCGCCGACTCGACGAGGCGCAGGCGACGCGGCATCAGCAGATCGACCGGGGCCGGCCGCCGGCGCTCGGCACGAGACGCCCGTCGCTCGCGCCGAGCGAGATGCCGGCATCGTGACGAGGATCATTCGAGCAACGGCGGAGCGCGCTCCCCTGGTGAGAGTGTGCAAGTTGAATGCGGCAGGGGTGTGGGATACGCAGCATCAGCGGTGTGACTCTGGATGTAGCGGCGGCCCTGCAGCGCCTTGGCGACGCTTTTCACCTTCGGGCCGTGGACGTTCAGCCAGGTCCAGACGCTCGATGTCGAATCCCTGGTCGTTCACTCGCTCTCTACTCATGTTTACCTCCTTGCGTCTCGCCGACGTATCACTTCCGCGTTGCCCTGGGCGGTCTCGACCACGACTCGGATCCACTACGCGCCGACGGAACACCTATGTGCCGCTGTAGGGGGGATTACCGACGATGGTCAGGAAAGCCCGTGATTGGCATCGACCCAATAAATTGGGCGAGGTTTCTTTACGGCCCGCCGTGGAACCCTTTGTCCGGTTGCCCTGAGCCTCCGAACGGTTCGTGCTTCGGAGCGTCCCTCGAGGAAAGCGCGGTAGACTTCCGAGATGGCGGCTCGGTGTCGAGTACGAGTCGAGCCGCGCCACGGGCCGGGTGAAAAAACTGGGAGAGCTGCTGGCTTCCGTATTGTCGCCTACTTGAATCCGGCCGTCCGGACGGTACAGTTCAGCCAGACCGCCTGGACGGTCGTGAGCTGTCGGGAAGGAGTCACAGCATGAACCGGGACAAGATGCTCGACGCGGCCGAAGTGGTGGTGGTGCGACGAGGAATCGCCAACCTGACGCTCGATGCGGTCGCCGCCGAAGCAGGCATGAGTAAAGGCGGTTTGCTGCATCACTTTCCGAGCAAGGACCACCTCGTCGAGGCGCTCGTCACTCGCTGCGCCGAGAATTGGCGAACGCAGTACCTGGACGCCTACGCGCGCACTCCGGAAGGGCCGGGCCGCATGACGCGCGCGCTCATCGGCTATTGCCTGACGGATGCGCAAGTCTGGACGGAGCAGCTGCGGCGAAGCTCGGCTTCGGTATTCGCCGCGTTGGCGCAAAACCCGGCGCTCATCGAGCCGATGCGGGCGGTCTATCACGATCTCCACAGCCGGATCGCGGACGACGGCTTGCCGTCGGGGGTCGGCGAAGCAGTGGTCGCAGCGACCGACGGACTCTGGCTCGACTGGGTGCTCGGTCTCGTGCCAGTCGACCAGCGACTGCTCGATCGGGTCCGCCATGCGTTCGAGGACATACTCGCGCACTCAATGCCGGCGCGCCCGTCAACCAAGGGAACAGTCGCGGCGCAGCGCGCGGGGGGCCGCCGATGATTCGTCGCCGTTGGATCCGATCCGTTCTCTTGTTGGCCACGGTTCTCGCCGGGGCGATGGGCCTCGCCCTGTGGAAGTATCTTTCCGTCCGCGAAGCAATCGCCGCCTTTGCAAATCAGCCGGAGCCCGCGGAATCGGTCGTCGTGGCCGTGGCGAGGAAGATCGAGCACCGCGAGACCACGACATCGATCGGAACGGTGCTCGCCCTCCACTCGGTGACGCTCAAGAACGAGCTCGCCGGCACGGTTCGCGAGGTGCGGCTCGTGCCGGGACAGGTCGTCGACGCCGGCACCGTGCTCGTGCGGCTCGACGTCTCGGTCGAAGAGGCGGAGCTCAAGGCGCAACGAGCGCAGGCGCACGTCACCAAGACGATGCTCGATCGCGTCGAACGCGCCGGCCAGAACCACGCGGCCTCCGAGATGGAGGTCGACCAGGCGCGTGCGGAGCGCGACGTCGCGCTCGCGCAAGTCGCGCGCACCGAGGCGCTCATCGCGAAGAAGACGATTCGCGCGCCGTTTCGCGCGCGCGTCGGCATGGCCGACGTTCATCCGGGACAGTATCTGGACGAAGGCACGCAGCTCACCACGCTGCAAGGCGTCGATGATACGGTGCACGTCGACTTCACCGTCGCGCAGCGGGTCGCGGCGAGCCTGCGCGTCGGAGACCGCGTCGAGGTTTTCGCGGCCGGCGATACGCCGGCTCCCGCGGAGATCGTCGCGGTCGATGCGCGCGTCGATCCGTCGACCCGCAACGCCTGGGTGCGCGCGAAGCTCGACGCCGCATCCGCCGCGGCACCCGGGGCCTCGGTCCGCGTGCGGGTTTCGGTCGGCGCCACGGAACCGGCCGTCGCCGTACCAGTGAGCGCGCTTCGCAAAGGGCCGGCGGGCGATCACGTCTTCGTCATCGCGCCCGATCCGGCCGGCAAGCCGCGCGCGCGCCTGCGGCAGGTCGAGAGCGGCGCCATGCTCGGCGACGAAATCGTCATCCGTTCGGGGCTCGCCGCAGGCGAGCGCGTCGCAGCTTCGGGTTCGTTCAAGCTCCGCGAGGCGGTGCTCGTCACGATCGCCAAAGACGGCAAGGAGCAAAACTAGGGAAGCTCGCAATGCGCTCGTTCACCGACGTTTTCATCAAGCACCCCGTCCTGGCCGTCGTTGTCAACCTCGTGATCGTGCTCGTCGGTTGGCGCGCGCTGTCCACGCTACCTGTGCAGCAGTACCCGGACATCGAGAGCTCGTCCGTGATCATCACCACCGTATACACGGGCGCGAGCGCGGACACCGTTCGCGGCTTCTTGACGACACCAATCGAGCGCGTCGTCTCGGCGATCAGCGGCGTCGACACCATCGAATCGACAAGTCGCGCCGGGGTCAGCACGGTGACGGTTCGTCTGCAGTTGAACCACGACAGCACCGCGGCGCTCGCCGAGGTGACGGCCCGGCTGCAACAGGTCCGGTCCGAGCTGCCGGCGGAAGCTCAGCCGCCCGTCGTCGAGATACAGCGTGCCGACCGGCCGTACGCGACTTTCTACATCAGCTTCAGCTCGACCGAGCGGAGCATGCCGGCGATCACCGATTGGCTCGTCCGCACGCTGCAGCCGCAGTTCGCGACGTTGCCCGGTGTGCAGCGCGTCAGCTTCGAAGGCGGACGCCAGCTCGCGATGCGCGTGTGGATCGACCCTGATCGCCTTGCCGCGTTGAACCTCTCGCCCGGCGACGTGCACGCGGCGCTCGAGCGCAATAACTATCTCGCGGCCGTCGGCCAGACCAAGGGCAACCTCGTGCAGGTGAACCTGCTCGCGAACACCGATCTGCGCTCGGTCGGCGATTTCAAGGACCTGATCATTGCGGACCGCGGCGATGCGATGGTGCGCCTGTCCGACGTGGCGAGGGTCGAGCTCGGAGCGGAGGAAGCGGAAGTCATCGGCGGATTCACCGAGCTGAAGGCGGTCTACCTAGCCGTGTGGCCGCTCGTCGGCTCGAACGAGATCGACGTCGCGCATCGGCTGAAGGCGGAGATGGAGCGACGCATCCGCCCCGGGCTGCCGCCCGACATCAAGATGGACCTCGCGTACGACGGCACCATGTTCATGGAGGCCGCGCTGAAGGAGATCGCGAAGACGCTGTCCGAGACGATCCTGATCGTCGGCATCGTCGTCTTCCTGTTCATGGGCTCGGTGCGGACCGCGCTCGTGCCGCTCGTCGCCATGCCGGTCTCGCTGATCGGCGCCGGCATCGTGATGTACGCGTTCGGCTTCAGCTTGAATCTATTGACGATCCTCGCGATCGTGCTTTCGGTCGGTCTCGTCGTCGATGACGCGATCGTCGTCGTGGAGAACGTCGAGCGCCACGTCCGCGAAGGAAGATCGCCGACCGAAGCCGCGCTCGTCGGCGCACGCGAGCTCCTCGGTCCGATCGTCGCGATGACGATCACGCTCGCGACGGTCTATGCGCCGATCGGCTTCCAGGGCGGATTGACGGGCACGCTCTTCCTCGAGTTCGCGATCACGCTCGCCGCGGCGGTCGTCGTGTCCGGTCTTGTCGCCGTCACGCTCTCACCGGTGATGAGCGCGCGCTTCGTCCATCGCTACGGTCAGGAAGGTCGGCTCACCGCGCTCGTCAACCGCGGCTTCGACCTCGTTCGCCGGCGGTACGCGCGGATGCTCGATGCGGCGCTCGAGATTCGCGGGCCGATCGTCGCTGCGGCGCTTCTCGTCATGGCACTCGCCTGGCCGCTCTTCATGTTCTCGAGAAGCGAGCTCGCGCCGGTCGAGGACCAGAGCCATATCAGCATGTTCTACCAGGCCTCCCCGGATTCCACGGTCGACGCGTCGTATCGCGAATCGCTGAAGCTGGTGCACACGCTCATGTCGTTTCCCGAGGCGAGAAACGTCTGGAGCTTGAGCGCCCAGTGGGGCGGCTTCGGCGGGGTGGACTTGAAGCCATGGCACGACCGCGAGCGCTCTTCCGCGGAGATGTACGGCGAGGTCTACGGCGCGGTCTCGCAGGTGCCCGGGCTTCGCGTGTTCCCGCGCCTCGATCCGCCGCTGCCGAATGCCGGGCAGTACGACGTCGAGCTCGTGCTGCAGAGCGACGCAGCTCCCGAACAGATGCTCGAGACCGTCGAGTCGGTGGTCGCGGCAGGCTTTCAGAGCGGCATGTTTCTCTATGTCGACACCGATCTGAAGATCGACCTCGCCCAAGCGAACGTCGTGATCGACCGCGAGCAGGTGGCCGATCTCGGCCTCGATCTCGCGAGCGTCGGCAAGGAGCTCGGCACGTTGCTCGGCGGCGACTACGTGAACCGGTTCAATTTCTTCGACCGGAGCTACAAGGTGATTCCGCAGATCGGCGACGACGGCCGCGCGACGCTCGGCCCGCTGCTCGACTTGAAGGTCAAGACGCCGCAGGGCGAGCTCGTGCCGGTCTCGACGTTCACGCGGATCGAGGGACGGACGGCGCCGCGCACGCTTGACCGATTCCAGCAGAAGAATTCCGTCCGGGTGTTCGGCGGCGTCATTCCCGGCGTCACCAAGGATCAGGGACTCCGCGTGCTCGAAACCGCCGCGGCCGCGGCGCGGAATTCCGGCGTGACGATTGACTATGCTGGAGAGTCGCGACAGATCCGCCGCGAAGGCTCGGCGATGATGGTCACGCTCGGCTTTGCGCTCGTGCTCATCTACCTGGTGCTCGCCGCACAATTCAGGAGCTTCCGCGATCCGCTGATCGTGCTGCTCGGCTCGGTGCCGCTGGCGATCTCTGGGGCGCTCGTCTTTAGCTTCTTGGATTTAACGACGATCAACATCTATTCGCAGGTCGGCCTCATTACGCTGGTCGGGTTGATCGCGAAGAACGGCATCCTGATCGTCGAGTTCGCGAACACGCTGCAGGAGCGGGGTCTCGCCAAAGCGGCGGCTCTCCGTGAGGCGTCGCTCACGCGGCTTCGGCCCGTGCTGATGACGTCGGTGGCGACCGTCTTCGGCCACTTCCCGTTGGTGCTCGTCACCGGTCCGGGAGCCGAGGCCCGCAACAGCATCGGCACGGTCCTGGTCACCGGAATGACGGTCGGTACTTTGTTCACGTTGTTCATCGTGCCGGTCTTCTACTCGCTGATCGCCGCCGATCACCACGCCGCGTCGGGATCGGACGAGCTGCCGGAGCCGGAAGAACAGAAACCGATGGAGAGGCGGTGGGGCACGTGATGCGGTCCGTCGCGGCTCTGGGATTGACTCTGCTCGCCGGCTGCGAGCTCGGCCCGAACTATCTGCGCCCCGCGCTCCCGCTCCCACAGTCCTGGCGAAGCCCAGCGCCCCAAGCCGAGCCGGCTTCGCTCGCGAACCTCTCGTGGTGGGAGCTCTTCCGGGACGAGGAGCTTCGCGGCCTCGTCGGAGCTGCGCTCGAAGCGAACAAAGACCTGCAGATCGCGGTCTCGAGAGTCGATCAAGCGCGCGCACGCGTGGGGCTCGCTCGATCCGATCAGTTCCCGCGAATCGACGGGCGGGGGGAGTTTTTGCGGCAGCGCACCTCGGAGGAGGGCACGTTCCCGCCTCCGGCCGGCCGGGAGGAAACCGACCTCTTCGCCCTCTCGGGCGACGCCGCGTTCGAGCTCGACGTCTGGGGCCGGTTGCGGCGCGCGAGCGAAGCGGCGCGTGCCGAGCTCTTGGCGAGCGAAGCAACCCGACACACCGTCGTCCTCACGCTTGTCGCCGACGTCGCCTCGACGTACCTCGAGCTTCGCGAGCGCGATCTCGAGCTCGAGATCACGCGGAGCACGGCGTCGGCTCGCCGGCAATCGCTCGGCATCGTCCGCGACCGCTTCGAAGCCGGACTGACGTCCGCGCTCGATCTTGGGCAGGCCGAAACCGACGTCGCGAGCACGGAGGCGCTGATCCCGGATCTCGAGCGGCAGGTCACCCAGACCGAGAACCGGTTGAGTATTCTTCTCGGCCGCTATCCTGGCGAGATCCGTCGCGGCAGCCCGCTTTCCGGCCAGGTCTTCCCGCCCGAGATTCCGGCGGGGCTGCCGTCCGCGCTTCTTGAGCGACGGCCCGACATCCGCCAGGCGGAGGAGGACCTCGTCGCCGCCAACGCGCGCATCGGCGTCGCCAAAGCGGCGTTCTTTCCGCAGATCACCCTGACTGGCGCGTTCGGCAGCGAGAGTATCGCACTCTCCGACCTCTTCACGGGTCCGGCGCGCACCTGGCAATTCGGACCGCGCGTCACGGTGCCGATCTTCAACGCCGGACGCAACCGAGCGAACCTCGAGCTCGCCGAAGCGGAAGAGCAAGAGGCGTTGATTCGCTACGAGCAAGCCGTCCAGCAAGCGTTCCGTGAAGCCGAGGATGCGCTTGTCGCGCACCGGAAGACGAGAGAGGCGCTCGTTGCGCGGCGCGAGGCTGTGCGGGCATCACGCGAGACTCTGAACGTCGCCGAGTCGCGCTACGCGAGCGGGCTCACCACCTACTTGAACGTGCTCGACACGCAACGCACGCAGCTCGCCGCGGAGATCGCGGAGAGCCAGACGCTGCTCTCGCAGCTCGTCGCCGTGGTGCAAGTCTATCGCGCGCTCGGCGGCGGCTGGGATACGGAAGAATCCACGACGGTGGCGGTTGATTCTCAGCGACGCAACGCGCGGTCGCGCGCGGAAGACAATCCCTCGTAGCGCTCGCCCGAAGGAGAGGATGTCGGATGGTGATGAAGAAGGTGTCGACTGCCCTAGAGTTCTATGAAGGCATTCGCACCGGGTCAGGCTTCATCTCTTCTCATACTTACGGCGACCACTCTGGCTTGCCTTTGCCGTTCATCGGAAAGCCCTCCCACATCGACGACCCCCTCTTTATCTGGTGCGCCGGCCATGCTCAGTCCGATCCATTCAATTTCTACGGGTTCCACGTGGAAATCATCGGGGTGGCGGGGCGAAAAGCTTGGGCAAGCTATGGCGGCCGGCGTAGCTATTGCCTCCGGTCACGGCTCGATTCTTCCTGACGTCAACTCCTGTTTCGGTGTCGCCGCTCGTACTCCTCGCTCCCGCCCTTCACGAGCGGTCTGAGCGGACTCTTCCTCTTCACCCGGCTTTACGGCGGGCGCGCCGAGACTCAGCGATCGGCGCCACTTTCATTGGGGTCGTACTCGATCCCCGAGACGTGGCTTGCCGAGAAGCTGCCCTTCGAGAAGATCACGCGCCCCACGTTCTTATACCGCCACTCGGTCCTCACCGCGTCGGTACCGAAGTAGAATGGAATGAACGCCTTTCCCGTGACATGCCGGCCCGTCGAGCTCGGCGCGCCGAGGATCTTCGTCACCTCGTCGCTGTCCATGCCTTCCTTGATCTTGCCGAGCGGGCTCGCCGGAGGAATCACGGCCGTCGGCGCCGCGGCCGGTCCTTCCGCGTAGCTCACCGGCGCTGCAGCGGCGAGTGCGAGCACGGCAACGGCGAGCGCCAAGAGAAACCTCGAAACGTGACGGGTCTTCATCACGACCTCCTGTTCAAAGACTGCGATGATGTAACAGGCACTGCGGCCAAGAGCCACGACGACGAACAGCGCCCAGGAATTCACGTCGTAGAACGGGAAGCAGGCGGGGCGGGCGCGAGTAGAAAAGTGTAGCGATCCCTGCCGCACCACCCTACAACCGCCTCGTGAAGACGTATGCCGCGAGAGTGCCGAACAGGTTCAGACCGACGCTGACCCACCAGTAGGTACTCATCGGATCGCCGCCGAGCGAATAGAAGGGTGCCAGCAGGTACGAGAACACGGTGCCGTGGTAGGGTTCGCGCCAGTTCTTTACCGAGGTCTCGCTGCACCGAGGCCGGCGACGCTCGAGCTCCCGTGGAAAAAGCTGAGCAGCCGCTGCTCGCGGGGCGAGAACTCCCGTTCGCCACGCAAGCGAGGCAGAACAACCACGCTGAAGGCGCCGTCATCCGAGATCTGAAAAACGGACGTTAGTTGATCGTCGAAGTTGATCGGCCGGCGATACTCGTTCCCCGACATGACTTGACGCCCCCACGATCCACATGCCACGCGTGCGCACACCAAGGATCTCTCATATGACAAGAATTGGAATCGTAGGCGCGATGCCAGAAGAAATCGTACTTCTCGACAGAGACCTCGCCGAAACTCGACGGCATAGCCGGGGAATGCGGGAGTACATCGAAGGGAGCCTTTACGGCTTCGAGGCTGTTCTGGTCTTTTCGCGGTGGGGAAAGGTCGCGGCCGCATCAACAGTCACGACGCTAATTGACGTCTATGACGTTAAGGCGGTCATTTTTACGGGCGTCGCTGGCGCAATTGCTGAGGATCTTGAGATCGGCGACGTAGTGATTGGTAATCGACTTATCCAGCACGATCTCGACGCCAGCGCACTTCCTGGATTGAAGCGCCATGAGGTACCGCTTTTGCCCATTTCCGAATTCCGGCCCAAACCTCGATTGGTGGATCTAGCTGCGGAATCCGCGCGCCGCTACCTTGCCACTACTCTTCCTAGAGATGCCCCTCGACAACTCCTCAGTGAGTTCACCCTAGGCCGCCCGAAAGTGCGATGCGGCCTCATAGTTAGCGGTGACCAGTTCATCGCTGACTCAAACAGTCTTACCCGCCTTCGAGAGGACC
>JBEVNX010000025.1:0-19435 GCA_040507895.1 Binatia bacterium | reverse complement strand
CTTGCGCTTCTCCAGGAATGCCCGGACGCCTTCTTTGTAGTCTTCGCTGTCGAAGCACGCGCGAACCGATCGGAGCGCTTCCTCCAGGTCGCGGCCGCCGGCGGCGAGGGATCGGAGCACGCGTTTGGCGCTGCGCACGGTGAGCGGGGCGTTGCTCGAGACGTCGGCGGCGAGCTTGCGCACGAAGCTTTCCAGATCGGTCTTGGGGAGGACCGCGTTCAGCAGACCTTTGCGAGCGGCTTCGTCGGCGCCGAATCTGCGCGCCGTGAAGAGAATCTCCTTGGCGGCGGGATAGCCGACCACGCGCACCAGGGCTTCCACGCCGTGGGGCGGGTAGCCGAGGCCGAGGCGAGCGGCCGGGATCGCGAACGCGGCGTCGTCGGCCGCGTAGCGCAGATCCGCGCACAGCGCGAGCGCCAAGCCACCCCCGATGCAGAACCCGTGGATCATCGCGATCACGGGCTTGGCGACCGCGTGGAGCGAGGCAAACGCCTGGCCGTTCTCCTCTTCGTAGCGCCGGGCGCCCTCGCCGGTGCGCAGCCGTTCGAACTCCGAGATGTCGGCGCCCGCCACGAACGCTTCCTCGCCCGCGCCGCGCAGCACGATCACGCGAACCGAGTCGTCTTGGTCTAGCGCTCGGGCCGCCGGAGGGATCGCGCGCCACATCTCGCGACTGATCGCGTTGCGGCGCTCCGAGTGGTCGAAGACGATCCACCCGATCGAGCCGTCGCGCACGACGTGGACGCTGCCGGACATCTGCGCGCTGTCTATCTCGTTCGAAAGATCGTGTCGATTCGACTTGACGGCCGCCGCCCAGCAAGGGAGACCTTCGACGATGCCGATCGCCGCCGTCGTTTTGCGTGACCGGTGCTCGCGACGAGCGTGGCGGGCTGGAGCTCGGAGATCGTGCGTCGAGCTCCGTAACATACTGAAGCACCCCTGAAAGAGGACAGTTCGATGCGCGCCACCGTCATGCGACAGAAGAAGCTCGTGGTCAGCGATCTCCCCGTGCCGCAGCCCGGCCCCGGCGAAGTGCTGGTCAAGACGCTCGCTTGCGGGATCTGCGGCTCGGACCTGCATGCCTTGAAGCATGCCGAGAAGCTCGTCGAAGGTGCTCGGCGCTCCGGCGGTCCCTTCGTGATGGATCTCTCGCGCGACATCGTCATGGGGCACGAGTTTTGCGCAGAGATCGTCGATCACGGTCCGGGTGTTACGAAGACGTTCAAGACGGGCGCGCGTGTGTGCTCCATGCCTGTGCTGCTGCGCCCAAGCGGCGTCGAGACCGTCGGCTACTCCAACGACAATCCCGGGGGTTACGGCGAGTACATGCGCCTCTCCGAGGCGCTGCTCCTCGAGGTGCCGAATGGCTTGTCCACGGAGCACGCGGCGCTGACCGAGCCCATGGCCGTCGGCCTGCACGCAGTCGAGAAGGGCCGGCTCGAGAAGAACGACGTGCCGCTGGTGATCGGCTGCGGCCCGGTGGGCCTGGCGGTGATCGCCGCGCTGCGGCTCAAGAACGTCCGGCCGATCGTCGCGGCGGACTTTTCGAAGCGCCGGCGCGAGCTGGCCGTACAACTCGGAGCCGACGTCGTCGTCGATCCCGCGCAGACGGCCCCTTACGAGAGCTGGAAGCAACTGGCGCCCTGGGACGACCCCTCGCAGGCGCCCGAGCTACCGCCGTGGATCCCCGGGCCGGCGCTGCGCCCGGCGGTGATCTTCGAGTGCGTCGGCGTTCCCGGCGTGATCGACAAGATCATGACGTCGGCTCCCCCCGGGGCGCGCATCGTCGTGGTCGGCGTGTGCATGGAGCGCGACTCCATCGAGCCGATGTTCGGCATCAACAAGGAGCTGAACCTGCAGTTCGTGCTCGGTTACACACCCGAGGAGTTCGCGATCACGCTTCGCGGAATCGCCGAAGGCAAGATCCCCGTGGAGCCGTTGATCACCGGCAAGGTAGGAGTCGAAGGGGTGGCGAAGGCCTTCGAGGATCTGGCGTCTCCCGAGCGACACGCCAAAATCTTGGTCGAGCCCTGGCGAAGCTGATGGGCGACCGCGGCGTTGCGGGCGTCGACTAGATCCGCTCGATCCGACAGTGCACGTAGCGGTGATGCGGGATTCCGGTGAAGGGATCCCTGTCCGCTGAGTCCGTCAGCTCGTTCTGGTTGCCGCCGTCGATCGCGGCCTCCTGGCCCGCGGCGGAGACCGTCATGCCGAATCCGTTCGGCATCCACACGTGTCCGGCCATCAGCTTCGCGTCGATCTTCGCCGGCAGAGTGAGGGCGCCGCGGCGCGTGGAGACGCGCAGCGCATCGCCCTCGCTCACGCCGAGCCGAGCGGCGTCGGCGGGCGAGAGATTCAGCGCGCAGTGGGGGCCGCGGCCCTTCCGCCACTGGGGATCGCGCTGGATCGTGTTCGCCGTCCAGCGCGTGCGCAGCCCCGCGGCTAGCACGAAGGGGTAGTCGGCATCCGATTCGGGCGCCGACGCAGCCGCGCGATGCATCTCGGCGATCATCGGCTCGGGCGCGAGGCGGATCCGCCGATCGTCGAACCCGACGTTGTCGTCGAGATTGCGATCGGGGTCGACGCGCGCGATCTCGACGCCTTCCGGATGGTCGAGAATCCGGCGGAAGATCTCGGCGCCCACCTCGAACGAGGTTTTCTCCCGCCAGGCCTCGCCGAGCGTGCGGAGCACGCTTTCACTGCGCAGCATCGCGTTCAGATGCGCCTGCAGCCAGATCGCGGCGAGCGAGGGCGCAGGCAGGTGCCTGCCGACGGTGCGGTAGCTCCAGAAGAGCACGCGCTCCTTGGCGATCCGCGGCTCACTCGCCGAGAGCTGCTGCGCCGTTGCGAGGAATGCGGCGGCGCCGTCGGCGTCGAGCGTGCGCGGCGCGAGCTCGCCGAGCTCGGCCGGCGGGTCCCCGAAGAGGCCCATCGCTTCGGCGAGCCTCGCGTAGATTTCCGGCTCGGGCAGCGCATCGGCCGGGCCGGGAACGATCGGCGGCCTGAGCTGCACGAAGATCTCCGGGAAGCCCTTGGGGAAGTTTGCGAACTCCCACTTCTCGTATCCGACTGGCGTAGGTAGCACGTAGTCGGCGACCGCGGCGGTCTCGGTCATGGCCGGCTCGATCACCACGAGAAGGTCTAGCCGTTCACGCGCCTCCCGCCATCGCGCCGTGTCCGAGAAGGAAAGGAACGGATTCGAACCCTCGACGACGATCGCCCGCAGGCGCTCCGGGTGATCGAGGAGAACCTCCTCGGGCACGAGCGTCGGCGAGAACATCGCGAAGTTGCCGAGCGCGGCGATCGCCGGAATGCCGGAGGCGAGCGCTCGCTCAGGCTCGCGCTTGCGGCTCGAGTCCTTCACGGGCGGCAGCAAAGTCTCGTAGAAGACGTTGCCGCCCTTGTGTCCGACGTTGTCGGTGAGCACGAGCAGGACCCGCATCAGGTAGGAGATCAGGGTCGAGAAAGGCGCTTGCTCGACGCCGAGATCGTAGAAAATCGCCGCCGACTCGGCTTGCGCCATCTCGGTGGCGGTCTCGACGAGCGCGGCCGTGTCGAGACCGCAGCGTCGGGCCATCTCGTCCACGTCGATGCCGGCCAAGGCATCCCGCAGCGCGTCGAAATCCCGGGTGCGCGCCCGCACGAACTCGTAGTCGACGAGCTCGTTTCGCACGATAACGGCCGTCATGCCGAGCAACAGGTAGCCGTCTGTTCCCGGCCGCACACGCAGGTGACGATGTGCGCCCCGCGTGGTCTCGGTCTCGCGCGGGTCGACGACGACCATCCGGTTGGCGGGACCCTCGACGAAGCTCTTGAACGTCTCCGTCGCATTGTGCCCGCGGTTCGAGATGCGGGGATTGGTGCCGAGGACGAGGAGGAAGCGCGCGTGCTTCATGTCCGCGTGGAGGAACGCCGCCGGCGAGGCGTCGAACATCCACTGGTCCATGAGATTGTGCTGGGTCTTCTCTTGGGCGAAGGCGTTGAACCAGCGCTTTGAGCCGAGCGCGCGAAGCCAGCCGAGCCCGTACGGAGCGTCCATGTGGTTGCCCTGACCGCCGATGCCGACGAGGCCGATCGCGCGCGGCGAGTGCTGCGCGCGGATCTCGCCGAGCTTGGCCGCGATCTCGGAGATCGCCGCGTCCCACGAGATCGCTTCGAAGCCGCCCTCGGCGCGGCGGCGCAGCGGATGCTCGACCCTCTGGCCGTGGCTCACGTAGAAGGGAATGCCCATCGCCTTGTTGCAGATGTAGCCCGTGGTGATCGGGCTCGATTCGTCGCCGCGAATCGCGTGGATGCGACCGTCGCGAACGTCCACGCGGAGCGCGCAGTTGTGGCTGCAGAGCACGCAGACGGTCGGCAGGTCGTCCGCGTCGAGCGGCAGAGGTGTTCGGGAGACCGAGGAATCGACGGTTCGGGTGGAGCTCATCCGGATGGTCTCCTTTCGCCAGGGATCGCGCTGCGCTGACGGAGCGCCGGGCCTGCACGAGCAATCATGTCGCGAGCGACGACCTTCTCGCCGCATTCCGGGCAGGCGAGCGTTGGCATCGCCGCGCGTCCACAGGACTTGTGCACGAGCTCGATCGGCGGTCCGGCTTTCCCGGCCATCCAGCGATCGCCCCACCGCGTGAGCGAGACGATCACCGGATAGAGGTCTTTCCCCTTCTCCGTCAGTCGGTACTCGAAGCGCGGCGGGTGCTGCTGGTAGCGTACACGCTCCAGGATGCCGTGCGCGACGAGCTTCTTCAGCCGATCGGCGAGCCGGTGGCGTGTGGTGCCGAGGTCGCGCTGGAAGTCCTCGAAGCGCCGCAGCCCGAGGAACGCGTCGCGCAGCACAAGGAGCGACCAGCGATCACCGACGATCGAGAGCGCCCGAGCCACCGAGCAGGTCATGTCCCCGATTTCGCTCCAACGCATGGAGGCGACTATGCGTTCTAATTTGGAACTGAGTCAAGGGATCGGGATCCATCGATTTGGGCTCACCGCAGAGCCGAGCGTGCGCCGGAGTGGGAAGCGCCGGGCGGGCCAACTCGCGCGCCTCCGTGGGCTAGATCATTCTCCCGAAAAGATTGACGGCGCGTTCGCCCTCACAGAGCTTGAAGAGATCTTCGACGTGGTCGATGAGCCGAAGCTCCGGCCGTGACCGCCCTGCGACCAAACGAAGTGAAAACCCCAGAGCGCCGAGTGTCGCGAGGTATTCTTCCGGATCGTCGCCGAACCTTCGCATCCCGTCGGGCCAAAACTCGGTGAGAAGGACGATTTCAGGGTTCGCCCGGAGCAGCTCTTTCGCGCCATCGATAGCAGCGAACTCGGCGCCCTGAATGTCCAACTTGAGGAAATCCACCTGCTTCGGTGCACCGGCAAAGAAATCATCCAAGCGGACGACCTCGACTTCGAGTAGCTCCCGTTTGCCGAGCCCGTCGCCGAGGCAATGGTCGGCGAAGTTGTGAGGGCTTCGTGAGAACTTCCGTCGGCCGCTCTCGCGGGAAAGCGCCATCGGGACGGCCGTGATGTTGCCGTAGCCGTTGCGCTTGATGTTCCGATCCAGCAGGTTAAAGTTTCCGGGATCTGGCTCGAACGCGTAGACTCGTCCAGTTGGCCCGACCAAGCGAGCAAACAGGAGCGAAAAGTAGCCGACGTTCGCCCCCGCGTCGACGACGGTCATTCCCGGGTGTAGCTCCCGTTCGTACAAGATCTTCTCGCAGGGATCCCAGCGTCCGGTCCTTCGCAACCGGGCTCCGATGCTGCGGTCACGCGGCTCGATCTCCAGCAGGTGACCGTCTGCTTCCGCAACGTCTCCGAAGAGCCTCGCCAGAACGGCCTCGACGACCTGCTTGCGTCTCCACAGACAGAGAATCGAAGCCGCGCGAACGGCTCGCCGGGCTGCACGAAACCTCAGGACCGACTTCTGGAAGTCGTCCCCGTTGGACATTTCCATTCTACGCCCAAAAAGCCTCACGCAGCCGCCGAAGAGGAGCGCCGGACTTCGAGGCACGACCGCACAGGACTGCCTGGTCGACCGCGCAGTCCTCCTCTTGCCGATCGCACGCCGTGAGGAGAGTTTCAACCGCAGACGAGAACCCCGCGCAGGGATGATGAGGGAGGAGAAGAAACGATGCTTCTGCAGAGCAACTTCGAAACCATGAAGATCGAGCGCCGCGAACACGGCATAGCGGTCGTGACGCTGAACCGGCCGGAGCGCCTGAACGCCATCAACGGCCGCATGCACGCCGAGCTGGCGCGCTTCAGTCGCGACTTCGCCGACGACCGAGATCTCCGCGTGCTGGTGCTGACCGGGATGGGCAGAGCGTTCTCGGCGGGCGGGGACTTCGGGCGGGGTGACCCGGTCGGTTCCAGCGCGACCGGCCCCGACCTATGGACCGAAGCGCGGCAGATCGTCGATCACATCCTGGAATGCGAGAAGCCGATCATCTCGGCCGTGAACGGATACGCGATGGGTCTCGGCGCGAACGTGGCTCTGCTCTGCGACGTCGTCGTGGCCGGCCCCTCCTCCGTATTCGCCGACACGCACGTCAACATGGGAATCGGCGCCGGCGACGGGGGGCAACTGATCTGGCCGTTCCTGATCGGCGTGAACAAGGCCAAGTACTTCCTCATGAGCGGAGACCGCATTAAGGGCAAGGAGGCGCATGAGCTCGGGCTCGTCAACTTCTACGTCGACGACGATACCGAATTGATGCCCAAGGCGTTGCAGATCGCCGAACGGCTCGCGGGCGGGGCGCCACAGGCCATCGCAGCATCGAAGATGGCGATCAACGCCTACTTGCGCTCGGTATCCAGCATGATCATGCCGATCTGCCTGAAGTACGAGCAGTTGACGATGCAGACCGAGGATCACCGCGAGGCGGTGCGCGCGTTTCAGGAAAAGCGCGCTCCGCGATTCACGGGCAAGTGATCTCGCTGCAGTGCCCTCTCTGAGTTTGGACAGCCTCTGGTCGTTAGTCGCGAGTTCATCCGCAACTACGTGCCCCTCCACGAGCATTCGCGCTCTGAGAGTCGCCGCCTGAAGCTCGTAGCGCTTTTCAAGGGCAAACATTCCGAGGATGTCGGGCAGACTCTGTAGTCGAAATAGACCCGCGAGACCCGAAACAACGAGCATCGACCAGCCAAGGAGCTCGAGGGCGTCCGGCAAGGGACAACTGAACTTCGCTGTCTGAATCGCAAAGCCAAGCACGGTGAACGCAAGCCCGGTGATGTAACTCTCGAAAGTGAGCTGCGACTGGCGCGCGGCCTTCGCATCTTCCTCGATGCTCACGTTAGCTCCCGTCGAGCCACCAGGTGCGCCCCGCGCTGATAGAAGCCGTCGCCGAACATCACGCTTTGCCTCCGCGGATCAGGCGCCAGCCGGCTTTACGAATCCTGATCTGCCTCGCCTCGCGTAGCTGCCGGCCCGAGAGTTGACGCTTCGTCTCGGGTTTCGCGCCCCCCAAGCCCCATTCGTGCGCGATCTGGTGTCGCGAGCCTACGCGAAGCAACAGGGGCTCGTGGCGTAGCTTCAGCACGTATACGACTCCCAGCTCGGCGCGTACCCGAGCGCCTTGCGGTGGAACTGCGACCTCCGCTCCAGCACGAGCAGCTCGGCCTCGTAGCCTTCGACGAGAACGCTCTCGCGCGCGCTCCACGACGTACGGAAGAATACCCGCGCCAACCCATCGTGGGCGGTGCGAGTGATCGTAGCCATCTCGAAGCCATCGTTGCCGAGCGTCATGGATATCGTGCCAGTCGAAAGAGTCCGTTCGTTGCCCATAGTACTCATGCCCGTATTGCGAGCCCGCCGTCTTCGGTCTCGAAGAGATCGATTTCGTTGAACGGATTGTCGGTCGACAACGTCAACTTGAGCGGCGCCGCAGACAGAGCATGCTGGGCGTTGCAATTGTAAACCCCGAACAGCTCACCGTCCTCGCTCCGCAGGAGGTACGCCAAGTTGCCGCCTCCACCGGAGCCTAAGCACGCTGTAACGGACGCCGTTAACGACTACCGGGCCATCATGCGGGAGCCTGAGGCAACGTTTGGTGCTGGCGACGTGCTTTTCGGCATCGTCCCTGCTCGTGGCGTTGGAGAGGCCGACCAGACTTTTCGGGGCTTCGAGCGGCTTTTCGCCTCGCCAATGAAGCCACCCGCGATACCACGAGGGAAGGTTCCTGGTTGCTAGCTCCAGATCGTAAGCGCTTTCCCGATTGGCCCTTTGACGCGCCTCGCGTTGCGCCACCGCAATCGCATCCTCGCCCCCCACGGTGGCGTTCGCGTAGAAGACCAAGTCGCGCGCGATTCGGTGCTTTACTTCTTCGTACCGGCGGATGGATCGAGCATCTGCTTGAAAGGGAAGGCCGACCAGCCTGTGCAATATGGACACAGTGAAAAACCTCCCATCTCCCAAATTGGTTCTCTTCACCCTCGAGAGGATGTCGTATCGCGACAGGAGAAGCGCTAAAAGCCGATCTCGCAACCCTTCAGATTTTCCAAGAGCGGGAGACGCGGAATAAACGCGCGACCTTCTCGGTGGCCACCGCCAACACAGCCGTGACCCAATCCAACCCACCCGTCTTGACTCCATCCGTTACGCAACCCCGCTCACGACTCATCCAGGGACCTCTCCGGACAAAAAGGACAAGCCCGGAAACGGACAGAAATGTACATGTTGTCCTAAAAGTCAACCGTTTGACGCTCTAACCGTCGGATGACGTGACTTCCAGGAGGCCCGTGGCCAACCCTGCCCGTCTGGTCGAGCCCGTGGGGTCTACAGCCGTAAAAGAGTCCGGGCGGTTCGCATTTTTTTAGCGCAACCTTCGCGCCCTTTGTTAAAAGGCGTCGGGGAGGCCGGGAGAGATGACGCCGATAACATCCCGAACACTAGGGCTTTCGCCCCACAATCGGATGCTTCGCTGCTCAATCGCGAGGAGCTGTTGATGGAACAGTGCCGACCGGGCGCAGCCTCGTATCGTCGGCAACTCGAGATTGAACAAGAACTCTCCGAGATTCGTCGCGATCTCGCCCGTCTGGGCTTCGCGTCGTCAGGTAGGTAGGCGCGCCCGCGGAAGCGCGCTGTGGCCCGGCAATCATCTTTGCGGCCGTGAGAGCCGCTAGCCTCATGAACCCCATTGCCGGTCAGCATGAACACGAATAGCGCGTCCGCAAACTAGTCGTTGACCGCCCCGGCCGCGTTCCAGTACCACCCCATCCATTCCAAAATCAGCAGACCGACGCACCCCATTGCAATTTCTCGGCTTCGCGTTTTTCAGTGCCGAGCGCCGAAGCTCCTGACTCGACCATGACCCGATCTCAAACGGTGTCGAAAACCCCAAGTGGCTCAACAGGAGTTGGCGTGGCGTTGGGTTATACCGACGGAATGGCGATTTCCGTGCACCCGATTGCCTAGCTGCGCTCGGCGCGGGCTTCCGAAGGTGCCACCGCTCTCTGAGGTTTGGAGCGGTTTGATCTTCCCCGGAAAAAGCGGACACGGGGTTAAGCGACATTGAGGACAGTTTCATATTCATCTGGAGAGCGATAGCCGAGCGAGGAGTGCAAGCGGCTGCGATTGTAGAAGCCTTCGATGTAGTCGAAGACGTAGCTGCGGGCCTGAGCTCGTGAGTCGAAGGTGAAGTGGTAGAGCCACTCCGTTTTGATCGAGTGGAAGAAGCTCTCGGCGAGGGCATTGTCCAAGCAGTTGCCGGAGCGGCTCATGCTGCAGCGGATTCCGTTTAGTGGCGGTGAGGCGGGGCGAAGAAGCCGAACGGCACGGGATCGGAACGAGCATGGTCGCGAAATAGAGGGGGCGATCTCGAAACGGGGCGAGAAATCGCTGACCGCCATGCACTTGTGCTTCTAGAAGACTCCGGCTTAGAGAACGTGCAGATGGTTCTCGTCGTGCCTCGTCAACAATTGTCGGCGTACCTCTGGCCTAGCAGGGGTGATGACCCAAAGCTTTCGCGAATGAGGCGCAGCTCATAAAACGGATCCGCGTACGATGTATCGGTCGCGTACTCTGCCGAACTTTTTGATGATTGGCGCGCCGCGCACTGGTTCCACGGCTCTTCACAACGCGTTGTCCGAACGGCCCGACTTTTTCCTCCCTCAAGCCAAAGAAACACACTTTTTCAGTGCCGACGCCGATGTTTCCGTGCAAGAGCTGCTCGCCCTCGGTGTCCCCTATCGCATAACGGCAAGCGCCGACGAGTATGCGCAATTCTTTGCCGGCGCTGAATCCTTTGGGCATCGCGGCGAGATCGATCCTTCCATTCTTGCGCGCGCACCTCATGCGATTCCAAAGTTACGCGCCCATTTGGGCAACGACACGAAATGGATTGTCGTGCTGCGGCAACCCGTTGAGCGCGCGTACTCGCATTATCTCTTGCACACGCGGCAACTGTCTGAAGCGTATCCGTTCGAGACCTACGTCAATGTGGTCTCGCCACGCACTGCACACGAGCTTGTTGCGCTAGACCGCTATTTCGGCATGAGCTTTTACTTCGAAGCACTTTCGCTGTTTTTTCAAGGATTCGGCCGCAAATCGTGTTTGGTACTACTCTATGATGATTTGAGGAACGATGCGGACGCGTTTCTGCGAACAATTTTAGAATTTTTGAACGCCGATTCCGGACTTGTTCCTTCGCTCGTGCCGGAGACAAACGCTGGCGGTGCGCCGAAAAACTTCATTTGGCGTTTACGTGCTCCGCACCATCCGCTGCGCATCGTTGCACGAAGCTATTTGCCACAGGGATTGCGGCGGTACGCGAGGTCCGTAATCCGTTGGCGAAAACCCGAAGCCCAAGACTATGTAAGGACTTCACTCAAAGCGGAAACACGCGCGCGATTGATGCCGCGCTATCGCGAGGATATTTTGCGAACGCAAGATTTGATTGAACGCGATCTAACGCATTGGTTGGGCGTAATCTAAGGACCGCACGCGCCGTTGCGGCCGGTATGCCTCCACAAACGGTCTCGCCCACCCTTACAGCCTCAAGGCGGCGCGAGGAACCCGCCGCTTCCCGCTCGAGATTGAAACCAATCGAGAGAGAAGAGCCCCGAGCGCCGCCACGTTGAGAACCCGGCAGTCGAGCGCCTCGTTCCGGGGCCGCGCCTTCACCAGATTCGGCGCGGGAGGGCCGCCTTCGCGGCGAGCGCGCCCATCGGAAACGACATCGCCGCGCATGAAGGCGTGAACGTCGGTCTCTCCTGCAGAGGATCGTCGCTCACCCGCCACCTCGGGGCGGGTGTTCGAGTCGCGGTCCGTAGTTCGGCCCGGGCCGTCCTCGATCAAGCGAGCTGATCGTAGAACTCGAGCTTCGGCCGGTTCATCTCCTCGAAGAAGCGTGACGGAGTCCACGGCCAGCTTGCGGGAACGCCGTTCTTGTCGAGATACCAGCTCTTGCAGCCGGTCGCCCAGATCGACTTCTTCGCCGCCTCGGAGCGCTTCTTCTCGAATGCGACCGTCGCCGACGCGCTGGCGCTGATCTCGCGGCAGTTGCCGATGCGGAGCTGTTCCAGGAGCTGCAGGATGTAGGCCACCTGCGCCTCCGCGATCTGGATGAGCGAGAAGTTTCCGACCGGTCCATTCGGTCCATTGATCATGAAGAAGTTCGGGAACTCGGGAATCGAGATCGACAGGTAGGCGACCGGGTGCTCCTCCCACACGTCGTCGAGGTCCACCCCGTTTCGGCCGAGCACGGTCGTCGGTCGGATGAAGCTGTCGGCGTGGAAGCCCGTGGCGAGCACGAGCACGTCGAGCTCATGGAGCCGACCATCCTGGGTGCGAACTCCACGAGGCTCGATGCGCTCGATACCGGACGTTACGACTTCGGCTGAGGGCTCCTGGATCGCTTCGTAGAAATTCGGCGAGAAGATCAGGCGCTTGCAGGCCGCGCGATAGCTCGGGCGTAGCTTTTCCCGCAGCACCGGATCCTTCACGGTATTCTCGAGATTCTCGCGGCAGGATTTCTCGATCTCCTTCATCGGGTCCGATTCGGCGTCGATGACGGCGTTGGCGAAGAACTGGAAGCCCTCGTTCAACCTGTCGCGGAGCGCATCGAGCGCGGCGGGATCGTTGCGCAAGTTCGCCTTCTCCTCCTCGGAGAACACGAGATTCTCGATCCGCATCACCCACTGCGCGGTTCGCTGGAAGAGATCGAACTTCGCCACCCGCTTCGTCAGCGCGGTGGCGATCTGGATGGCTGTCGATCCGGTACCGACGACGCCGATGCGCTTGCCGTCGAGCGCGACTGCGTGATTCCAGCGCGCGCTGTGGAAGCAGGGGCCTGCGAAGGTGTCGAGGCCCGGGAGGGCAGGGATGTTCGGGTGGTGGAGAACGCCCGTCGCTGCGATGATGACGTCGGCGACGTCTTCCCTTCCTTTGGACGTGCGGATGCGCCAGCGGCCGTCATGGAACTCGCAGTGCGGGATCTCCTCGCCGAAGCGGATGCTGCGGGGCACGTCGTACTTGTCGGCCACGCGCTCGAAATAGTCCTGGATCTCGGACCCCGGGGCGAAGGTTTGGGTCCAATGCGGGTTCGGCTCGAACGAGTATGTATAGAGGTGCGCGGGCACGTCGCAGGAGAGCCCCGGGTAGGTGTTTTCCCGCCAGGTTCCGCCCAGGCGGTCGGCCTTCTCGTACACGACGAAGTCGTCGTAGCCATGCCGGCGAAGCTGGATGGCGGTGAGGATGCCGGCCATGCCGGCGCCGATGACGGCGATGCGCGGGTTCGCTACGTGCTCTTTGTCCATGGTCATCCCTCCGCAAGGGTCTCCCGGTGGCACGGGTACGACTCGATGGATCGAGGGCAGCTCATTCGGGCTAGATGAGCACGGCGAGCTTTTCGCGCTGGTAGACGCCGTCGCCGAGGTACACCTGGGAGTGCTTTTGGCGTTTGAAGAAGATCTGCACGTCACATTCCCAGGTGAAACCGATCCCGCCGTGAAGCTGCACCGAGCGACCGGAACAGAAGGCCGCCGTGTCCGAAGCCGCCGACTTCGCCATGCGCGCGTAGCGCTCGGCGAGCTTGGGCTCGGCGTCGACGGCACAGGCCGCGTTGTAGAGGAGCGAGCGGGTTTCGTCGATCGCCACCATCATGTTGACGATCGGATGCTTGACGGCCTGGAAGAAGCCGAGCGGCCGGTCGAACTGGTTGCGTACCTTGGCATACTCCGTGGTCGCGCGTAGCTGCCAGTCGGCGGCGCCGGCGATGTCGGCGGAGACGATCGTGAGCATCGCCGGCGTAGCGCGCCGCAGCGCCTCGAAACCGGCCGGTGGGGGGGCTACGACCGCCGACTCCGGCACGTGCACGCGATCGAACGTGACGCGCGCCTGATCTCGCGTGAGATCGACGATGTGATCCGGCCGGATCGTCACGCCGGGATCATCCGCAGGCACCGCGTAGAGACCCACACCTTGCTCGCTCGCCGCGGAGACGACGAAGAACGACGCCTTGCGTGCATCCTGTACGAAGTACGCAGTGCCCTCGAGCACCGCGCCGTCCGAGCGGGTTTCGGCGCGGACCGGCGTCGCCTCGGATTCCCAGGATCCCTCCGCGTTGGTCATCGCCAGCGTGGCGCTGCGGCCGGCGGCGATCTTCTCCAGCCACGAGCGCGCCGCGCCCGTCTCCGCAGCGCGCAGGGCGAACGTCGCGACGAGCGTCGAGGGTAGCGGCGAGGGCATCGCCCGCCGCCCGATTTCCTCGGAGAGGGCCGCCACGGCGACGCACTTTATGCCCGCGCCGCCCGCCGCCTCGGGGACCGCCAGCGCCGTCCACCCGAGCTCGACCATCTTCCGCCACGCCGATTCGTCGTAGCGCGCCGGCGGCACCGCGCCCTCGTACGCCTCCGCGGCATCGGCGGCGACCAGCTGGCGCACCTCGTCCATCGTCGCCACCTCATCGAGGAAGCGGCGCGCCGAGTCGCGCAAGATTCGCTCGTCTTCGCCAAAGCCGTAGTCCTTGGGTTGCGCCACGGCCCTCTCCTACTTCGATTTCGCCAGGCCGAGCACTCGCTCGCCGAGGATGTTGCGCTGGATCTCGCTGGTGCCGGCGGCGATCGTCATACCGTACGAGTTCATGTAGGCGAGCGGCCAGCGCCCGGCCTGCGGCGCGTTCTCGTCCTTCAGGTAGAGGGTCGAGCCCATGCCCTCGATCTCGAGCGCCACCGCCGCGATGTCTTGGCCGATCTCCGTCCCGAGCAGCTTCGACTGCAGCGGCAGCCGCATCGGATGATCGGTGAGCGGCTCGACGCGCGCGCGGCGGCCGAGCTGCTTGAGAGCCTCGATGCGAATCGCGAGCTTCAGCACGCGGTCGCGCAGCACCGGGTCTTCCCACGCGGTCCGCCCGTTGCGGTGCGTCGTTCGCGCGAGATCGATGAGCGCCTGAATGCGAGCGTCGAGCGATTCGCCTCCTCCCGTGCCGGCGCTCTCGGCCGCGCCGCGCTCGTAGAGGAGCGTGGTCATCGCCACCGTCCATCCCTTGCCGACGTCGTCGAGGCGCAGGCTGTCGGGTACGTGCAGGTCTTCGAACAGCACCTCGTTGAAGCCGGTCTCTCCGGTCATCTTGATGAGCGGGCGCACGGTCACCCCCTCGGCGCCCGCGATCGGCACGATGAAGTACGTGAGGCCGTCGTACTTGTGGTCGCGGCTCGTGCGCACGAGGATGATCATCCAGCTCGCGAAGTGGGCGAGGCTCGTCCACACCTTGTGGCCGTTGATCACCCACTGATCGCCCTTGCGAGCGGCGAAGGTCTGAGCGCCGGCGAGATCGGACCCGGATCCCGGCTCGCTGAATCCTTGGCACCAGATCTCGTCGGCCGAGAAGAGCGGCGGGAGGAAGCGTCGCTTCTGCTCTTCGGTGCCATGATTCAGGATCGTCGGCGCGGCCATGCCGAGGCCGATCACGTTGATGAAGTAAGGGACGCCGGCGCGCGCGACCTCCGCGCCGGCGATGCGCTGGAAGCCCTGATGGCCGCCTCCGCCGTATTCCTTGGGATAGTCGCAGGCGATGAGCCCTGCCTGGTACGCGCTCTTCTGCCACGCGCAGAGCCAGACGCGCTGCTCCTGCGTCATGACCTCGATGGGATTCTGCGGCAGGCGGAACGGAGGAGCGCCGGGGTGATTGGCCTCGAGCCAGCGGCGGCAATGGTCGCGAAACTCCGCCTGCTCGGGGGAGTCTTTGCGTTCGGACATCCAGACCTCCTCGCGTCAGTGGATCGGAAACTCTATCGGGCGCATCTCCACGCAGTCAACATGGCTCTGAGCGGTCGCGCACGTATAGTGGCCTGCCACGGAAGAGGAAGCGGAGTCGGCGACTAGGCCAACGGCGGGCCCTGCGGCATGCCCGAGCTCGGCCGCCAGCGGCGCAAGAACTCCTCCGCCACGGCGCATCCTCCCGCGAACGGGCCTTGGGGATGCTCCATCGCGCGGCGCAGGATCTCGCCGATCCGGCGCTCCACGAGCGCGAGCATTTCGTCATGTGACGTCACGGTATTCGAAATGTATCCGATCACCGCTCCGGCATTGCATACGAAGTCGGGAAGTGCGCGGATGCCGCGGCCGCGAAGAATCTCTAGCGCGCCGGCCACGTAGGGCACGTTCGCCGCGGGCGCGACCACGCGGACGGCGATCCGCCGTGCGCGATCGGCGTCGATCACGCCGGTCCGCGCTCCGGGAACGACGACGTCCGCCGCGATCTCGAAGAGGGCCGTCGGGGCGCGTACTTCGCCCCCGACGTGTTGTACCACGTCGTCGCCGTGCTCGGCTCGCTTCGCCCACATCTCCGCCACGTCGAGCCCGCTCTTGTTCACCACGCACCCGCCGAGCGTGGAGACCGCCACCACCGTGGCGCCGCGCCTCACGGCTTCCCGCGCCACCCCTCCTCCGACCTTGCCGAAGCCCTCGATCGCCACCGTCGCCCCCTGGAGCGAGCCGATCGCCACCTCCGCGGCGGCGACGACACCGAACCCGGTGAGCACGTCCTCGAACGGCACGCCGTCGATCGGCTGCGACAAGACGCCGGTCTCGCCGGGCCGCCGCAGCGGCGCGAAGTCGTCTTCGAACGTACCGATGTCGGGCCCGGTGAGGAAGCGCACGGACTCGACCAGCGGCCGGATCTCTTCGCAGTAGCGCCGCATGACCTCCGCGCGCTCCGCCGCACCCGTGCGGATCACCGCCTTGGCTCCGCCCATCTCCAGCTCGAGCGCGGCGAACTTGTACGTCATCGCCTTCGCCAGCAGACAGGCCTCGGCTTCCGTCACGTCGGGAGCCAGCCGCGTCCCGCCCGCGTTCACCCGGCAATCGTCGAGGTCGAAGGCGATGAACCCGTCGACGGTGGTGAGCCGGTGGACCTTCATCCAGATCGTGCGCTCACTTGATCGCCTATGGATTGATCGGCGAGCCCACGGCTCCGGTGACCGGCAGCGGCGGCGCGACGAAAAAGAACTCGTAGGCACCGTCGGCGGCGCAATCCGCGGCCAGGGGATCGAGGTCGAAGATCTCGCCGATGAGAATCCCCGTGTGCACGAGCGACACGCAGTGGATCGGCTGCATCACGTCGGGCGTTTCGTTGGGCAGCACCTCGGTGCCCCACGTATCGGTGGCAAAACCGGCGATCTCCTTCTCGTAGATCCACTGCGCGCAAGTGAGGCTCAGGCCGGGAGCGTCCCCGGTGCCCGCGTATCCGCCCCAGCTCTCCTGCTTGCGGCACATCGTCATCTGGGCGGTGCGGACAGCACGATGTCCCCACGCTCGACCTTCACGCCCTCCTGCTTGGCGGCGCCATCGAGATCTTGGGGATAGATCGCTTCGCGGGGGTCGAGCCAGTCCTTCCTCTTGAAGCGCGGCATGTCGAGCAGAACGCCTCGCGTCGCGATCCGGTCGCGCAGCGGCATGATGCTGTTCTTCTCGGCGCCGTTGCTGTGCACCAGCGTCGGACAGCGGTCGTTGTACATCTTCCCGTCGAAGAAGTGCGCGAGCGCATCCCACTATGTGGCGCGCTGCAGCGGCATGACGATCGCGTCGTCGGTGTAGCGAGCGTCGGGATCCAGTCTTGCGCGCCCGACACGACGTCGCCGCCGTCCCGCATCATGCAGTGGATCGGATTGACCCGGCCGGCGTACCCCGTCTGCAGACCGTTTCTTGTCGAACGGGATCGCCAGCTGATGACCTTGCCGGTACGGACGAGCGCGGCGGCCGCGCGCACCTTCTCCGGGGTGATGAAGTTCACCGTACCGAGCTCGTCGTCCTTCCACCAACGGCCCCAGTTCGAGAACCGCCTGGCCATCTCGCGAACGTCCTTCACCGTGAACGACAGTTTCTTCGCACTCATGCCGGCTCTGCCCCGTGAGTCTTCGAACGTGGGCTTACGTCATGTGATCGGCGAGGAACTGCGAGACGCCGTCGAGGCCGATTCGCTCCTGAGTCGCGGTGTCGCGGTAGCGCACGGTGACCGTTTGGTCCTGCAGCGTCTGGCCGTCGATCGTGAAGCAGTAGGGCGTGCCCGCCTCGTCCATGCGCGCGTAGCGCTTGCCGATCGATTGCTTGACATCGATCTCGACGGGGTATTTGCCGCGCAGCTCTTGGTAGAGCTTCTCGGCGATCTCGGGCATCCCGTCCTTGTTGACGAGCGGGAACACTCCCGCCTTGATCGGCGCGAGCGACGGGTGGAACCTCATGTACACCTGACTCGGTCGCGAAGGATCCGGCGTGTAAGCCTCGCAGAGAACCGCCAATAGCCCTCGCGTCAGGCCGGCCGCAGGCTCGATCACGTGCGGCAGGTAGCGCTCGCCCCTCTCCTGGTCGAAGTACTCCAGGTTCGCGCCGCTCGCGTTCTGGTGTTGCGTGAGATCGAAGTTCGATCGATAGGCGATGCCCTCGAGCTCGCTGAACCCCTTCTCGCCGGAAAACGGGAACGCGTACTCGACGTCGGCGCAGCCGCCGTTGTCGCGTGCGTAGTGCGCGAGCTCGTCCCGCTCGTGGTCACGCAGGCGAAGATTGCTCCCCGCCAGGCCGAGGCTCTGCCACCATTCGTAGCGGGTCTTGCGCCAGAACTGATACCAATCGTTCGCTTCGCTCGGGTGGACGAAGAATTCCACCTCCATCATCTCGAACTCGCGCGAACGGAAGATGAAGTTTCGCGGCGTGATCTCGTTGCGAAACCCTTTACCGAGCTGAGCGAGGCCGAACGGGACCTTGACCCGCGTGGTGTCGAGCACGTTGCGGAAGTTGTAGAACATGCCCTGCGCGGTCTCGGGGCGGAGGTAGGCGCGGCTCTCCTCGTCCGCCAGCGCACCGATGTAGGTCTGGAACATGAGATTGAACTGCCGTGGCTCAGTGAGCGGCCCGCCGCAGACGGGGCACGGGATCACGGGCTCGCCCCCGCCGCCCGCCAAGAGCTCGAGCAAGCGCTCCATGCGCCGGTCGGCTGGCGGATGCTCGTCGAACCGGGTGACCCATCCCAGCGTCGACGGGTCGCGCACCGCGAGCAGCCCCGGCGCGAGCTTCTTGCCTTTGTGGCCGATCCATTTCGTGATCGCCGCGACGGACACCGGTCCGTCTCCCAGCGCGTCCCGCAGCGACTTCACCCATTCGCTCTCCTCGTAGAGGAGCGGCCAGACCTGGTCGGCGCGATGGCGGGCCTTGCAGTGGCGGCAATCCTGCATCGGGTCCGCAAAGCCCGCCACGTGTCCGCTCGCCTCCCACACCTTGGGATGGCTGATGATCGCGCAATCGAGGCCGACGATGTCGAGGGCCCGGCCATCCGGGCCGATCGGCGGCGCCAGCACCATGTCGCGCCACCAGCGATCGCGGATGTTGTTCTTGAGCAGCACTCCCAGAGGGCCGTAGTCCCAGAACCCGCCGATGCCGCCGTAGATCTCCGAGGATTGGAAGATGAAGCCGCGCCGGCGGCAGAGCGCGACGATCGCATCCATGCTCTTGGCTCGATTCGGTTCGGCTTGCGCCATCGTGTCCGTCCGCGTCGGCGGCAAAGCGCGCAGATTATGCGATTCGATTCCGCGCGACAACGACGCGCGTTATGCCGACGGCGTGGAGGGCGGTGTGGGCGTGAGAATGGCCGCGGGAGTCGGGGTGAAGCGGTTGAGCAGCGTGATGTCGAAGGTTCCCTGATTGAAGCTGGCGCAAATGTCGCCGGCCACGTAGCTACCCGTCATCTCCGTCGGGCTCACCAGCGTCGCCGTTACCTGGTATGAGCAGGTCGACACCGTGGCGCACGAATTGGCGGCGCCGGTACACTCGAACATGGCCAGGTCGACTTGCGACGTGCTCGCCGAGCCGTCCAGGATCTCGAACAGATTGTTGAGGTTGGGATCCTCGAAGGTGAACCTCCACGTGCCGCCGAACGTGCAATCGCTCTGAGTAATCGAAGCGGTCACCGTTCCCGGGTTGCCACGAGCCACGTCGTCCGACGTGACCGGGCCGGTCCAAACGCCC
>JBEVNX010000008.1:0-12995 GCA_040507895.1 Binatia bacterium | reverse complement strand
AGAATCTCCGGGGCGGCCTCTACCCTCGATCCGAAATTCGCGCGGGTGGCGTCGGCGTCGGCCCCCGCGCCGCGCGCAGCGAATGCGGGGCGAAGTCCCGGGGCTGCTTCAGCTCGCACGCTTCGGATGGAGACGATCGCGACCAACGGGAGCGACAAACGAGCCCTGGAGCGGCGGAGAGGGGCGCCCAGCGAGCACGGCGCGGGCTGCGCCGACGGCGGGACCCGCGCGAATTTCGGATCGAGGGATCTCACGGAGATCTTCGCTTTGGGGGCTAACGAGCTCAGTTCAGCCGGTAGCACTCGCGCACGTTCGTCCCGAGGATTTTCGGTCGCGCCGATTCGGGGAGCATGGCGACCAGCTTCTGCAGATTCGGAACGTAGTCCGGGGGATGGTCGGCGTGGGGGAAGTCGCTCGCCCAGAAGAAGCGGTCCTCTCCGACGAAGGGAATCACTCCGGCCACCGCGCGCTCGTCCGGGTCGCCCGAGATCCAGCACTGGCGGCGGAAGTACTCGCTCGGCTTCAGCTTCAAGGGCACGGTCTTGCCGATCGGCGACTCGTACACCGCGTCCATGCGTTCGAGCCAGTAGCCGATCCAGCCCGAGCCAATCTCGAGGACGACGACGCGCAGCTCGGGGAACTTGTCGAACACACCGTATTGAAAGAGAGACGTGAAGCCTTCGCGGATCACGTTGCCGAGCACGACGTTCTGGAAGAAAGCGGTGTCGGCGCCGGTCATCTTGCCGAAGCGCGTCGGCGCGGCCCAATGGGGCTCGAAGGAAGGGTGAATGCCGAACGGCAGCCCGAGCTCCGCGGCTGCGGCAAAGACACGATGATGATCGGGATGCCCGTGGGCCCTGCGGCTCCAGATGAACGGCGGCACCCAGAATCCCTTCACGCCGTCGCGCGCCGCGCGGCGCAGCTCCTGTTCCGCCAGATCGGGGAGGCCGAGGGGGATGTGCGCGATGGGTACGAGCCTGCCCTTCGAATCCGAGCAGAAGTCTACGATCCAGCGATTGTAGGCGCGCGCGTAGGCCATCGACAGCTCGAGGTCCTCGCACTCGGGCTCCCACAAGAGGCCGAGCGTCGGATACAGCAGCGCGCACTCGATGTTCTCGATGTCGAGCCGGCGCAGGCGCTCCTTGGCGTCCATCGAGCCGAACGAAGCGTTGTCGACGTACCCCGAGCCGGTCGGCTCGCGCTTGTATTCGATGCCGGCGAGTCGATCCATCACGCCGAGAAACGAAGGGGCGCCGCCGCGCGTCATCTTCGCCGGCTTGCCGTCGACCTCGAGATACTCGAGGCCGCGGTCGTCCTTGCGAATGCGCACGGCGCGATCGCGATACTTCGTTTCGAGGTATTTTTCCCAGAGATCGGGCGCTTCGAGAATGTGACCGTCGGCGTCGACTACGCCGGAGAATGGAATGCGCGGCAGATTCTCGGGGGTCATGCGGGAGCCCTCCTTCCGGAAGCGTGCAAGTAGGGAGAATCTTCTACCACCTTCGACGCCGCTGGTTGAAGAGGCTGCCGCGAGCCGAATCCTCGAAATCAGCCGCGGCTGGATGTAAGGAGCGAAACGGAGGCAAGCCGATGAACGCGATCGACGGCGACAGCCATTTTTCCGAGCCCCTCGACCTCTTCGAGCGCTACACGGACCCTCGCTTCCGCGACCGGACGGTTCGCATCGCCCGCGACTCGACCACGGGAGAGCGCTCTCTCCTGGTCGATGGAAAGCCCATGGTGCTGGTCGACGTCGAGGAGCTCCTCGGCGCGCTCGTCGCCTACGGGCAGAAGGAATCGGGTGCCGATCTCGGCACCTTCGACCGCTACCTGATCGAGAGCAGCCGCTGGCAGGACATGAGCGAGCGGGTCCGCTACCTCGATGCCGAGGGTTTCGCCGCGCAGGTGATCTACCCGAGCCTCGGCCTCATCTGGGAAGGCTCGGTCAAAGACCCGCTGCTCGCCGACGCCCTATGCCGCGCGTACAACACCTGGGCGTTCGAGCTCTGCTCCGGCCACGCCGATCGCCTCTACCCCGCCGCCCACATCTCGCTCCGCGACGCCTCGCTCGCGGTTCGCGAGCTCGAGCGCGTGGCGAAGCTCGGAGCGCGGACGATCTTCGTCGCCGCCGCGCCGGTCGACGGCAAGAGCTTCGGGCACGCGAGCCTCGACCCGATTTGGGCGGCGGCCCAGGACCTCGATCTCTCGGTCGGGATCCATCTCGTCGGCCACCCGAACTACACCGGCCACGACTGGTACCGCGACGAGTATCCGGGCTTCATGTTCGTCACCATGAACGTCATCCAGGATCCGCGCATGGCGCTGACGACGATGGTGTACGACGGCGTCTTCGAGCGCTTCCCGCACCTCCGCGCGGCGACGATCGAGGCGATGGTCGGCTGGGTCGGCGAGTGGCTCGAGCGGCTCGACTACCGCTTCAAGTACATGCGTCACACGTCGAAGATGAAGCGGTCAGCGAGCGAGTACTTCCGGAAGAACATCTGGATCGCCGCCGATCCCGAAGAGCGTATGTTCCCGCTGATCCTGAAGTTCGCCGGCGACGAGCGCTTCTTCATCGGCTCAGACTATCCCCACGCGGAGGGCTTCGTGAACCCGGTCGCGAAGGTGACGAGCTTGCTCGCCGATTTTCCCGCGGACTCGGTGAAGCGGATCCTCCTCGACAATGCCCGCGCCTTCTACGGGATCGAAGGCGGCGGTTAGACCGCCTCGACCGCGAATTCGGCATCACCGCGACGCTCGCGATCGAGAACAGGCGACGGAAGCCGAGCCACTACCACCACGGACCGACAGCCGCGCCCATCGCTCCATCGGAAGCGCGGAAGATGCAGTCAACCGATGCGCTAGTGCAACTCGGCTAGGAACCCGCGAAGCGCCGCGTTGAACTCACTCGGCCTCTCGAGCTGGTAGAAATGGCCGATGTCCTTGATGATGCGAATCTTTGCCCCCGGGATGTTGTCGGCGAGGAACTGGTTCGCGGCGACTGGCGTCCCCTGGTCTTCCTCGCCGGCGAGGATCAGCGTGGGCTTGCGGATCGACGATAGGCGATTCTTGATGTTCCAGCCGAACACGCCGTTCGGGTCCGCCATGGACGCGTCAAAGACGTGCTTCGGAAAATTCGTTGGCACCGTGAAGTGCGCCTTCATGACCTCGAGGATCTCCGGCCGCTCTCGCTTGGTCTTCGCCGACAGGGCGCTCTCGAGCAACCCTCCGAACGCGCCCTCGTAGTCCTTCTGGAAGGCCTCCCCCGCTTCGGGCGGCATGCCTTCGCCGAGGCCGGTGCCCGAGCTGAGGATCAGGTTGCCGATCACGCGGTCGGGCTGATCGAGGTTGAGCTGCATGACCATCATGCCGCCGATCGAGTTGCCGACGAGGACCGCGCGGCGAACCTTCGCCGCGTCGAGCACGGCGAGCACGTCCGCCGTGTGATCCTGGATCGAGTAGCCGCTCTTCGGCTTGTCCGAACGACCGTGGCCGCGATGATCGATCACGATCACCTGGTTCGTGCGCGCGAAGGGGAACGCCTGGTAGTACCAGATGCCTCCGTTCGTCGTCCAAGGATGGAGAAAGACGATCGGCACGCCTTCCCCGTACGAATCGTAGTAGATCTTCACCCCTTTGTTGTCCGCGTAAGGCATGTCGTCCCCTTCCTTATAGGTTCTCTTTGTAGTCCGCCTCGACGAACTCGTCGATCTGTCTGGCGAGCGCGCCGTCGCCGCCGAGCTTCGGAGCGATCTGTTCTCCGAACGAAACGCGCTGCCGAGCTGGCCACGATTCGTTCTTCCAGAGCTGGGACCGCTTGAACGCTTTGGCGCAGTGAAAGAAGCACTTCTCGACGGCGACGCGGATCGCGAGCAGCGCCGGCTGCCCCCGCGCTGAGAGCGCTTGCAGGATCTCGGGGTCCGAGGTCAGCTCGGCTGTGCCCTGTACTCGCAACGTCTCTTCGGTGCCCGGCACGACGAAGAGGATCGAGACTTGCGGGTTGGCGAGTATGTTCTGGAGACTGAAGAGCAGCTTGTTCCCCTTGCGATCGGGGATCAACAGCTGCCGTGGATCGACGACCGTGACGAATCCCGCGTGGTCCCCCTTCGGCGAGACGTCGGGCTGACCGTCCGCGCCCGCTGTGGCCAGAACTAGGAACGGCGAGTGGCGGATGAAATCGATCGACATCGGATCCAAGGCTTCCATCACCTTCATAGGTGTTGCCTTGTGCGGCTCTCCGATGATTGCGCGGACCGCCTCGACCGTCGTCAACTGCGATGCGTCGCTCATGATGGACCTCCCGTCTGCCGAGATCAGGGCTTCACGAAGGTGAAGCACCTACCACACGAATCGCCGGATATGAACGCGGGGCGGGCCTTGGCATCGGGCGCCGAATCGCGCTAGCGGACCAGCGATGCTCGGCATCGGAGACGTGGTGCCGGATTTCACGCTCCCGGCCGTGCCCGCGGCGGTTTCGCTCGGGGACCTTCGGAGCCGCGGCGTGGTGATCGTGGTCTTCTATGCCGAAGATTCGACGCCGCTTTGCACGCGAGAGCTCGCGCCCTTCGTCAACGACCACTCGGAGCTCGCCGCCCTCGGCGCCGTTGTGGTGGCGATCGGCAGCGATGATCTCGAGAGCCACGGCGAGTTTGCGCGTAGGCTCGCCATCCCGTTCGCCCTCGCGACCGACGCAGACCTCGCCGTCGCGCGCGCGTTCGGCGTCGCCGACCAAGCCGCGAGGCGCGCGCAGCGCGCCGTCTTCGTCGTCGGGGGCGACGGCCGGCTGCTTCACGCCAACCGCGACTACAATCCGGCAAGCACGGCCGACTACGAGGCGGTGATCGCTGCGCTCGGCGGATCTTGAACCGAGCCGTGCCGGAAGCCTCACGAGCGCGGCCATTTCTCCCTCTCACGAAGCGTGCAAGTGAGAAGAGCGTCCCGCGAGAGCCTCGCTCGGCCGTGAGCGCTCGTGAAGTCCAGCTCCGGCCCCTTGGGCACGATGCGGGTCGGATTGATGCTCGTGTGGCTCATGAAATAGTGCCGCTTGATGTGGTCGAGACTCACGGTCTCGTCTACTCCCGGCACTTGATAGAGATCGCGCGTGTAGCCCCACAGGTTCTCGTAGTCGATGAGCCGGCGGAGATTGCACTTGAAGTGGCCGACGTAGACCGCGTCGAAGCGCACGAGCGTAGTGAAGAGCCTCCAGTCAGCCTCGGTGATGCCCTCTCCGACCAGATATCTCCTGCGAGAGAGTCGCTTCTCGAGCCCGTCCAGCGTCGTGAAGAGCGCGTCGAAGGCCTGCTCGTAGGCCGATTGCGCGGTCGCGAACCCCGCCTTGTAGACGCCGTTGTTGACGTTCTCGTAGACCGAGGCGTTGATCGCGTCGATTTCCGAGCGCAGCGGCACGGGATAGAAGTCCGCGCTCGCATCCGCGAAGTCGTCGAACTCGCAGTTGAGCATCCGAATGATCTCGGAGGATTCGTTGTTGACGATCTTTTTCGTCTGCTTGTCGAAGAGCACGGGCACGGTGACGCGCCCCGTGTAGTCCCGCTGGCTCAGCGTGTAGACCTGATGGAGGTAGGAGAACCCGTTCACCGTGTCGGGAATGCACCCCGGGCCTTCGCTGAACGTCCATCCCCGCTCCGTCATCAGAGGGTCGACGATCGAGATGGAGACCACGTCTTCGAGCTTCTTGAGCTTACGCAAGATGAGCGTGCGGCACGCCCAGGGGCACGCGAGGGAGACATATAGATGATAGCGGCCACGCTCTGCCTTGAAGCGGGAAGAGCCGTCTCTCGTCACGCGATCACGGAAAGCGCTCTCGCCGCGGACGAAAGCTCCCTTTGTGCTCTTCGTGTCGTACCAGTCGTCATGCCAGACGCCTTCGACGAGCTTGCCCATTGTTATCCACTCTCCGGATCCCATTCTTAGACGCGCGAAGACCACGTCACCAGGTCCAATGATGACCGAAGGGGAAGCGAAGCGGCGATTCTCGCCTTGGTCCGGACTCGTCGCCGCGTCAACCTCGCAGTAACCTGCTCGCCGAGCGGGTATGCTCACTTCCGAACAGCCGCACGGCGGCGGGGCTCGCCGGCTCCGCTCCCGTTTCCTCCCTCGCAGTGGAGTCCACCCGGGTGGACAATACGGACGAGCGTCCTTATTATCCAAGCGTATTCGATTCGAGACCATCGCCCGAAGCAGATTCGCGTTGCTTCGCTGGCCAGGCGAGGGCGGTGCCCCCAGAGCATCGGAGTCCCCTCGCCCGTCTCAGCGCGGCGTCAGCGGGAAGGATGCGAAGCGGGTCTCGGTGTAGAACTCGCGGCTCCGGGCGCCCCCTTCCCTGCCGATGCCGCTGCTCTTCACACCGCCGAACGGCTGCCGCAGATCGCGCTCGAAGCCGGCGTTGATCCAGATCATCCCCGTCTCGAGCCGCTGGCTCACGTAGTGCGCGGTCGTCTGCGACTCCGTCCAGATGTAACCCGCGAGTCCGTACGTCGAGTCGTTGGCGATCCGCAGCGCGTGCCCCGCGTCGTCGAACGGCATCACGACCGCCACCGGACCGAAGATCTCCTCCTGGCAGACGCGCGCGCGGTTGTCGACGTCCACGATCGCGGTGGGCGCCACGTAGTAGCCCTTCGCGATGCCCTCGGGCCGCCCGCCGCCGAAGAGGATGCGCCCTTCCTTGCGCGCGAGCTCGAGGTAGCCCATCACGCGGTCGTACTGGCGCTTGTGCACGAGCGGCCCGAGCCGCGTCGTGCGGTCGAACGGATCACCCGGCTTCCACGCGGCAGCCGCGTTCTCGAATGCCTTCAGAAACTCCGAATAGATCGGCCGCTCAACGAGGATGCGCGAGCCCGCGACGCAGGCTTGGCCCGAGTTCATGAAGATCGAAGCGGCAGCTGCCGGCACGGCGCGTTTCAGGTCCGCGTCCGCGAAAATGATGTTCGCCGACTTTCCGCCCAGCTCGAACGAGGTGCGCTTGAGCGACTGGGCGACGCGCGCCGAGATGTCGCGAGCCGTGCCCGGCGAGCCCGTGAACGACACGCCGGCGATGTCGGAATGCTCGACCAGAGGGACGCCCGCCTCGTTCCCGAAGCCGAGGATCACGTTGTAGACCCCTTTCGGCAGGCCCGCTTCGTTGAAGATCTCGCACAGCACCCGGATCGAGAGCGGCGAGAGCTCGGACGGCTTGTGCACCGTGCTGTTCCCGTACGCGAGACACGGCGCCATCTTCCAGGTCGAGAGCATGAACGGCCCGTTCCACGGCGTGATCAAACCGAAGACGCCCACCGCGTCCGTCATCGTGTACGTGAGCAGGCTTCGTCGCGATTGAACGACTCGTTGCCCGCAAGCTCCTGCTCCTCCGCGAAGAAGCGGAAGTTCCAGGCGGAGCGCTCCACCATCGGATGCGGACCCCGCATCGGCGGCCCGAGCGGTGCGCCCATCTCGAGCGACTGGAGCTGGATGATCTCATCGGACCGCGCCTCGATCAGGTCCGCGACCTTGAACAGCACCTTACGCCGCAACGACGGCTTCGCGCGCGACCAGCCGCCGTCTTCGAAGGCCTGCTTCGCGGCTCGCACGGCTGCGGCCACGTCTTGCGCATCGCCGCGCGCCGCGCGCGTCGTGAGCTCCTCCGTTGCCGGATCGACGGCTTCGAACGTCGCGCCTGATTTCGACGGCACGAACTCGCCGTTGATGAAGTGATGCGCCGTCGGTACCGACGGCCTTGCGACTCTTTCCACGACTACTCCTCGCCTGGTCACCCGAGCTGCGTGACGTCGACGTTGCTGTTTCGCCCCTCGGTCAGGTATGGGAAGCGCTCTACCGTCGCTCCCACGTCCTTGATCCTGCCGCCGAAGTCGCCCCACTGGACGACCACCTCGGTGCCGATCCGCGAGGCGTCGAGGTCGATGCAGCCCATCGAGAGCACTTCGCGGAAGTAGTAGCTGTAGATCGTCCCGGACGAGATACCGATCCTGCGGCCGTCTTTCACGATGTGATCGGCATGCGCCTGCGGCCATACGTTCGGCGCGTAGGGCAGATCGAATGTCTTGTAGGGCTCGCCCGGACGGAACAACGACGCCCAAGTGTCGATCACGTCGTCGGGATTCCAGCGCAGCGTGACGACCGTCCGCTTCGGATTCGCGACTTCGGCCTCGAGCGCGGCGCGGCCGATGAAGTCGTGGTCGAACTTGCACATGTGGTGCCAGCCGACCTCGACCGGCGTGCGGTAGCGGGCGCGCAAGTCGTTCGGATCCACGCTGCCGGAGACCTTGAAGGTATGGCGGATGTAGGGAGCGGCGAGGTCATCGGGCATCGCAGCGGGAATGAACGTCCAGGTGACCTGCGGGAACCCCCCTTCGACGTGATTGACGAGATACGTTCCCCACCCCAGGCGCTCCATGCCGAACTCCTGGCCCGCCCGGAAGACGGCGTCGTAGATCTTAGGGCCCTCTTCGATCGGTCCGTGCAGCTCGTAGGCGAGGTTGCCGGTCATTCCGATGCGCCCGACCTCGACCTTGGTGCCCTCGATCTTGCTGTCCCGGAAGCGGAGAAAGCGGATGTCTCGCAGGCTCTCGCCCGTCACCTTCTCGAGCGTCTTGAGCGAATTCGGTCCAGCGATCTGAAACAGGTAGTCATCGCGCATCTTCGCTTCGACCTTGTAGGAGGTTCCCTCGAGCTTCACGAGCGGCCAAGGGAACGATGCGAACAGCTCGAAGTGATCCTCGGCCTTTCGCTCGACGATGCCGTGAGCGGCGATCAGTCCCTGTTCGGTGCACATGACCGCGTGCTTCATGGTTCCGATCGGGAATCTCTTGAAGCTGTTGATGCAGAGGCTCTCCAGGAACTTCTCGGCGTCGGGTCCCTTCATCGAGAGTGGTCCGGTGCTGGACAGACCTGCGTGGATGTAGCAGCCGGTCTTCCACGACATGCTCTCGGCCTTCCAGCCGCCGAACGCCCACGCCCGGATCGGCGGCATGCCGACGGTAGGGGTCACGTGGTAGAGCACGTGATCGTTGTAGAACGGCGTAGCCAAGGGCGCCCTGAAGATCGCGTCCGTCATCGGTCGTTCCCCTCTGGTCACTCCGGTTTTGCCGGGAATCTGGCGGGTCTCTCCTCCACGCGTACTGTCAGACCAGTGTCCCGGGTCTCACGTCGCTTCGGCGGTTGTCCTTCTTGTACGGAGCCGGGGCGACCTTCGCGCGGATCTCCTTCTGCGGCTTACCGGGCTCGCCCCACACGACCGTGACCTCGGTCCCCGGCTCGGCGCACTGCGGCTCGATCACGCAAAGCGAAAGCATCTGACGGAACCAGTAACTGTACCCCCGTGACGTCGCTACGCCGACGATCCTGCCGTTCTTCAACACCTTGTCGGCGTACATGAAGCCTCGCTGATCGCGCGGGATGTCCATGTAGTGGTAAGGCGTCCCCTGGCGAAACAGCGAGGCGTAGACGTCGACGACGTCGTCGGCGTCCCAGACCAGTGTCCGCATCACGCGCCGTGGATTGGCGACCTCGGCTTCGAGCACCGAGCGCCCGATGAAGTCGTGATCGAACTTGACGTTCTTCGCCCAGCCGAGCTCGACGGGGCTGCGGTACCAGGCGCTGACGTCGTCCGCTTCGAAGCTGCCCGCGACGTTGAACGTGACCGCGTAGGCCGGCATCGCCGCTTTGAACTCCGCGAAGTACTCGGCCATGTCTTCGCCGAAGATTGCGGGCAGATAGTCGGTGACGATCGTCGGGAAGCAGGCCTCGAGATGGTTGATGAAAACGGCGCGCCCTCCGAGCCGCCGGATGCCGAACTCCTGCCCCGCCGCGACGACGGCGTCGTACACTTCCCGAGCGTGCGCGGCGGGGCCTTGCAGCTCGTAGCCGAGCTCGCCGGCCATACCCTGGCGAAGCGCCCACACTTCATGGCCGGCGATGCGGATCTTCCCCGAGTGCATGAAGGCGATGCCTCGAACACTTTCGCTCGCGGCCTTCTCGACGACCTGCAGTGCGCTCGGCCCGGAGACTTGGAAGTTGAACCAGTCGTCGACCTCGGAGACCGCGTGGTAGCGGCCGTGGCGCAGCTTGTAGTCCACCCAGAACCCACCTCGGCCGAACAGCATGAACTCGTCTTCGCCGAGGCGGCTGAGTATCCCTTCGTGGATGACCTTGCCGTCCTCGTTGCAATGAATGACGTGCTTCGCCTGACCGACGGCGAACTTGGCGAAGCTGTTGACCGAGACGTCGGAAAAGAGCTTCAGCACGTCGGGGCCGCGGAAGCGCCGCTCCCACAGGAACGACCAGTCGCCGATGTAACACGTCTCCTTCCAGGACAGGCTCTCGTCGATCCAGTCCGTGTATTCCGGAAGTCCCCAGCGAACGGTGAAGTAGCCCTCCGGGGTCTTCCGCAACTGCTCGCTCCGGACCGTCATCGCAGCTTCTCTGCGAGCTCGGCGAAGCCATCGATCACGGGGAGCGCTCGGTCGCGCTCGGCGCTAGGCACCACGGAGCAGATCTCCTGAAAGCCGAGATCGGCAGCTTGCTTCACCGAGTCGACGGTTGCTGCCGGAAGGAGCGCGATCAGGTGGATGTCTTCGAATCGCCGGCCGGCTTCGGCCGCGGCCTGGCGCAGCATCTCGAGGCCGCGCGCGGCATCGTAGCCAGGACGCAGCAGCGGACACCATCCATCGGCGTACTGCGCGATGCGGCGGAAGACCTTGTCGGAGCGCGAGCCGATCAGCACAGCGGGTCCTCCCGCCTGAAGCGGCTTCGGGTACATCCACGAGGGCTCGAAGTCGACGAGGTCGCCGTGAAACTCGGCGACTTCTTCGGTCCAGAGCCGCTTCATCGCCGTGACATGCTCGCGCACTGCGGTCCATCGCTTCTTGAACGGCACTCCGTGATCGCCCATCTCCTCGGCGTTCCAGCCCGCGCCGCAGCCGACGACGAGCCGGCCCCCCGACAGCCGATCGAGCGTGGCAAATTGCTTCGCGGCGATGATGGGGTCGCGCTGCGCGATCAACGTGACGAAGGTGCCGAGCCGAATCCGCTGCGTCGCGCAGGCCGCCGCCGTGAGCGTGACGATCGGATCATAGACGTACGAAAAGTCCTTCGGGTAATCGGTACCGCCCGGGTATTTCGACTTCTTGCTGATCGGGATGTGAGTGTGCTCGGTGGCGTAGAAGGCATCGAGGCCCCTGTCTTCGATAGCCCGCGCAAGCTCCGCCGGCTGCATCGAGTACTCGGTACAGAACGTCACCATTCCGAAGCGGGGCATGTGCTCGTCTCCCTTCGCCGTCGAAACCGCCGGTGTATACATATCGCTGTCGGCGTCCGTCAACACGAATCAATTTCCCTCGCAACTTTGAAGATCGCTGAGTCTTCCCGGACGGCAATTGGATACAACTTTGCAGTGGTGTATAGGCGCACACGGTGGACGAGACTCAGGAAAGCTCAGCTCACATCCGCGCGCTGCTGGGCATTCGCCAGCTCATTCTGGACGGCGCGCTACGGCCAGGGGAGCGGGTTTCCGAGCCCGCCCTCGCCGAGAAGCTCGCCGTATCGCGCACGCCGATCAGGGCCGCGCTCATTCGCTTGAACGAGGAGGGGTTCGTAGAGCCCTCCTCGTCGAGTGGATTCGTGGTGCGGAGCTTTTCCGAGAGCGACGCATTCGACGCAATCCAGTTGCGAGGGACCTTGGAAGGCTTGGCGGCTCGCTTGGCTGCGGAACGCGGCGTGCCACCGGATCTTCTCGAGCAGATGAAGACCATCGTGAGCCGCATCGACGAGGTGCTCGCCGAGCCCGGTCCCGAAAGCGACGTCTCCCCCTACGTTCGCCTGAACGACGGGTTCCATTGGCTCCTGTGGAACGGGGCACAGAGTCCGATGGTGAAGGAGGCGATCGCGCGCTTGGTCCGTCTACCCTTTGCGGCACCGAACGCGTTCACGCTCGGTCAGTTCTCGCTTCCCGCGCTGCGGTCGAATCTTCTCTATGCAAACCATCAACATCGTGCGCTCGTGGACGCGCTGGAGAACGGCGAGGGCTCACGGGCCGAGGCGCTGGCTCGCGAGCACAGCCAAGCCGCCGCGACGTACCTGCGGGACGTGCTGGCCGGCCGCGAGCAAGATCCGAGCAGCGCGTCGCCGTCGCTTCGGCTGATCCGCAAGAGGTCCGGCGCCTGACCCATCGCACAGGGCCAGCATGTGCACAGCCTCGTTCATTCGACCCTTCACAGTCACCCCAACCCGTCGAGCGCCAGAGAAGTGATCGGTTCGCTCCCGATCGTCCACCCCACGCTCGAGCTGATCAATCACTACCTGCGCTGGCGGATATCTCGAGTTCTCCATCTCTTCCTCGGTCCCGAGTTCTCGCCGAAGCTTGCGCTCCACTGACGACTCGGCTCAGGATCAGGGCATCCGCTCCTTTCTTCGAGCCCGATCGATGCCGTTCGCTTACAATCGTGAAGATCCCGCGAGCCATCCCCCGGCGCTGTTTGCCGACTACAAGGCTTCGCTCGAGCGTGCGCCCCTCGAGCCTCTCGTACGGGTGCCGCAGACTTCGACCGAGACGACGGGGCCTACGGATTGGGCCCCGATCGTCGGTCCCGCAGTCGCCGACCTGACCAAGGTGCGCGGGGGCGCCCCAATCGGCGAGCGAATCGCGGTCACCGGGCGCGTGCTCGACGAGCATGGCCGCCCCGTCGGCCGAACGCTGGTCGAAATCTGGCAAGCGAATGCAGCCGGCCGTTACGATCATCCCGTGGATCAACACGACGCTCCGCTCGATCCGAACTTCACCGGCGCCGGACATGCCATCACGGACGACGAGGGCCGCTACCGGTTCTACACGATCGAGCCCGGCGCCTATCCATGGCGGAATCACCCCAACGCTTGGCGTCCAAAGCATATCCACTTCTCGGTCATGGGCCCCGCCTTCGCGACACGCCTGGTGACGCAGATGTACTTCCCCGGCGATCCGTTGATCGCCATCGATCCGATCGCGC
>JBEVNX010000005.1:0-9005 GCA_040507895.1 Binatia bacterium | reverse complement strand
GCCCCGCGGTCTCCGTAGGCGGTCGACGAAGGACACACCAGCTTGGCCTTGCCCCCCACCTTCATCTTCTGCAGCCCTTCCGTCCAGCACGGGATCACCTGCTTCACGGGAAACGTCACCGGCTCCTTGCGGTCGTATGAGCTATCGAAGACCGTTCCGTCGCGTAGCGTGCCTTTGTAGTTCACCTTTACGGTGCTGTCCGCGGTCGGGCTCGGACCTTGGCCGGGCGCGACCTCTGTATAGATGAGCCCCGATTCGGTCTTAACCGCTCCCTTCTCCGCTGCGGCCTTGTTGAGAAAGTCCTCGGAAGCCTTCTTTTCGACCTCCGCCACCTGCGCGCTGCGGGTCCTGGCCAGGTCCTGGAGCTTCGGCGCATAGGTGTTGAGGTCGACCTTCGGAGTCTTGTTGAGAACTCCATCCGAAATGCCCGCTTCGAGCGTCTGCAGCTCCGTCTCGCTGAGATTGAAGACCGATAAGTTGCGCGCGACCGACAACCCGAGTGCGTAGATCGCCTTGTCGTTGTCATTCTCGAGCTTGACGTCGGCGGCGAAGGCGGCGGTGGAGAAGCCGAGCAGGATCGCCAGTATAGTACCGTGAGAGGATCTCATGAGTCTCCCTTCCGTCGATGAACCGTGACCGAACGACGAGCGCCGAGCTATATCCGGGAACCCGGCGCGAAGCGAGCGAAAGCTCACTGCAGCGTCGCGAGCAATTCGATCGAGCTCTCGCTGGCGGTGCTCGTGGATCGGCGTCCGAGGATTCGCTGTACGATCGCTTCGGATTGGTTGGTTCCACCACCGATCACGACCGGAATGCCGTCCTCGACGACGAGATCGGTCGAGGCGTCGGTCAACTCGATGGCTCCGGAACCGTCGGACGAGAAATAGCTGAGGGTCGGGACCAGCCGTAGACGAATCCGCCTCTCGTCGAGAACATCCGCGTGGACTTTGAGCGAGGTGCCGACGCTCTCGAAACGTACACCGTGCGCCACGTAGCCCCCGCCCGTCAGCAAGTCACGATAGAACTGGACCTCCTCGTACGGCACCCGCGTCGCCACCCGGAGCACCGAGTCGCCACCATCCTGGACGATCGTGAAGATACCCGAGCGATGGGACGAACGAACCGTTCGGCTGTCCAGGCCGAGCCGGCCCACACCACCCGATCTGCGCTCGGTCACGATGACTCCGCCGCTGCCCTGTACATCGCTTGCTTCCGTCGTGTCGGACTCGCGGAAGTCGACCGAGACCCTCACTTGCTTCGTGCCGAGCCCCTGCGCACCCGCCGCACCGGCGAGCACGATCCCGGCGAGCCATACCGAGAGCCCGGCTACGACCGTTGGCCGGCGCCACTCGGCGAGACTCGCCCCAGTTTCGGATCGAGCGAGCTCGCCCCCAATTTTCGTTTCGAGGTGGGGTACCCGAGAATCGGCGCTCACTACGCGTTCCCTTGCTTGCCAAGCTCGTATTCCAGCAGGACGAGACGATCGTTGCCGAAGAACATCGAATCACCGATGAACATGGTCGGTGAGCCGAAGCCGCCGCGGCGGATGCATTCGTCCGTGTTGGCGCGAACCCGGTCCTTATATTCCGCGCTGGCGATCTTCGTGAAGTAGTCGGCGCCGTCGAGGCCGACCGTCTCGACAATCGAGCCGAGGACGTCGTCACGGCTGATATCGCGGTCGTGCTCCCAATAGGCCGCGAAGACGCCCTTGCTGTATTCCGATATCTTGCCGTTCTCGAGTGCCACCAGCGCCCCGCGCAGCGATTTGACCGAGTTGACGGGGAATACCGAAGGCGGAAAACGTAGCTTGAGCGCGTAGAACTCCGCCCAATCCTTGAGATCCTTCGCCATGTATCGCGCCTTGGGCAGAACCGGGCGCTCGCGCGACTCGTACACGGATGGATTCACCGTGTTGAAGATGCCGCCGACGAGAATCGGCCGCCAATCGAGGCGCGCGGCAAATCGCCGGCACACGTCCTCGATGCGGCAGAACGCGAGGTACGTCCACGGGCTCGAGTAGTCGTAGAAGAATTCCACCGTCTTCGGCATTCGCTCCTACTAACGCACCCCACCTTGCTGATACAACCGAGCTCGATGCCCGTCGTGCTGTTCGATGGCGTGTGCAACTTCTGCAACAGCACCGTGGCCTTCATCATCGATCACGATCCGCACGGGCATTTCCAGTTCGCAGCGCTTCAGTCCGAAGCGGCACGGCCTTTTCTCGAGCGCTGCGCGCTGCCGGCGCGTTGCTTCGATGCGTTGGTACTCGTGGAGGAGGAGAAATGCTACACGCGCTCGACCGCGGCGCTGCGCATCTTCCGCAGGCTCGGTCAGCCATGGTTCCTACTCTACGGGCTCATCGTCGTGCCTCGACCGCTTCGGGATGCTTTCTATCGCTGGTTCGCAGCCAACCGCTATCGCTGGTTCGGTAAGCGTGACGAATGCTCGATGCCCGGACCTACGATCCGACAGCGCTTTCTCGAACTACCCATCGGCCCTGCGAAAAAGTGACACCACTTTTTGTCATTTTGACGTTTTTCGCCCATCTATGGAGAGCTTTTTCTGTATGATCCACCATGTATTCGAATTCGTCCCGTCCTAGGCATGGCCCTTGCTCATTCTGGGGACATGACCGGGCAAGGAGGATCCACCAATCGAGGATTCACGCTCATCGAGCTACTCGTGGTGATCGGCATCATCGCTCTTCTATCCGCGATCGCGATCTCGCAATACGCGCTCTACAAACAGAAGTCCGTCGACAGCCTAATGGAATCCACTCTGCACGAGGCACGACTGGCCATCGAGGCTTACTACGTCCACTTCCATACATATACGGGCGCCACGGAAGTGATCCTGGAAAGCGACTACGGATACCAACCGTCATTCGGTGTAGCTCTGGCCATCACCCCGCCACCGACGAACACAGAGTACAGCCTGACGGTTTGCGCCATCGGCGGGACCTCGCCGGCGTTCTCCTACACCTCGTTGGGAGGGACGATGACGCCGAGTCCCGGCCCCTGCACCTGAGGCTCTCAGACCCCCGGTGCGAAGCCGTGCCGAAGCGTGTTCTCGGCGATGGTTCGCGACTCGAGGAACTGCTTCACGTAGTCGGGCCCGCCCGCCTTCCAGCCCGCCCCTGACGACTTGAGGCCGCCGAACGGCTGGCGCCCGACGATCGCGCCGGTGGTGCCGCGGTTGAGGTAGAGATTGCCGACGCGAAGCTCGCGCCGCGCGTACTCGAGGTGCGCTGGCGAGCGCGAGAACACTCCGCCGGTGAGACCGTACGGCGTGGCGTTGGCGATCGTGATCGCTTCCTCGAAGGAGTCCGCCGAAAGTACGCAGAGTAACGGCCCGAAGATCTCCTCCTGGGACAGTGGATGGAACGGGTCGAGACCGGAAACGATCACCGGCGGCACGAAATACCCCCTGTCGGGCAGAGCGCGGCAGTCCGGGCCGAGCAGCAGCTGGCCCTCTTGCGCCGACCGCCGAATCGCCGCGAGCACTCGCGTCCGCGCTTCGGCGTCGATCAGTGGACCGATGGCGTTGCGCGGATCCTCCGGCGGTCCCACGCGCAGCGTACGTGCAGCCTCGACGACACGGCCGACCAGGGAACGGCCCGCGTCGCCGACGACGATCAGCCGGGAAGCGGCGGAACACTTCTGACCTTGATAGCCGAACGCCGACTCGAGGATCGCCGCCACGGCCTCGTCCTGATCGGCGTCGTCGTCGACGATGATCGCATTCTTCCCGCCCATTTCGCAGACCGCCCGCTTGAGCGATCCGTCGCCCGCCGGGCCGGCCGCGACGGCTCGCAGAATCTCGAGACCGACCGCTCGCGATCCGGTGAACGCGACGGCCCGCACTGAGCCGTGCTTCACCAGCGCCGCCCCGACCTCACCGGCTCCTTGAAGGAGGGCAAACGCCTCGTTTGGGATTCCCGCCCTCGACAGGATCCCGTGGAGCTCGGCGCCGATCACCGGCGCCTGTTCAGCGGGCTTCAACACCACCGTATTGCCCGCGGCAAGCGCGGCGGAAACCATGCCGAGCGCAATCGCCAGCGGGAAATTCCAAGGAGCGATGACCGCGACGACACCGAGCGGCTCGTAGCGGAGCTCGTTCTGCTCACCCGGCAGCGACCCAGTCGTGCGGGAGCCGCCGATGCCCTCGATCTGGCGAGCGTAGTAGTCGAGATAGTCGACGGCTTCGCAGACCTCGGCGTCGGCATCGCGCCATCCCTTGCCTACCTCGAGGACGATCGCCGCGGCGAGCTCGTCGCGCCGGCGCCGGATTTCATCCGCGGCTCGGGCCAGCGTGCCGACCCGCTCGGCGATCGGCGTGGCGCGCCAGCGCGTGAACGCTTCGGCGGCTCCTGCTACGGCTCGGTCCACCAGCGTACCGTCGGCGACCGGAACGGTGCCGATCACTTCGTCGGGATCCGCGGGGTTGCGGGATTCGAGCCGTTCGCCGGCCGACACGGAATCACCCGCGACGCAAAGCGCATGGAGCCCGCCGCTCGAGGCATGGGCGCCGTCGAGCGCGCGTCCGAACCGCTCGCGGGCCTCCTCTCGAGAGAAGTCACGAGGCGGCTCGTTGCCAAATGCCATGCGGGCCTTGGCATCAAGGCGCGGGGCCGCGGCCACGATCGGCGGCCTCGTCAGGCGGTCCAAATCGTGTTCGTCGCCATACGTCTCGCGGAGGAAGGAAACGTTCGACGTGTTTTCGAGCAATCGCCGAATCAGGTACGCCATCCCCGGAATCAAATCGCCGACCGGGAGATAGACGCGCACGCGCTCGCCGCGCTCGACGAGCGCGTGACGCAAGGGCTCGGCCATTCCGTGGAGCATCTGGATCTCGTAGGCGCCTGCAGGCAGGCCGAGCGTGCGGGCGTGGGCGATCGCGTGGGCGATGCTCCTCAGATTGTGGCTGCCAAACGCGGCGTCGGCCGCGTCGTGGCTCTCGAGCAGCCGGCGCGACAGCCGCTCGTAGGCGAGGTCGGTTTCGGGCTTTTCGGTGAACACCGGCGGGCGCCAACCCTTCTGCGCAGCCCACGCGATTTCACTGTCCCAGTAGGCTCCCTTGACGAGGCGCACACCGACCCGCCGGCGATTGCGCCGCGCCCAATCGAGAAGCGCTTCGAGATCTTGCTCCGTATCGCGGAGATAAGCCTGCATGGCGATCGTCGCTCGCGGCGCATGGTGGAACTCCTCTTCGCCGAGCACGGCGCGTGTGATCGCCAGCGTCGTATCCTTGAAAGCGTGCTGCTCCATGTCGACGGTGATCGCCGCGCCGACCCGCGCTGCCTCGCGCAACAGCCGCCGCAGCCGCTTGGCGACCACCCGCTCGGTCTCCGGATCGAGGGGATCGAAGCGGGCGTAGAGAGACGAGAGCTTGACCGATACGTCGACTCGCGGCAGCTGCCCGCGGTCGTCGCGGTCGATGCGGGGAACCTCTGGCCAACCTTCGGTCAATGCCGCGAGATCCGTGACCAGAGCCTCGTAGCGTCCGAGCATGCGCACGGCCTCGGCCTGGCTGACGGTCGCTTCGCCGACGAGATCGAGCGTGAACGCTGCCGGTTCGGCGCGCAGGCCTTCGAGGACTTCGCCAAGCGCCTGTGAGTCGTTCGGTGCGATGAAGCGCCGAGCGAGCGAGGTGACGTTGCGGCGAACGATCGGCGCCACCATCCAACCGGCGTGGAGGGTGTGGGCGAGCAGCGTCAAGCCGCCGAGGGCATGATCGACGTTGGCGAAATACTGCTCGAGATGCTCGCCGACGTCGCGGGCCCCGCGCAAGCTCGGCAGTACGTCGACGAAGCGAAACAGCGCGGTACGAACGTGCTCGTCGCCGAGCGATTGCTCGATCATCCGCCGCAGCCAGTCGCGCGGCTCGAAGATGGAAGGCCGGCGCCCCGCCGCCAGACGCTGGAGGTCGATCGCGACCTCGCGAAGAGCGGTCTCGAGGGGTGGCTCGCTCACCTCAGTAACGATCCAGGGGTGGGTCGCTGTCGCGGACCCCGGGCCCCGGACCGCTAGGGCTCGACGCTCCCGCCAGCGAAGGGCAGTATCGCGCCGCGCGGCGCTCGAGCTGCTGCCGCTGCTCGGGATCACGGGCGTCGCGCGCCATCTCCGCGTATACCGCAGCGCGGCGGCAGTCTTCGGAGTCGGCCGCGTCTACGGGATCCGGTGCCGCCGCTCGTCCCGTCGGGGAGGCGCCGAACGAGGCGGGGGAGCTTGCGGCTTTCGTCCGGCTTCGCGACGCCTGTCCGAGGCGTTGGTCGGATCGCTCGAGCGCCAGAGCTTCGCTTCGACCCGGCGGCTCGCCCTGGGCGAGGAGCTCGCGGGCTTCCTCGCGAGCGGCCACTGCCCGCTCGACCGAGGATGGGTGCGTGTCGAAATATCCGGCGGACATCGATTGCGGCACTTGGACCGCGAGCCGCTCCTGCAAGTCGACGGCCGCGCGCGGGTCGTACCCCGCCTCATACGCGTAGCGAAGCCCGACTTCGTCGGCGACGCGCTCTTGAGTCTGGGTATAGTGATTGAGGAACAACTGCCCGATGCCGCCCGCCGCCTGCCCAGCGCCGGGCGCTTGCGTCTCGAGCACGATCGCCAGCACGTTCAGCGCCAGACTCCCGATCGCTCCCTTGACGACGTGGCCTTCGGTAATGTGGGCGAGCTCGTGACCCAGGACGACGGCCATCTCGTCGTCGGACTCGACGAAGTCGAGCATGCCCGACGTAACCGCCACTTGCCCGAACGTGGCCCCCGCATTGATCGACGGGTCCCCGTTGGCGATGACGAACTGCACGTCGGGGTGGCTGGGGATCGTGTCGAGAAGCCGCTGACCGACGCGCTCGATGCGTCGCTTCTGCTCGCGCATCCGCGCCTGGGCTCGATCGCGAAGCATCGCCGATTCCTGAGCGAGCGAATTGTCAAGAGACGCGGAGTTGCGTGACCGCGAGGGAATCGAAGCACGCGGTCCCGAGGGCGGAACCGCGCATCCCGCGAGCGCGCCCGCGAGCAGCAACGCCGCCGCAAACCGTCGAGCGATCACGAAGTTACGATACGGCCGGGGCCGCCAGCCGGCAATAGGCCTTAAACGCCCGGACTAGCTGCGAAGAACTCCGCGAGCCTGTCGCGCTGCCTCTCGGCGTCCGACATGCCTAGCTCAACCAAGTGGCGGGCGTAGCATCCGTCGAAATACAGGTAAGACAGAAAGTCGGCTTCGCCGCCCGTGTTCTTCGACGCGTAGCGCAAAAAGACTCGCGCAAGCCACGAACCGGGTTGCGGCCGCGGGCGGCGGTGGGCGAGGCACTCCGAAGCGACCGCGCCGAGATCGCGCGACGGACGTAGAAAGAGGTCGCGTACGATCCGGTAGGCCGTGCCACGGCTGCGCACGATCGGCTTGTTGATGCGCTCGAGAAACTCTTGGCCGTAGACGCGCTGGCCCTCCTGGAGAATCTCGTTGAAGAGCCGCAAGCGGTCGGCGTCGTAGTCGACGCGGTCGAGCAAGAGCGCATTCAGCACCTTGCCAGCTAGAAACGCCGGGCTACCGACGCTCTCTTCCGCGACCTGCGAAGGGGGCTCGCCCGGCGGCCGCTGGTAGTGCATGCCGATCACCAGCACCCGGTCCGCGCCGAGCCGCAGCGCCGGCGAAAGCGGCGTATTCAGCCGCAGGCTCCCGTCGCAGTAGAAGAGCTGGCCGATACGAATCGCCGGAAAGATCAGCGGGATAGCCGCGGAAGCGAGCGCGTGCTCGGGCGCGAGGCGGGCTGAACGCGCTATCACGAACGGGTCGCGCGCCCAGTGGTCGACCCGCCCTTCGCGGTTCTCGACGAAGATCACCGTGTTGCCCGTCTTGACCTCGGTGGTGGCGATCGCGATGGCGTCGACCGCACCGGCGCGGATCTTTTCGGGGATCCGCGCCCAAGGCACGCGGTCGATGATGACCCGCTCGAGCGGAGAGAAGTCGAGCAGGCCCGGAATGCGCATCGGCGCGCCGGGCTCGCTCCCCGGCTCGGCCCTGGCGCGCCGCCCCAGACCGAGTAGCCGAGCGGGAAGCGACAGCAGCTTGAACGGCGTCAAGCGCAGGATCCGCTCGATCTCGAACGAGCGCCAAATCTCGATCAGCTCGTCCAGCGCCCCAGGCTCGCCGGCGTGTCCCGCGAGAAAGCACGCATGGATCGCTCCGACGCTCGTGCCGCTGACGATGTCGAAGCGCACCGGCCGACCGAGCACCTCAGGCAGGCGCTCGACGATGTAGTGAAGCACCCCGGCCTCATAGGCGCCGCGCGCACCGCCGCCCGAGAGCACCACCGCGATCCTAGCGGGTGCGCTCATCGATTGGCGCCTCGCCGGCCGCTTGGGCTAGGATTCCGTCCGAGCAATCCGGACCGAGCCAACGAGTCGAGCGCCAAGCCTCGCGATCGGCTCATGGGCGACGGGAGCGATGGCTCGGACGGGATCCTAAGGAGCGCATGCCTCTCTTCGGCCGACCCGACGGCGTGCTCGCCGAGCGGGTGCCGCTCGTGCGACGCTTCATGCCCTTCCTGATGCGCCGGCGCAACGAGTCGGCGGTCTGGTTCGAGCAAGACGTCGCCGCCGATGCCGCCCTCGCCTTCGCGGAGTCGTTCTCGAGCATTCACGGCGTGCGGCTGACGTTCTTCCATCTCGTGCTGCGAGGGATTGCTTGCGTGCTCGAGGAGTTTCCGCGGTTGAACCGCTACGTCGTCGGCAGACGCCTCTACCAGCGCACGAGCATCGCGATCTCCTTCAGCGGCAAGGAGGCGTTCGACGACGAGGCGCCGCTCTACGTACGCAAGCGGATCTTCGACCCGCGCGAGCCGCTCGAAGCGCTAGCCCGCAGCCTGGGGGAGAGCGTGCGCAGCGGCCGCGCCGGCGAAAGGACGCCGTCGGACCACGAGATGTCTCTCCTCACACGCTTGCCACGCCCGGCGGTCGACGGAGTCGTGGCCGCCGGGCGGCTCCTCGACTACTTCAATCTCCTGCCGG
>JBEVNX010000076.1:0-32474 GCA_040507895.1 Binatia bacterium | reverse complement strand
GTGATCGGCGGCATCTACGAGGAAACGATACGCAACGACGTGACCCAGGTGCCGTGGCTCGGCAACATTCCGGTGCTGGGGTATCTGTTCAAGCAAACAGGCAACAGCAGCGAGAAGGTCGAGCTGCTGATCTTCCTGACGCCGCGCGTCGTGCACGACGATGCCGAGCTACAGGAGTTCTCCGTCGATCAGCGCGACCGGTTCAAGAGGTACCTCCAGCAGCAGAAGACCGGGCCGCGGCGCCGGGACCAGCTCGACGCGCCGTCGTGGGCAGTGGCCACCCCGCCGGCGGGCGGAGAGCAAGCGCCCGCCATCGCCATTCCCGCGCCGCCGTCCTATGTTCCGCCCGCGCCCACGCAGGCCCCCGCGCCCCAGGCGGCCATCCAGCCGCGCGTCCTCGCGCCGCCGACGCCGCCAGCTCCGATTGCACCGAGCTCGCCGAGCGCGCTCGGCATCCCGACGACGGGCCACCGCTTCGCGGTGCTGCTGACGCTCTTCGAGAAGGGCAACGCGCCTCCCGAGCTGCAGGCGACGAACGGATTTCTCATGGTTTACACGCCCATCGCCGCCGGCGAGTTCTTCGTCAAAGGAGACACGTACGAGTACACCACCCCGGCGTACGAGGCGAAGTACCGCTGCCTCGAGGTGTTCCCCGACGCGACCACGGCGCTCTCCGTGTATCCGGAGAGCCGGCCGCTCGAGCGGTGGGGAGGCGCGGTGGTACGCTGGCGCCCGATTTCGGCCGATCAGCTTCGATCGATGATCGCCGGTACCACGCCCTGGAAGCGGGCGCGCTGACTCCGCCGTGGGTCCGCGGCTTTCGGGTCTCCGCCCTTCTCGGTACAATCAGCCGCGATGAACGGTCTCGAAGCGAGCCTCATCCGCGACGCGGGCATCGCTCGCGAAACCCTCGAGCGAGCGCGCGAGCGGCTACGAGAAGGCCGGGAGCTCGGCGACGTGCTGCTCGAGATGGGCGCGGTGACGGCAGATCGCTGGGGGGAGATCCAGGCGCGATACTTCGGCCTACCGTTCCTCGGCACGCTGAATCAGGAAGCGGTCCCGCTCGAGCTGATTTCCCTCTTGCCGATCCAGTTCGCCAAGCGGCACAACCTGCTGCCCGTGCACGCCGACGGAGAAGTGGTGACGGTGGCTACGGCGAACCCGTCGTGGATCGGCCCGATCGACGACCTGAGGCTCCTGTTCGGCAAGCCGATCCGCACGGTGGTCGCGCCGGCGCCGGTGGTATCGGAAGCGATCAACCGTGCCTACGACCGCGCTTCGGGATCGACGGCGGAGCTCGTCTCCGGCCTAGACGAAGAGCGCTTGGATCTGTTGGCCACGGAGCTCGACGAGCCCGTCGATCTCCTCGACGCCAACGACGAGGCGCCGATCATCCGCCTCGTCAACCAGCTCATCTTCCAGGCCGTCAAGGACCGCGCTTCGGACATCCACATCGAGCCGTTCGAGCGCGAGCTGGTCGTGCGCTTCCGCATCGACGGCATCCTCTACGACATCGTCAAGCCGCCGAAGCGGTTCCAGTCGGTGACCGTTTCCCGCGTCAAGATCATGGCCGAGCTCAACATCGCGGAGAAGCGCTTGCCGCAGGACGGGCGCATCCGCACCAAGATCGCCGGCAAGGACGTCGACATCCGCGTGTCGGTGATCCCGACGGCCTTTGGCGAGCGCATCGTCATGCGCCTGCTCGACCGCTCCGCGACGCTCCTCTCGCTCGAGCAGCTCGGCTTGGCGGGCCAGAACCTGAAGACCGTTCACCGTCTGATTCGTCAGAGCCACGGCATCGTGCTGGTCACCGGCCCGACCGGCAGCGGAAAGACGACGACGCTCTACGCGGCGCTGCAGAAGATCAACTCGAACGAAAAGAACATCATCACGATCGAGGATCCGATCGAGTACCAGCTCGCCGGCGTGGGGCAGATGCAAGTGAACCCCAAGATCGAGCTCACGTTCGCCAACGGCTTGCGGTCGATCCTGCGCCAAGACCCGGACGTCATCATGGTCGGCGAGATCCGTGACGTCGAGACCGCCGAGATCGCGATCCACGCGGCGCTCACCGGGCACCTGGTGTTCTCGACCCTGCATACCAACGATTCGTTCGGAGCCGTGACACGCCTGGTGGACATGGGCATCGAGCCTTTCCTGGTCTCGTCCTCGGTGATCGCCGTGATGGCGCAGCGATTGGTGCGCCGGGTATGCCCCGGCTGCCGCGCGCCGAGCGCGCCGAGCGCAGAGCAGCTCGCCGAGATTGGTCTGTCCGCCGAGCGCGTCGGCCCGGGCCGCATCTACCAAGCCGGGCCCGGCTGCGCGCAGTGCAAGCAGACCGGGTACCGAGGCCGCGCCGGCATTCACGAGCTGTTGATCGTCGGCGACGAGGTTCGCGGCTTGATCATGAGGAACGCCGACGCCGCCACCATCCGCCAAGAGGCGACGGTGCGCGGCATGCCGACGCTGCGGGAGGACGGCACCCAAAAAGTGATCGATGGGCTCACGACGATCGAGGAAGTGATGCGCGTGACCCAGGAAGATCTCGTCGTCGAGTAGCGCGGGGCACTCGCGATGCCGGTCTATTCGTACGCTGGGCTCAACCCGGACGGCAAGAACGTCAGCGGCATCATCGACGCCGAGAGCGCGCGCGCGGCGCGATCGAAGCTCCGCCGCTCCGGAGTGTTTCCGACGTCTCTCTCGGAGACCCGGGACGAGGCCACGCCGCGCGCCTCGCGGTCGGTGGGCCGCCTCTTCGAGCGCGTTGGAGCTCAGGAGCTGGCGGTCATGACGCGCCAGTTGTCCACGCTGGTTTCGGCGGGACTTCCGCTGGTCGATTGCCTCTCGGCGCTCATCGACCAGGTCGATTCCGAGCGACTCAAGCGCATGCTCAGCCAGACGCGCGAGCGCGTCAACGAGGGTAGCTCCCTCGCCGACGCGCTCCGGGAGCATTCGAAGGTGTTCAGCGAGCTCTACGTCAACATGGTGCGCGCCGGGGAGGCGAGCGGCGCGCTCGACGTCGTGCTCCTTCGTCTCGCCGACTATACCGAATCGACCGCGCGGCTGCGACGCAAGCTCAGCTCGGCGCTCACCTATCCGATTCTCATGGTGCTCGTGGGCGGGGCGATTCTCTTCTTCCTGCTCTCGTACGTGGTGCCGAAGATCACGCGGATCTTCACGGAGTCGAAGCAAGTCCTGCCGCTGCCCACTCGCGCTCTGCTCGCGGTCTCGACGGCGTTCGCCACCTGGTGGCCTCTCCTCCTGCTTCTCCTCGTGGCCGCGGGAGTCGCCGCGCGCTACTACGTGCGCACCCCGGGCGGCCGCGCCCGCTACGATCGCTGGCTGCTGCACACCCCGGTATTCGGCAAGCTCCTGCAGAAGATCGCGGTGGCGCGCTTCTCGCGGACGCTGTCCACGCTGCTGCAGAGCGGCATCGGGCTGCTACCGTCCCTCGACATCGTCAAGAACATCGTCGACAACCGCGTGCTCTACGAGGCGACTGAAGCCGCGCGCGATGCCATCCGCGAGGGCCAATCGATCGCCCCTCCGCTCAAGCGGAGCGGCATCTTCCCGCCGCTCATGATCCACATGATCGCGGTCGGCGAGAAGAGCGGCAAGCTCGAGGAGATGCTCTTCAAGACCGCCGAGACGTACGAGGGCGAGGTGGACGGCACGATCGCCACGCTGACCACTCTGCTCGAGCCCGTGATGATCCTGCTCATGGGCGGCCTCGTGCTCTTCATCGTGCTCTCGATCCTGTTGCCGATCTTCCAGATGAACCAGCTCGTGCGCTGAGGCCGACCCGATTTGCCGGCTCGTGGGCTCCCTGGTATCCTCGGCGATGCAAGCTTCGCCGCTCCGCCCCGCGTCGAACCGTCCGAGAGAACCGATGCGTCGATCACTCGCCTCACCCGCCGGATTCACGCTGATCGAGATCCTGGTCGTGGTGTTCATCATCGGCCTGCTCGCCACGATCGTGTCCGTGAACGTCATCGGACAGACCGACAATGCGCGCATCACCAAGGCGAAGGCCGATCTCAAGCAAATCGAGCAGGGGCTCCATCTCTACAAGCTCGACAACGGCATCTACCCGACCACCGACCAAGGCCTGGCGGCCCTGGTGCAGAAGCCGACGAGCGCCCCGCAACCGCGCAAGTACAACGCGGAAGGGTACATCCAGAAGATTCCCGAAGACCCCTGGGGGAACCCGTACGTGTACTTGAGCGACGGCCAGAGCTTCGTGCTGAGGTGCTTCGGCGGGGATGGGGAACAGGGCGGCGAAGGCAAGAACGCGGACATCGACAGCCGGGATCTCGGATGACGGCGTGAACGGTCGTCGCCGCGGCGAGCGTGGCTTCACGCTGATCGAGCTGTCGATCGTGCTCTTCATCATCGCGATCGTCGCGCGCATCGCCCTGCCCCGCGTCCGCAGCGTCACGGCCGCCGAGCTGTCCGCCGCGGCGCGCCGACTCTCGGCCACGACGCGATACCTCTACGAGGAAGCCGCGCTGCGCGGAACGCCGCTGGTGCTGTTCTTCGATCTCGACCGTCAGGAGTACTGGGTGGCGCGACCCGAGGAAGGCACCGGTCTGCTCGTCGAGGATACGGACCTGCTGGCGCGCCGGGTCACGCTGCCGGCAGGCGTACGAATCGCGGACGTCTTCGTGCCCGGAACGGGCACCTTCTCGCAGGGCCTGGTGCCGACGCGTTTCTATCCCGAGGGGTATGCGGATCGTTCGGTGGTCCACCTCGTCGACGACGGCGGCCACGCCTACACGCTCGAGATCGATCCCGTGCGCGGACGCGGCGAGGTGTCCGAGGGCTATCGCGAAGTTGGCAGCAGCTCATAATCGCGGCTTCACGCTGCTCGAGGTCTTGGTGGCCGTCGCGGTGCTCGCCACCGCGCTCGTATCTCTGCTGTCGCTGCACGGGCAGAACGTCCGCACGATCGCTTACGACCGGCGGCTGTCTCGGGCCACTCTCCTCGCCCAGGATCTGATGACGCGCACGCTCGTGGCCGAAGCGTTTCCGGACCTCACCCGCTCGAGCGGCGACTTCGCGAGCGATCCGGACTACCACTGGGAGCTCGAGGTGCTCCGTGGCCCGACCCGCGACCTCGAGGACCAGGTGCGGGAGATCCGTATCCGGGTCTTCTGGGACGAGCGCGACCCCGACGCGGTGCGGCTGGCGACGCTCGTGCGGAGACCGGAACCGTGACCGCGCGCGACCGGCGGGGCTTCACGCTGCTCGAGATCACGGTCACGCTTGGGATCCTCTCCATCGTGCTCGCGATCGTATACGGCGTGTTCTCGCAAACGATCGGCAGCAAGGAGCTCGCCGAACGCCGTGCCGACGAGGACGCGGGCGCACGCGGTGCGCTGGCGCGCATCGCTCGCGACCTTGAGAGCGCGCGACCGGTGACTTCCATGGTTCCCGCCGCGCCGCCGGCGGCCGCCGCCGGCCCGACGCCGTCGACCCGCTCGACGTTCATCCCGGAGCGAGGTCTGTTCCTCGCGCGCGTGCGCACCGAAGGTGGCGTGGCGCTCGACGATCTGGCGTTCACCACGTTCCTGCGCCGGCCGACGGCGACGGCGTTCGCGGCGAGCGACCTCGGCATCGTGCACTACTTCGTCGGCGCCTTCTCGCCCCAATCCGGGCTCGCCCTCTACCGCGAGACTGTGTTGTCGCTGACCGGCGACAACTTCGATCCCGACCAGCCAAATGCAGCGGCTTCGACGATGATCCTGCCGGGCGTGACCGAGCTCGACTTCCGCTTCTTCGACGGGAGCGACTGGGTGGACGGTTGGGACTCGACCGATTCTCGCAACTTCGCGCCGGCCCCGCGAGCCGTCGAGATCGCGATCGGCATCGTCGATCGAGAGGGCAACGCCGAGCGCTACGTGACTTCCGTCGACCTGCCGATCGTCCGCACGCTCAAGAACCCCAAGCTGGTCGGCCGCCCCACGCCTCCCCCGTGAACCGCCGACGCCAACCCGCGGGCATTGCGCTGCTCATGACGCTGCTGATCGTGACGCTGCTCACGATCCTCGTCGTCGAGTTCACCTATACGACGCAGGTCGAAGCGCATCTGACGCGCAATTCGCTGTCGCTGCTTCAAGCCCGCTACTTGGCGCGCGGCGGGCTGGCGCTCGCCGAGCTCCTCCTCAAGATGGATTTCGTCGAGAAGACCCAGAATCCCCCCACGCGCCCCAACGTCGAGAGCTTGCTCGACCCCTGGGCGCAGCCCTTTCCGCCGCGCCCGATCGGCGAAGGGGTCGGCGACGTCTCGTTTCGGATCGACGACGAGTCAGCGCGCTTCAATCTCAACTCGCTGGCCATGCGCCCTGGCGTGAGCCCGGTGACGCTCGAAGCCCGCAAGACTCTTTTCCAGGGCGTGCTCGCGTCGCTGGGCCTCGACCTCAACCTGCTCTTCCCGCTCCTCGACTGGCTGGACGCGGACGAAGAGGTGAGCGGCAAGAGCGGCTCCGAACGGGAGTACTACGAGGCGCTGACGCCTCCCTACGCGCCGCGCAACGGCCGCTTGCTCAACGTGGAGGAACTGCAGCTGGTGCGTGGGTTCGGCGATCTGTCCCGCGAGCAGTGGCGCGCGCTGCGCTCGATGGTCACCGTGATGCCGAACGAAGAGCTTCAGATCAACGTGAATACGGCCTCCGAGGCGCTACTCGGCGCCCTGTTCACGGCGGTGGACGACGCAGCGGGCGCCAAGGCGATCGTCTCGCTACGCGAGACCAAGCCGTTCGCCGACCCACGCGAATTGAACGAGATCCCGGGCTGGACTCAGATCCCGCAGCAGGTGCGGTCGTTTTTCACGCTGCACAGCTTCTACTTCACGATCCACGCCGCGGGCACCGCAGCCGAGGTCAGCCGCGGAATCGCCGCGCTCGAGCGGCGCAGCGGTCTGCGGCTCGAGCTCCTCGACTGGAAGGACGAGGCCGCGAACGTTTCCTTGACATCGCCACCATCCGATGGAATGCGCCTCTTGCCACCCACGAGCCGCTGATCATGCCGAATCGGATCCTGGCACTCGACCCGCACGGCGCGCAGCTGGTCGCGGTGGTGGTGGAAGCCAGCTTCCGCAGCTATCAGGTCGTCGGCTTTTTCGCCGAGCCGCGCGATCCCGACGTTCCCCTCGCCGAGCAGCTCCGCCGCTTCGTGGAGCGCCACTCGATCGAGGTTGACACGGTGCTCTCGGCGCTCCCCGGATGGGCGGCGACCTACCGGATCCTGGAGCTGCCGTTCCGCGACTGGCGGAAGCTCGCGCAAACCGTGCCGTTCGAGCTCGAAAGCCAAGTGCCGTTCGCACTCGAAGACGCCGTGGTCGACTTCCAGATTCTCGAGAAGACCGAGCACGGCGCGCGCGTCTTCGCCGCACTGGCGCCGCGGAGCAAGATCGAGGAGCACCTGAAGATCCTCGCGGAGGCTGGGCTCGATCCCGCGATCGTCGACTTCGCCCCGCTCAGCACCTTGAACGTGCTCCAGCTGTTCGAGGGCGATCGCCCGGAGCGCTACGCGTTTCTCCACGTGAGCGGCGGGCAACATGGCACGCTGGCGGTCTACCGTGGGAGACAGCTCATCAGCCTGCGCGTCATCGACGTCGCCGGCGAGCCGGCAGCGCCCGCGCTCGCGCGAGAGATCGCCTGGAGCCTGAAGAGCCTCAACGGCGGTCCGCCCGCGAGCGACGAGACGACGCCGCCGCTCCTGATCGGCGGCGCCCCCGGTACGGAGCTCCTCGAGCTCTTGCGCGGCCGCATGGGCGTCAGCGTGCAGCGCCTCGAAGATCTGCCGCTGCGTCAGATGCCGGCCGCTCTACAAGGGCGGCAAGGCACCTACGCGCCGGCACTCGGGCTGGCGTTGCGCGAGATCGTCGACGAGCCGACGCTCGGACTGAACTTCCGCCGCGACACCTTCGCCTACCGCCGACGTCAAGTGGAGCTGCAAGGAGGCCTCCAGCGGCTCGGCGTGCTCGGCGGCGTCGTGGCGCTGCTCTTCGTGCTGTGGCAGGGTGTCTCCTATTACGAGCTGTCGCGGCAGTACGGCGAGCTGAACGCGGTCGTGCGGCAATCGTTCCGAGTGGTATTGCCGAGCACGCCGATCGTGGACGAGGTCGAGCAGCTCGCGCAGGAGATCAAGAAGCTGCAGAAGCAGCAACAGCAGCTGGGCTTTGGACCGAACGGCCCGATCTCGCCGCTCAACGTCCTGCGACAGCTCGCCGAGCGCGCGCCGACCGACCCTCGCCTGAACGTCGACGAGCTCGCCATCGATACCGACGGCGTGCACTTGCGCGCCAAGACCTCATCGTTCGACGCGGTCGAGAAGATTCGGCAAAAGATCGCCGAATCCCCGTTGTTCGCCGATGCCCAGGTCAAGGAGCCGCGCACCACTCCGGACGGTAGCGTCGAGTTCCGCATCAACCTGTCGTTTCCCAAAGGGCCGGAAGCATGAAGTGGCCGTCGCTCGCCAACCTGCAGCACGCCTACGCGCGGCTGGCGCCTCGAGAGCGGGTGTTCGTCGCGGTCGGAGCCGCAGTCTTCGCCGGATTCCTCGTCTTTCTCGTGGTCTTCGAGTGCCAGTCGGCGAAGAGCAGCCTTCGCCAGAGGATCGCCGCGAAGGAGAGCCAGCTCGAGAAGGTGCAGACGCTGAGCGCGACGTATTCGGAGCTCAGGCGGCAGGCCGAGGCGCTGACGGCCAAAGAGGCGGGGCGCGCGCCGAACTGGCTCTATTCCACGCTCGACGGGCTGGTGGCGAAGAATCTGTCGCGGGACAAGGTGACGTCGATGGCGCCTTCCTCGAGGACGATCGGCGATCAGTACGTCGAGGAGTCCGTCAACGTGCAGCTCGTCGGCATCACGCTGGCGCAGACGGTCTCGCTCTTCTACGAGATCGAGCAGTCGCCGAGCCCGATTCACGTCTCGCGCCTGCAGATGAAAAAGCGAGTGAGCGATCCATACCAGTTCGACTTGAGCTTCTCCGTCTCGACCATCAAGACGGCGAGCTGAGCGGATGGCCTCGTCGGTCTCGAGCTTCGCCGGCCGATTCACCCGGCTCTTTCCGCGCCATCGGCTCAGTCGCCGCTCGACGGTCGGCTACACGGCGTGGACCGCGGGCTGGTTTTTCGTGTTCCTCGTCTTGACGTTCCCGCACGATCTCGTCGTGCGCCACTGGGTCGACGAGATCACCGAGCGCTCCGGCTGGCGCGTGCGCTACGAGGACACGTGGTTTCGCCCCTGGAGCGGCTATCACTTGGGGCAGGCTCGACTGATCGCGCCCGGCAAGGATCCCGAGCCGTGGGTCGCCGCCGAGGAGGTCGGCGCGCGCCCCTCGGTGACCGCGCTCGTGCGCGGAAGCGTATTTCCGCTCTTCTTTTCCGGCCGCGCCTACGGCGGAATCTTCGAAGGATCCGTCGATCCCCTCGGCGTTCTCGACCTCGGGTGGACGAGCTTGCGCTTGGCGGAGTACCCGCGTCTCACCCGGCTCCTCGAAGGTGCCTGGAACGGCGATCTGTCCGGCGAAATCCACCTAAGCGGCAAGGGCGATTTCAGGAACGTCGACGGCCGCGGGCACCTCGGCCTATCCAACGCCTCGCTCACGCAGGCCAAGGCTCAGGGGTTCTCGATCCCCGACCTGCACTTTCCCGGGGGTGAGGCCGACTTCGAGATGAAGGCGAACCGGATCGACATTCGCTCGCTCAAGCTGTCCGGATCGGAAGTCGACGCCGAGCTGCACGGCCAGCTGTTCCTCTCGTTGAGCGGCGCCCCAGTGTTGAACGCGACGCTGACGCTGAAGCCGATCCCCGGCGCGAGCGGCAGTTTGGAGCCGCTGCTCACGCTCCTCAACCACAATCAGAGGCCGCCGAGCGGCACCTACGGGTTCACTCTGTACGGTCCGCTCACGGCTCTGCGAGTGCGCTAGCGGTTCGTCCACCGTCCGCGCCGCGATCGAGGCCCCCGGACGGCGCCCGTTCGTGGCGGCACCTATTGCGAAGCGGTCTCGATCGGCTTGGTCTCGCCGCCCTCGACCGCGATGCCGAGGTACACGCCGTTCACCGCCGGCCTCGCCCACACCACGCGGCCCGCGAGCAGCCGCGGCTTGTCGCCCTCGAGCGTGATGGAGGCGCGTTTGCCGACGAGGTTTCGGCTCGCCCGCTTGCCATCGATGCGCACCTGCGCGCCGGTATCCGAGAGGTCGATGATCCGGCAGCCGACGGCTTCCTGTCCGAAAGAGATCAAGCCTCCAGCGTCCGCACTCCGTCGTTCGGATCCACGACGTTCCATAGCTTCACTCATTGCCGCCTCGGCGTTCTCCGGCGCATCGTGAGCTGCACGCCAGCCGATGGTAGGCCACGAGTGTAGCACCGCGATTCTCGCGCACAAGTTGTTTTGTGAGCGAGCGCGATCAGTTCGCGAGCTGTTGCTGAACTCGCTGCAGCAGCGCGATGTTGTCGCCGTGACCCGTCATGCGCGCCACGACGCGACCACGGATCGGACGGCCGAGCAGAAAGAGGTCCCCCATGAGGTCGAGAATCTTGTGACGTGCAAACTCGCACTCGAGCCTGAGCTTGGTGTTCACCACGCCGTCGTCGCCGATCAGGATGCAGTTGTGGAGGCGCCCGCCGCTCGCCAAACCCATCTCCTCGAGCGAGGCGATGTCCTTCAGGAACCCGAACGTGCGCGCGGGCGCGATCTCGGCTCGGAACGTCTCGGGCCCGCGGTGCCTATAGACGACGTGTTCGCGGCCGACCGGATGCGGGTAGTCGAGCGTGTAGTCGATCTCGAAGTCTTCCGCCGGTTCGAGCGCGATGTACTTGCCGTGCTCGGGATCGCCGAGCTCGACCTTACGCTCGACGACCATCTCCTCGATGCCTTCGTCCTGCGCGACGATACCGCCGGATTCGAGGAGATCGCAGAACATCAGGGCCGAGCCGTCGAGGATCGGAATCTCGCCCTGCATCTTGATGCGCAGGTTGGTGATGCCGAAGGCGTGCAGAGCAGCGAGTAGGTGCTCGACCGTTTTCGCCGACGCGCCTCCGCGAAACAGCGTAGTCGCGTAGCCCGTGGAACGGACGTAGTCAACGAGCGCAGGGATTTCGACGTCTGCGGAGATGCTCTCGAAGACCACGCCGGTCCCGACCGGCGCCGGATGGAGGATCAGCCCGGTCCGGACACCGGAGTGAAGCCCATGGCCGTTGACGACGACGCTCCGGGCCAGCGTCCGTGCGCCCACGGTGCGGCCCGCAGAGACCGGTCGCAGTGGGCGCGGCTCCTGCGAATCGTCTTGAGTCCTCGGCTCGCCGCCGAGGGCGCGCTCGACCCGCTGCAGTAGCCCGTCGAGCGAGAACGGCTTCTCGATGAAATCGACCGCGCCGAGTCGTGTGGCGCGCACCGCGGTCTCGATGTTGCCGTGCCCCGAGATGACGATCACCGACGTGCCGGGATGGCGCTCCTCGATCTGGCGGAGCAGCTCGATGCCGTCGATCTCCGGCATCCAGATGTCGAGCAGGACGAGGCGGGGATGCTCCGCGGCGATGGCCGCGAGCGCGCTCCGGCCGTTGTCGGCCTCCAAGACCCGGAAGCCCTCGTCGGCGAGTACTCCGCGAATGCTCGCGCGGATCTGTTCCTCGTCGTCGACAATGAGGATCGTCTCAGCCATGGCGAACCTCTCCCTTTACCGGAAACTCGACGATGAAGCGACTGCCCTTCGGCTCGTTGTCGCGCACCCGGATGAACGCGCGATGATTGGAGAAGATCGCCGAGACGATGGCCAGCCCGAGCCCGGTCCCTTCCTTCTTCGTGGAAAAGTAGGGTTCGAAGAGCCGCGCCTTCACCTCCGGGGTCATCCCCGAGCCGTTGTCGGCCAGCTCGAGGCGCACGAGCCCGAGCGAAGCGAGGTACGAAGTGGCGATCTCGATGCGCCCCCCCTGGGCGTGCCCGTTGCCGCACGCCGCCACCGCGTTGTCGAGCAGGTTGATCAGCGCGCGCTTGATGCCTTCGCGGTCGAGCATGAGCGGCGGCACCGTCGGATCGGTGCGAACGTCGAACCGGATCTTGCGATGGCCCTCACGGAAGAGCACGACCGCCTCCTCTACGAGACCGTTCAGGTCTTCGGGCCGGTGGCTTCCCGCGGGCAGCCGCGCGAAGGTCGAGAACTCGTTCACCAGCGCCTTCAGGTCCTCCACCTGCTTGACGATGGTGCGCGTGCACTCCTCGAAGATGTCGTCGCGCAGGACGTGCGCATAGCGCTTCTGCAGCCGCTGCGCGGAGAGCTGGATCGGCGTCAACGGGTTCTTGATTTCGTGCGCAATCCGCTGGGCGACCTCGCGCCACGCCTCCATGCGTTGAATCTTGAGGATCTGCGTGATGTCCTCGAAGAACAGCACGGCGCCCGGCGGCTCGTCGGCGCGCGAGGCGGGGTCACGCAGCGGGGCGGCCGCGGCCAGCAGCGTGAAGGCCTGCTCCGCATGCACGACCTCGACTTGGCGCTCACCCTGGGTCGCGCCGGTGGCGAGCAGCACGGAGAGCATCTCGCGCACCGGCTCGAGCGCGGCGCCCGACAGCACCTCGGCCGCCGGACGGCCCCGCGCCTGGCGAGCCGGAATGTCGAGCAAGCGCTCGGCGGCCGCGTTCCAGGTGGTGATCGCACCATTCGGCGCCACGGCCACCACGCCCGCGCGGATGTTGCCGAGCACGGTCTCCATGTGCCGGCGGCGCTCTTCGAGCTCCGCGTTGAACTTCTTCAGATCGCCGGTCATCTGGTTGAAGGCCGACACCAGCGTACCAATCTCGTCCTCACCGGCGCCTTCGATGCGAACGTCCCAATTTCCGTGCGCGACTTCGCGGGTACCCTCCGCGAGCTGCTGGATCGGCACGGTGATCCCCTTCGCGAGCGAAAGGCCGTACCAGGTCGCGGCGAACACCACGACCAGCGTGATCAGCGTCAGCGTCAGCAGGTAGGTGTTCTTGATTGGCTGCTTGAGGATCTTGAGCTCCTTGTATTCGCGAAACGCGCGCTCGATGGCTTCGGATCGTTGCGAGAGGCTCGTCGACACGTACTGATCGACGACCACCGCGCCGATCACCTTGTCGTGGTCGACGATCGGCGAAGCCCCGCGCACGACGTCGCCGTCCCCGAGCGGCTCGATGCGCGTGAAGTCCTCGCGGGCTCCGAGGCGCTCGAACGACTCGGCGTCGGGCGCGACGCTGATGCCGCTCGCCGCCGCGCTCGAAAACGCGACGGCGAGCAGCTCGCGGCGCGGCGAGTAGACCTGCACCGCGCCGAGGTCGCGATCGACGCGCCGAGCCTCGAGAAAGCGTTTGAGCTCGGCGCGCCGCGCCGGCGCCATCAGCCCGCGGCCGGCGATCGCCGCGGCGATCTCCCGCGAGCGAGCGCGCATCGAGCTGGCCGTCTCGCGATAGAAAGCCTGCACGACGTCGTGCGAGCCTTCGAGCGACTGTTCGACCTGGACGTCGAACCACTTCTCGATCGAATTGTCCATGAAGCTCGTCGACGCGATGAATAGCAGCACGGCGGGAAAGAGCGACAAGCCGACGAAGGCGACGACCAAGCGCGTGCGCAGATGCGAGCCGAGGATTCGCCGGCGCCGCTCGAGCGTCAGCTTCACGAGGTTGCGGCCGACCAGGAAGACGAACACCACCAACAGGAGCACGTTCAGGTTGATGAGTAGGAAGAACGTCAGGTGGTTCATCAACGACTGGGCGCTCGAGAACTGAGGCAGGCGCGCCTCGAACACGGCGAAGAGGAACACGCCGAGTGCCACCACCGCGACCAGCCACGCGTCGCGCCGACTGCTCGGTGAGTCGGGGGCGGCGTCGATGTCGAAGGGGCTCGGCTCTTCCGGGTTCAGCGCGCTCATCGGCGCTCCGCGGCTCAGCGGCGAAGGAAATACAGGAGGAGGCTCAACAAGGCGCTCACGGCCAGGCAGGACGCCAGCGGGAAGACGAACGTGAAGTGCTCGCGTCGAATGACGATGTCGCCGGGGAGCCGACCCAACCACGGGATCCGCCCGGCCACGACGAGCACGGCGCCGACCGCACCCAGCACGATCCCGAACAGGATCAGCGTCTTGCCGAGGTCGGTCAGCACCTCAAAACAGGCCTCCCTGCGATCCCTTGCTAGGTTCCTTGCCAAGATGCCGCCAGGCGCTCGAGGTTGCAACTCGACCCTTGGCGGTGCGCTGCAGGAAGCCGATCTGCAGCAGGTACGGCTCGTAGACGTCCTCCAGCGTGTCGCGCTCCTCGCCGATCGAAGCCGCGAGCGTCTCGATGCCGACAGGCCCGCCGTCGAACTTGTCGATGATCGTGGAGAGCAGCGTGCGGTCCATGGGCTCGAGGCCGATCTCGTCGACGTCGAGGAGCTTCAGTGCGTCACGAGCCACCGCTCGGTGGATGACTCCGGCGGCGCGCACCTCGGCGAAGTCGCGCACTCGCCGCAAGAGCCGGTTCGCGATGCGTGGGGTGCCTCGCGAGCGACGGGCGATCTCTATCGCGCCGTCGCCCTCGAGCGACACCGAGAGGATCCGCGCCGAGCGCGCGAGGATCTTCTCGAGCTCCGACTGGTTGTAGAACTCGAGCCGGAAATCGTTGCCGAAGCGGTTACGGAGCGGCGCCGACAGCAGCCCCGCGCGGGTCGTGGCGGCGATGAGCGTGAACGGTTGGAGCGGGATCTTCGACATGCTGGCGCCGGGACCGTGTCCGATGATCAGGTCGAGCTTGAAGTCCTCCATCGCAGGGTAGAGCACTTCCTCGATCACCTTGTTGAGACGGTGCACCTCGTCGATAAACAGTACGTCGTGCGACTCGAGGCTCGTGAGAATCGCCGCCAAGTCGCCGGCGCGCTCGATCATCGGCCCTGAGGTGGTGCGGATGCTGACGCCCATCTCTCGGGCGATGAGGTAGGCGAGCGACGTCTTGCCGAGACCCGGAGGCCCATGAAAGAGCAGGTGATCGAGCGCGTCCCCGCGGCTCCGCGCCGCTGTGACCATGAGTTGGAGGTTCTCTTTCACCCGCTCCTGGCCGACGTAGTCGTCGAATCGCAGCGGCCGGAGCGATTGGTCGGCGATCCGCTCGTCTTCGCCGCTCGTGGCGCGGAGCGGTCCGGCGCGGGAGGGGCTCATCGGCGCGTGCTCCGCAGCGCCTCGCGGACGACCTCTTCGAACCCGAAGAGGCCCGATCCAATCGCCGCTTCGACCGCGGCCTCGGCTTCGGGGCTGCGGAAGCCGAGATTCACCAGCGCCGAGACGGCCTGGGCGGCCACGTCGGTGCCGGCGCCGTCGCCCTTCGCCGGCCGATCAGCCGGCAGCGCGAGCAGCTTGTCGGCCAGCTCGACCGAGAGGCGCTCCGCGGTCTTCTTGCCGACCCCCGCGATGCGCGTGAGGCGTAGAAGGTCGCGCCGGCGGATGGCCTCTTGGAGCTCCGCGGTCGGCATTCCCGACAGGATGTTCAGCGCCAGGCGGGGGCCGATTCCCGATACCGATTGCAGGAGCTGGAACAGCGCGCGCTCGGCCGCGTGGGCGAACCCGAAGAGCTGCAGCGCATCCTCGCGCAGATGCGTCACGGTCTCGAGCTCCACCTCGCTGCCCACGGCGGGCAGAGCGGCGAGGGTCTGCGCGGAGACGAAAACCTGATACCCCACCCCGCCGACGTCGACGACGATCTCCTCGTTCGCCCGCCGGTAGAATCGTCCCCGCAGATGCGCGATCACAGCGCCGCCCCGCGACGCCGCCCCGCGGCGCCGAGCGATCTTAGCCGCCAGCCGATCAGGTGGCAGAGCGCGAGTGCCAGCGCGTCCGCCTCGTCGTCGCGCTCGGCGGGCGGAATGCCGAGCCGCAGCGATACGCCCCGCACGACGTGCTGCTTGTCGGCGCGGCCGTAACCGACGACTGTGGCCTTCACCTGCGCGGGAGCGTACTCGAAGACCGGGACGCCGGCTTCGGCGGCCGCGATCAGCACGGCGCCGCGCGCTTCTCCGAGCCGGAACGCGCTTTGTACGTTGTGGGCGACGAACGCCTTCTCCAGCGCGAGCGCCCCCGGCGCATGCTGCCTACAGAGCTCGACGACCGCGGACCGGATCTCGACGAGGCGCTCGCCCAGAGGCTTCGACGATCCGAGCTCGACCGCGCCGCTGGCCAGACGGCGAAACGAGGCCCCCGCGGGCGTCACCACGCCCCAACCGATCACCGAAGTGCCCGGGTCGATACCGAGCACCCGCACCTCCTCCTGGTTCACGCTGCCGACAGCTTCTCCAGCTCTGCGGGATCGACGTCCAGGTTCGCCGAAACGCTCTGCACGTCGTCGTGGTCCTCGAGCGCCTCGAGGAACTTCAAGGCCGCGGCAGCCTGGGGCCCCGCAAGATGCACGGTCGACTTCGGCACCATCGTGACCTCCGCACCGCTGATCTTCAGCCCGCCGCGCTCGATGCTCGCGCGCACGGCCTCGAAGCTTTCCGGCGAGCACACCACTTCGAACGTCTCCCCCACGTCCGACACGTCCTCCGCGCCGGCGTCGAGCACGATCTCCATCACCCGGTCCTCGTCGGCGTCCTTCTTGTCGACTTGAATCACTCCGCGCTTCTGGAACATCCACCCGACGCTGTTGGCCTCACCGAGGTGGCCTCCGTACTTGCCGAACAAGAAGCGGATCTCGCTCACCGTGCGATTGCGATTGTCGGTCAGCACCCGCGCGATCACCGCCACACCGCCAGGCGCGTACCCTTCGTAGTCCATCTCCTCGAACGTTTGCCCCTCGAGCTGACCGCTGCCCTTTTTGATCGCACGATCGATCGTATCGTTCGGCAAGCTCGAGGCCCTTGCGGTCAACACGGCGGTGCGCAGTCGCGGGTTGGCGTTAACGTCGCCTCCGTTGCGCGCGGCCACGGTGATCTCCTTGATCAGCTTCGTGAACAACTTGCCCCGCTTGGCGTCCTTCGCCGCCTTCTTGTGCTTGATCGATGACCATTTGGAGTGACCCGACATGGCGAAGGCCTCCGAGCGTACGTACCACATTCGCCCGGCTGCAGCGAGTTTGGCCACCCCATTCGTGGGCGCAGGCCTTCGCCTCATTGCCGAGCCTGCCGGGGAGTCCTCGCTACCCGAGCTCGAAATCCGCTACATCCTAGGCGAATCGGACCCACGCGTTCATTCTGAGGGCCTCATGCACGCACGACATCCGCAGGATCTCGACCTGAACATCGCTCGCGCGCGCCTCATCTTGGTGCTGGCGACCTTTCTTTCGATCTGCATCGATGTTGCCAAGCCGGACCTCACTCCCTGGTTCCGACTGACAGGCGGAGTTCTGGAGATCGATCGCTATTCGGGGTCCTTCTGCTCCACCTCGTCCTAGGTTGACACATAGCTCGGCGGGGCGCCGGAAGCCGCGCGGTCGCGCTCGGAACCGGCGGCTCTTGAGAATCAGAACACGGGCGCGAGCCGGTTCAACAGGAGACCGAGAATGAAGAGCGCCCCGGCGCGACGGGTGAGCACGAAGGCTGCGCCGACGTACCAAAGAGGCCAGATGGGATAGCGTGGCGGCGGGGCGGCGGGGCGGGGCCTTGAGTAGACCCTCCAGACTTTCGCGCAGAGCGGCAGCGAACCGAGCACGAGCAAGACCCAGATGCCGAGCGTGCCGAACGCGACCAGCGCGATGACGACGACGTAGAACGACGCCATGAGCGCGCGGTTGAGCGACAGCGCGGCTTCGGACCCGAGCAGCACCGGTAGCGTGTGGATCCCCTTTCGCGAGTCGTGCTCCAGCTTGTCGACGTGCTTGCCGATCAGCACCGTCGTCACGAGGATGGCGTACGGGAGCGACGCCGCCCAGACCCAGGCCGGAATCTCGCCGGTCGTCACGTAATAGGTGCCGCCGACCATCAGCGGCCCCCAGACGACGAACACGCCTGCCTCGCCCAGCCCGTGGTGCTTCAAACGAAGTGGCGGCGCGACGTAGAAGACGCTGATGAATAGCCCTGCCGCAGCGAAAGCGACCACCGGCAAGCCGCGTACCGCGAACAGGTAGAACAGCACAGCAGCGCCGAGCGCGTTGAACGCGGCGATCGCGCCCACCAAGCCCGGCCGGGTGATCCACCCCGCGAGCACCGGATGCGGCGCATAGAGTGCGCGCGGCGAATCCGACTGGTCGACCCCGGCCTCGAGGTCGAAGTAGTCGTTCATCAGGTTGTTGCAGGCATGGGCCACGACGAGGCCGAGGAGGCTCACCGCGAAGTATCGCCAGTTGGCGCGCGGATGTCCCGCCGCGAGCAGCCCACCGATCAGGCCCGAGGTCAACGTCATTGGAAACACGGAGGCCCGCGTGAGGATCAACCATCGAGAAACGAAGTCGACCGGCTTCCCTTCGGAAAGGTTGCTGGTGGCGAGTACCTCCTTCCAGTTGGCGACGTAGGAGCTCATGGGCCGGCCACTCTAACAAGCGACCGGCGACGGAGCCAAGCGCTTGAGGCGCCGTGCAAGCTCCGATACCTTGAACCCATGCGGCAGTTCTTCTGGGGATTGGCGTTCGGTGCGACGGCGGTCTACCTCTACGCCAACTACGGCGACGAGCTGCATCGATTCCGCCGCTTCACGCTCCAGTGGCGCGACTGGGCGGTGGAGCAGAGCGACGGCTACAGCGCCGGCAGCGACAAGAGAAAGAAGTAGGCGGGCCGGCCCGCGGACGTCCAAGCGGCGGGGCCGCGGCGCGCCAGCACGCGATGAACCGCAGAGGCGAGATCGCCATGACGGCCGACGAGCAGGCGGCCTTCCTCGCCCGATCGAGAACAGTCATGCTCAGCACCATCGATGGGCGCGGCTATCCTCACTCCGTGGCGATGTGGTTCGCGCGGATCGACGGTCTGGTGCACATGACGTCGTTCCGCAAAGCGCAGAAGGTGGTCAACCTCCGGCGCAATCCCAAGGTCTCTTTGCTCGCCGAATCGGGGACCGAGTACGCGGAGCTGCGCGGTCTGATGATCCGCGGCGTCGGCGAGCTCGTGGACGACTTGGACCTGTGCATCGAGATCCTCGGCCAGATTCGGATCAAGCACGACCCCTCCCGCGACCTGTCGATCGACGACGACCTGCGGCGCCAGGCCGCCAAGCGCGTGGCGATCCGCGTCCGCCCCGAGCGCGTGGCGAGCTGGGACCATTCGAAGCTCCGGGGCACCTATTGAGGCCGGCCAATCTCCCGCGGCCGACGCCGTGACGGGACGGCCGCCGCCGAGCTCCAGTCAGGGCCTGGGGCGCGCCGCAGGAGGCGTCAGCCTGGCGGTCCTCGCCAGCCGCGTGCTCGGCCTCGTCCGGGAGGTCGTGTTCACCGCGCTCTTCGGCGCCAGCCGAGAGCTCGACGCGTTCATCGCCGCGTTCCGTATCCCCAACTTGTTGCGCGACCTGTTCGCCGAGGGCGCCCTGTCGGCTGCGTTCGTCTCCACGTTCGCGCAGAAGCTCGAGCGCGAAGGCGAACGGCCCGCATGGGAGCTCGCCAATCGGGTGCTGAACGACCTCGTCTTGGTGGTCGGCGCCGTCGTCGTCGCGGGCATCCTCGCCTCGCCGTGGATCGTCGAGTGGATCGCGCCGGGCTTCCGAGACGAACCGGGGAAGATCGAGCTGACGATCAAGCTGACGCGAATCCTCTTCCCGTTTCTGCTGCTCGTCGCGGTCGCGGCGGTTGCGATGGGCGTGCTGAACGCTCGCGCTGTTTTCCTCGTTCCGGCCTCGGCCTCGTCGTTCTTCAACGTCGGCTCGGTCGTTGGGGGCCTCGCGTTCGTCGCCTGGTTGGCGCCGAGCTACTTGCCCTGGAAGCACGGAGACGGTGCCGCGCCGGGCGACAGTGTGGCGGCGCTCGTCGCCATGGCGATCGGCACGCTCGTCGGCGGAGCGCTGCAGTTCCTCGTGCAGCTGCCGGCCTTGCGCCGCGTCGGGTTCCGCTACAGTCCCGTTGCCGGCTTTCGAGACCCGGGCGTCATCCAGGTCATGCGCCTGATGGGGCCTGCCACGCTCGGGATCGCGGCCGTCCAGATCAACGTAGTCGTCAACACCTACTTCGCCTCCGAGCTCGGCAACGGAGCGGTGTCGTGGCTAAGCATCGCGTTCCGCCTCATGTACCTGCCGATCGGCATGTTCGGCGTGGCGCTCGGCACGGTCGCGCTGCCTTCGCTGGCGAGGTCCGCCGCGCGCGGCGATCTCAGGGCGTTCCGCGCGAGCCTGGGCGAAGGGCTTCGCCTGCTCTCGCTCCTCTGCCTGCCGGCCGCGGCGGGCCTGGCGATCTGCGCGGAGCCGATCATCGCTGTCATCTATCAGCACGGACGATTCGGCCCCGACGACACGCACGCGTCGGCGCTGGCGCTGGCTGCGTACGCCTTGGGCCTCACCGGTTACGCCACCATCAAGATCCTCGCGCCCGCCTTCTATGCCCTCAACGACGCGCGGACCCCGATGAACGTGAGCGCGCTTTCGGTCGCAATCAACCTCGCGAGCAACTGGCTGGCGATCCACGTGCTGCACCTCGGACATGCGGGTCTCGCGCTGTCTACCTCGGTGGTCGCGTTGTGGAACTCGGCCCTGCTGCTGATACTGCTGCGCAGGCGAACCGGTGCGGGGTCGCTCGGGCTGCGGCGGGTGGTAGCGCGCGCCGCCCCCGCTACCGCGGTGATGGCCTCGGTTTGCTGGCTCTGGCTCCAGTTCCTCGGCAAAGCGGAGGGGTTCGCCGGGTCGTTGGCGCAAGTCGCCACCACCGTGCCGCTCGGCGCGGCCGTCTTCTATCTGACCGGCCGCGCGCTCCACATCGACGAGCTGAAACGGCTGTCCGACGCGTTCCAGCGAGCGCTCGAGCGCCGATCGCTTTGAGCCATTCCGCGCGCGAGCTCGGGTCGGCCGGCTCGCGAGCGAGCTACTCGCTCCGTGCCGGCTCCTCGAGCGGCACGACCGTCAACTTGAGCGGCGCGTGTACTCCCGCGCCGAGGTCGACAGTCGCAACGTGCTCGCCGAGCGTCTTGATCGGCGCCTCCAGGTGAATTTTCTTGCGGTCGATCTCGAATCCCTGCGCGGCGAGCGCCCTTTGGATGTCGAGATTGGTGATTGAGCCGAAGAGCTTCTGCTCTTCGCCGGCGCGCGCGGCAATCGACAGCGACAAGGCGACAAGGCGCGTCGCCGCCGCCTCGTTCGCCTTCGCCACCTTGGCGCGCTTGGCCGCGAGCGATCGCTTGCGGTGCTCCAGCATGGCGAGGTTCTTGGCATCGGCCCGGAGTGCGAGTCCGCGCGGCAAGAGGTAGTTCCGCGCGTATCCCGGCTTCACCTTCACCACGTCTCCGATCGTCCCGAGGTTCTCGACGTCTTGTTGCAGGATGACATCCATGGGGCTTCTAATCCTCCTCGACCGGTCGCGGATTCAAGCGGCGGAAGTCCGCCCAGAGGTCGAACACGCCGACGAGCATCACGCCCGTCGCGACGAGCCATTCCAGCAGGATGAACAGATAGACAAGCCCGACGAGCCAAAGCGGCGAGCGCCAGCGGCGCATGTAGAACTGGGCGATCACCAGGCCCTGACAGAAGTACACCGCGAGCAGCACCGCGAAGAGATTCGCCGCCAGCCACGCGACCGCCCCCCCGGTGAGGAACGCGCCGTAGCCGCTGGCGATGAGTATCCAGACCAGCTCGGGCGGGGACTTCCAGCGGGTGAGGTCGCCGAACACGGGCGCGAGGCCCTGAAGGCGCTGGTGACGGCGCAGCAAGTCGACGTTCAGCAGCGTGGCGGCCGCGATCGCGGCCACGAGCAACGCCGGCGTGAGGCGCAGCGTCCAGTCGATCACTCGCACGCTGCCGTCCTCGAGCTGTCGAACCACCTCCGCAGACAACCCGGCGCGCTGATAGACTTGGATCGCCTCGGAGCGCATGTTTTCGAGCGATTGGCGCAGCGCTCCGAGCAGCGCCGCCGGCGAGGCGCTGGCGAACACGATCGCGAGGATCGCCGCGGCGATCAGGACCGTGACGGCGCCGATAGTCACCTCGATGGACCAGTCACGCTCCAGAACGATCGGCACCATCAACGTCATGAGCCCGAAGCTCGCGAGGTAGAGCACCCCCGAAGCCGCGCCGGCGCTCGAACCGGCGACGGCGGCTACGAATGCGAGGAGAGCCAGGCGCTGCGGCGTGCTCGCCCCAACCAGCCGCAGCGCGGGCTGAGGGGTGAGCACCAGCAGCAGGAGACCCCCGACAGGCAAAAGCATGCCGACGCTGAAAAGCAGTGCGCTGGCCGCCGCGGCGCGCAACAGCGATCTCAGAGGGGTTCGGGGCACGGCGAGCTCTCGATCGGTCCTGGCTCAGACCGTGGATGAGGCGAAGGGCAGCAGGGCGACGTTGCGGGCCCGCTTGACGGCGGTGGTGAGCTCGCGCTGGTGGCGAGAGCAGTTGCCGGTGATCCGGTTCGGAATCAGCTTGCCGCGCTCGGTGATGAAGCTACCTAGCAGCCGGACGTCCTTGTAGTCGATCGGTACTCTCTCCGCGCAGAAACGACAGACTTTGCGCCGCTGCATACGGCGTCGAAACGGCATCTTGTCGTCGCCGGGCCTGCCGCGGCGCTTGCCGCCGCCTCCGGAACGACCCCTCGTTGACTCCATGAATTCCTCCTCCTCGAGCGAACCGTAACTCTTACAACACGCGCACCGAGCGGGCCAGTATCTCGAAGCGGCTCTGGCGAACCGCGCCCGGCCCGCGCCAGCGCCGCTCGGTGAGCGATCCCACGATCTCCACCGCGCTCCCCTCGACCACCTCGGTCGCCGCCGCGCTCTCGCCGAGCGCGACGACGGTCAACAGGCAGCCGGGTATGGCGGGGTCGTGCGGGCTCGGCTCGACCTGCAAGCGAAACTGCAGGACCGGCGTACCGGCGGGCGTGGTCCGGCGCTCGGGCATCGAAGCGACCGTGCCCGCGAGATCGACCCGGTTCACCCACCGCGCGGCTTTCCCCGCCTGCGCGCTCAGCGCGTTTCCTCCATCAGCAGCTCTCCATCGCCGCTCTCGTCGCGATCGACCCGCGGTCGGCGCGGCGGCAGCATCTTCTTCTGCACCTGCCGCACGGTAATGAAGCGCAGCACCTGGTCGTTCAGCTTGAGCTGGCGTTCGAGCTCAGCGACCGCCGGCGGCTCGCTCCTGTATTCGACGAGCGCATAGATCCCCCGTCGCTGCTTGCGAATGGGATAAGCGAGCTCGCGCATACCCCATTCGTCGACCTTCTTGATCTCGGCGCGCCCGGCCTCGAGGATGCCGCGCACCTTCTGCACCAGCTCCTTCGAGCCGGCCTCCCCGAGATCGGGATGCAGAACGGTCAGTGTCTCGTAATCGTACATCGAACCTCCCTTTGGTCTATGGCCCGCGTCGCTCACGGCGCGAGCAAGGAGCAAAAGCGGATCGTACGCTACCCGGCCTCGGCTTTCGGCGGCGAATTGAAGCGATTCATCGCCGCGGTGATTCCGTCGCACACTACGACTTCGGCGGCGTCGGCCGCGCGCGCGACCGACTCGGACAGCGTCGATGCATCCTCGGGCGTCAACGAGTCGAGCAGGTAGTCCACGTTCGCCTCGCGGCTTCCCGGCCTCCCGATGCCGACGCGGATTCGCGGGAACTCCTTGCTACCGAGCGCCTCGATGATCGATTCGACGCCGTGATGCCCGCCCGCGCCGCCACTGCGCGTAACCCGCAGCCGCCCGACCGAGAGGTCCAGATCGTCGTAGACGACGAGGAATTGCGCCGGCTCGATCCGTAGGCTGCGCCGCGCGCGTTGCACGGCCTCCCCGCTGAGATTCATGTAGGTCTGGGGCTTCATCAGCATCACCCGCTCATCGTCGATGCGTCCTTCCGCAACCTGCGACTTGTATTCCCGCCGCGAGAAGTGCAGGCGATGGCGCTCGGCGAGCCGATCGAGGACCCGGAATCCGACGTTGTGACGGCTGCGCGCATACGAGCCGCCTGGGTTGCCTAGGCCAACGATCACTTTCATCCAACCCGCGAGGGCGAGCTACTCGCCCTTCTTCGCGCCCTCGGCAGGCTCCGCGGTGGGCACTGCGCCCTCCGCAGGCGCCGGCGCGCCTTCGACCGGCACGCCTTCCGGCGCGGCCTCGACCTTCACCTCCTCGACCGTCGGCGGGGACACCGTGACCACGGTGAAGTTCGTCTCGTACACCGGCTCGATGCCCCGGGGCAGCTGGATCTCCTCGACGTGGATCGAGTCGTGGATGCCGAGGGCGCTGACGTCGACCTCGATGAACGCGGGGATCTCGGTCGGCAAGCACTTCACCGTGATCTCGCGGACGATGGGTTGCAGAATCCCGCCGGCCTCGACACCCACCGGCTTGCCGGTGAAGTGCAGCGCCACGGTGACCTCGAGCTTCTTCGTCAGATCGACCTCGTAGAAGTCGGCGTGCAGGACCGCGCCGCTGACGGGATGGCTCTGCACTGCACGCAGCAGCACCATGCGGCTCTTCAGCTCGGGCGCCACCGACTCGAACTGGATCAAGGCCGAGCCCTCGAGAACGGCGATCTTCTTGGCGAATTCCTTCTCTTCCATTTGCAGCGGAATCGCCTCGCGCTGGTTCGGCCCGTAGAACACCGCCGGGACCTTACCGCTCGAGCGGACTCGCCTCGCCGGCCCCTTGCCGGATGCGGCGCGCGTCTCGACGGTGACGGAAACGATCTCCATAGTCCCCTCCTACGAAAGAAACAGCGAGCTGATCGATTCTTCGTCGTGGGTTCGGCGAATCGCCTCGGCGAGCAGGTGGGCCACCGACCGGACATGCACCTTACCGCTCCGGGCGGCTTCCGAGCCTAGAGGAATGGTGTCCGTGACGACGAGCTCCTCGATCGCCGACGACTTCAGGCGCTCGATCGCCGGCCCCGACAGCACGCCGTGAGTACAGCAGCCGATGACGCGACGGGCGCCGGCCTCCCGCAGGGCGGCGGCGGCGGTGACGATCGTGCCCGCCGTGTCGACGATGTCGTCCACGAGAATCGCCGAGCACCCGACCACGTCACCGATGATGCGCATCTCCGCGACTTCGTTGGGGCCGGGGCGCCGCTTGTCGATGATCGCCAGGCCAGCATCGAGCCGCTTGGCGACGGCCCGAGCGCGCTCGACGCCGCCGGCGTCCGGGCTCACCACCGCCACTTGATCCCCCGCCACGCGCTCGCGGATGTACGGCAAGAGCACCGGCGTGGCGTAGAGATTGTCGACCGGAATGTTGAAGAAGCCCTGAATCTGACCGGCATGCAGGTCCATCGTCAGCACCCGCGAAGCGCCCGCCGTGGTCACCAGGTCGGCGATCAACTTCGCGCTGATCGGCACGCGCGGCGCGACCTTGCGGTCCTGCCGAGCATAGCCGTAGTAGGGCATGACCGCGGTGATGCGCTTCGCGGAGGCGCGCTTCAGCGCATCGAGCATCAGGAGGAGCTGCATCAGGTTGTCGTTGCCGGGCGTGCAGATGGACTGGAGAACGAAGACATCGCCGCCGCGCACGTTTTCGTCGATCTCGACGAGGATCTCGCCGTCGCTGAACGTACGAACTTCCGCCGCGCCGAGCCCGACGCCGAGATCCCGAGCCACGGCGGCGGCGAGCGCCGGGTTGGAGTGACCGGCGAACAGGATCAGCTCGTCCTTGGCTCTCTCGTTCATCGCGCGCGTTCGAGAAAAACTGGGCGGGAAGGATTCGAACCTTCGATACCGGTTCCAAAGACCGGTGCCTTACCACTTGGCGACCGCCCACCACCTCAGGGTTGAGACGCCAATCCGCTCGATCTTCACTCCGTCCCGCTAGAGGGCTCCCGACTCGGTTCCGGCCTGGGGATCAGAAACAAGCCATCGTATCCGCGCCTTCTGAGGCTGTCAACGACGCGTGGACAACGTGTCGCGCGCGTGACACAACGCGGCGTGGTGGAGGCGTTCGAATCGGCGGCACGGCTCGCCGTCGACCGCGCCGGCACGATCATCAAGCGGCGCTGGCACGAGCAACAACGGCGGATCGAGCGGAAGTCGACGGCCATCGATCTCGTCACCGAGGTCGATCGCGCCTGCGAAGAAGCGATCCTCGGGGTGATCACTTCGGCGTTCCCCGAGCATGCCGTCCTCGCCGAGGAGTCCGGCGCGCGCGGCGATCACGAGTTCCTGTGGCTCATCGACCCGCTCGACGGAACGACGAACTTCGCGCACCGCTACCCTCAGGTGTCGGTCTCGCTCGCACTTTCCCGGCGCGGCGAGACGATCCTCGGCTTGGTCTACGATCCGGTCCGCGAGGAGCTCTTCAGCGCGCGGCGCGGTAGCGGCGCCCGCATGAACGACCGGCGGCTGGAGGTCTCCACGACTGCCGACCTCGGCTCGGCGCTTCTCGCCAGCGGCTTCCCGTACGACCGCCGTGAGCACGCGGACTACTATCTCTCATTCTTCAAAGGTTTCATGATGCGCACGCAGGGCGTACGCCGCGCCGGATCCGCCGCTCTCGACCTCTGCTGGGTCGCCGTCGGCCGGGTCGACGGATTCTGGGAATGGAAGCTCAAGCCGTGGGACACCGCGGCCGGAGCGCTGATCGTCGAAGAAGCCGGCGGCCGGATCAGCGACTTCGAGGGCGGCCATTTCGATCCCTTCGGCGAGCAGACGGTGGCTTCGAACGGGAGGATCCACCAACAGATGATCGAAGTCCTCGCGCCGCTGCTGTAGTCGTCGACGAGGTGGCGAGGATGTAGTATTCGCTCCGTTCGCCTGCCCCCGTGGTGAAATGGATATCACGGCAGCCTCCGGAGCTGCAGGTCCAAGTTCGATTCTTGGCGGGGGCATTCATCCTCCCGACCCCGCGGTAGAGTGGCGAGACGGCGTTTCTGCCGCGGTTCCCCGCGCCATTTCCCCTCCTTGCGTTCACGGCGACCCGACACTACACTCGCCGTTGGTGCTGGGCGGCAGCACGATCTGCCGGGATAAGGAGGGGGGCGATGGACCTTCCGAAGTGTCAGAAATGCAACAACGGAATTCTCATACCTCTTTCGGACTATGGCCAGGAAGGATCGTCGGTGTTCTTCAAAGCGTGGGTTTGCACGAACCCGGAATGCGGCTTCTCGCTGCGCGTCGACAAAGGCGAAGTGAGCTACGGCAAGAAGGTCGAGCACAAGCATTGAGGGCTCCTCCGATCGCCTCCCGACACGTCAGACCCCGCACCCGTGGAGCCCGCGCACGGCCCTCGCACGGTTTGGTGTCAGACCCAGGCAAAGAAAAAGGGATAACCCCATGGCGGCGCGCACGCTGACGCTCGACGAGCTCCAAGGGATGAAGGGTCAGGAAATCGGCGTTTCCGACTGGCATCTCGTCACGCAGGAAGAGATCAACAAGTTCGCCGACGCGACCCTCGACCATCAGTGGATCCACGTCGATCCGGAGCGCGCCCGCAAGGAATCCCCCTTCGGCGGACCGATCGCACACGGCTACTACACGCTTTCGTTGGCCCCTCACCTGATGGAGCAGATCATCGAGGTGAAGGGGATCAAGATGGGCATCAACTATGGGTTGAACAAGCTCCGCTACCCGGGCCCGGTACGCATCGGCAAGCGCGTGCGCCTGAAGGCGACCCTAGCGGACGTCGAGGCGATCGCCAACGCAGCGGGCGCTCAGGTGACCGTGTCCATGACGTTCGAGGTCGAAGGCGAATCGAAGCCGGGTTGCGTGGCCGAGGCCCTCTACCGGTACTACCGCTAGCGCGGCGTCGCGGAAGCGCGATTGTCACTCACGGGGCCGCTTCCCCGGATACCTCCACCTCGAACACGCCTTGCGGGCGAAGCCCGAGCCATGAGCTGATCCATACGCCCCAATACTTGGCGGAAAGGGCGGACTCGGCCCTTACGCGCTTCGACTCGTCGGTGATGAGTCGGGCATTCCCGAGAAGTCGCAGACCGTTGATCTCGAGAACGACCTCGGGGTTGGCGGCGACGTTCTTCGGCCAGTCACGCCCCATCTGCAGCGTGCCGAGGTAGATGAGCCTCTCCTCGGCGACGACGAACCAGATCGTCACCGTGTGCGGGCGGCCGGTCTTGCGGCCCCGGGTGGTAATGCGACACGAGCCGACGTGCCGGAGCCCCTCGAGCTTCTTTTGCCAATGAATCACGATCCCCGCGTGCGCAGGGACGTGAGGCGGCCCCTCATGCGCGCCCGCCTTGCGTGAGCTTCTTCAGGTCGAGAATCTCATCGAGCTTCTTTTCCGGCAAGAGCTTGTCCTCGAGGATGACCTGCCGGATCGACACGTCCCGGGCGACCGCCTTCTTGTAGACGGCTGCCGCTTTGTCATAGCCGATGACCGGCGCCAGCGCCGTGACGAGTTGGCCTGTGAGCTCGCCGTATTGGCGGCAGCGCTCGATGTTGGCCTTGATGCCGCTCACGCATTTCTCGGCGAACACCCGGCTCGCCGACGCGCCGAGCTCAATCGACTCCAACAGATCGTACGCGATCACCGGCATCATGACGTTCAAGTCGAGGTTGCCGTTCATCGCTGCGATCACCACCGCGGCGTCGTAGCCGATGATCTGCGCCGCCACCATGTTCACCGCCTCGGCGATCACCGGATTGACCTTGCCCGGCATGATGCTCGAGCCCGGCTGCGTCGCCGGCAGCTCGATCTCGTTGAGGCCGGTGCGCGAGCCCGAGGCCAACAGGCGAAGGTCGTTGGCGATCTTCATGAGCCCGACCGCAATGGTGCGCAGCGCTCCAGAGAGCTCGACGGCGGCGTCGCGGTTCTGCATCGCCTCGAAGGCGTTCTCGGCGCGCCGAAAGCCGAGGCCCGTCAGGCGATTGAGCTCCTGGATCGCGTGCGGTGCGAAGCGCGGGTCGGCGTTGATTCCCGTGCCGAGCGCCGTGCCGCCGAGCGGAAGCTCGGTCAGGCTCGCGCGGCAATTCTCGACCCGCCGAATGCCGTGACGCATCACGCTCGCGTAGCCGGAGAATTCCTGACCGAGCGTCACCGGCACGGCGTCCTGCAGGTGCGTCCGGCCCGCCTTGACGACGTCCGCGAACTCCTGGGCTTTCGCTTCGAAGCTCTCGGCGAGCGCTCGCAACGCCGGCAGGAGCCGGCGTTCGACCGCTTCGAGCGCGGCGACGTGAATCGCCGTCGGGAACACGTCGTTGGTCGACTGTCCCATGTTCACATCGTCGTTCGGGTGCACGGACTTGTCGCCCCGCCGGCCGCCGAGGATCTCGATCGCCCGAGTGGCGATCACCTCGTTCATATTCATGTTGGTCGACGTCCCCGAGCCCGTCTGGAAGACGTCGACCACGAACTCCCGATCGAATTTTCCATCCGCTACCTCGCGCGCGGCCTGCAAGATCGCGTTGGCCTTCTCCGCTGCGAGCAGGCCGAGCTCGGCGTTGGCCTTCGCGGCAGCCAGCTTGACGAGCGCGAGCGCGCGGAGGAACGGTCGGCCGAAGCGGAGCTTGGAGATCGGAAAATTCTCCACCGCCCGCGCCGTCTGCGCAGCGTAGTAGGCATCCGCGGGGACCTGCATCTCCCCCATGCTGTCGCGCTCGATGCGAAACTCGGACATGACGTCGCTTCCTTTCCCGCGCTCAATACTGGATCAGTGAATGGACCGCGGCGGGTGCCAGGCGCTCGCGCCCGGCGAGCGCGGTGAGCTCGATGACGAAGGCACAGGCGACCACGTCGCCGCCCGTGCGGCGGACGAGCTCCATCGTCGCCGCTGCGGTCCCACCGGTGGCGAGCAAATCATCCACGACGAGCACCCGACTGCCGTGGCGGAAGGCGTCCTGATGGATCTCGAGCCCGTCGCTGCCGTATTCGAGGTCGTAGCGTGCCTCGTAAGTGGCGGCGGGCAGCTTGCCCGGCTTGCGCACCAGCGCGAGGCCCGTGCCGAGGTGATACGCGACGGCGGCGCCGACGATGAATCCCCTCGACTCGATGCCGACGACGACGTCTATCCGCTTCAGGAACGGCGCGCAGATCCGTTCCACCGTCTCGCGAAAGGCCGGCGCGTCGAGCAGCAACGGGGTCACGTCGCGAAACAGGATGCCGGCCTTCGGGAAGTCCGGGATGTCGCGGATCAGCGCCTTCAGGTCCCTCACGACTCCTCCTCCCAGGAGCCTAGCCGGGCCACGGCGGAAGGAAGAAGAGCGGGTTGCGGGCGACGTTCTGAATGCGCACCTCGAAGTGCAGATTCGGGCCCGTGGTCCGCCCCGTCTGTCCGACCCGCGAGACTTCGTCGCCCTGACGGACCACCTCGCCCTGTGCGACTTCGTTCTTCTGGTTGTGCGCATAGACGGTCGACAGGCCGTCGGCGTGCTCGAGGATCACGATGTTCCCATACCCAGGGATCTGGTCGCTGTAAATGACGCGTCCGCCGCGCGCCGCGTAGACCGGAGTACCCTCGGGAGCCGCGATGTCGATGCCGTCGTGGAACGTGCCGTTGCGGGGACCGAAGCCGGAGGTCAACGCGCCGGTGCGCGTCGGCCAGCGCAAGCGATCCGGCCCGGACGGCAGCTCGCTCGGAGCGGGCGCGCGGTCCGACGTCTCGAGCGGCGCGATGATCTCCACCGGCAGGCGCCGCGTGGCACCGGGAATGAAAATGCGCTGACCGATCTCGATGCGGGCGGAGTCGGGGATGCGGTTCACGCGGGCGAGATCGCGGTAGTCGATGCCGTACGTCTTGCCGATGCGGAACAGGTTCTCGCCGCGGCCGACGACATGAACGATCCCTGGCCCGCGCACCGCGGTCCGCGTTGCACAATCGGCGGACAGGAGAGCAAGCGAACAGAGGACCGTGGCGCGAAAGCGGCGTCGATTGCGGGCCGAGATCACCCCGCCCAGCCGTGCCGCCCGATGAGCTTCACGAAGCGACACTCGCCGAGCGCCTCCTCGTGGAAGCCTTCCTCGTCCCTGCGAATCCTCATCAGCGTCTGCGATTCCTCCGGTCCCATTGGTACCACCAGCCGTCCGCCGACGCTCAGCTGCTCGAGCAGCGGCCGCGGCAGCTGAGGAGCGGCCGCCGTCACCAGGATCGCCTCATACGGTGCGTGCTCGCTCCACCCGATTGTGCCGTCGCCTACCTTGACGAGCACGTTGTAGCGGCCGAGCGATTCCAGGCGCCTGCGCGCCAGCGGCACGAAGCTCGCGATTCGCTCGACGGAGAACACGCTCTCGGCGAGCTCGGCGAGAATCGCCGTTTGGTATCCCGATCCCGTGCCGATCTCGAGCACGCGCTCGCGCCCCGTGAGTTCGAGCGCCTCGCTCATCGCCGCCACCATGTAGGGTTGCGAGATCGTCTGCTTCTCGCCGATGGGTAACGCCTTGTCCAAGTAGGCGCGGTCGCGCAGCGCCTCCTCGACGAACAGGTGCCGCGGCACCTTGCGTACGGCCTCGAGCACGCGGGGGTCGCGCACGTTGCGCGCGCGGATCTGCGCGTCGAGCATCTTCTGCCGCGCGCCCTCGTAGTTCACGGCCATCCGAGCTCCATGTGTTCGAGCTGCTCCCAGCAAGCGTGGTTGGTCAGGTCGATATGGATCGGCGTGACCGCGATCATTCCCGAAGCGATGGCGGCGAAGTCCGTGCCTTCCTCTCCATGGCCCTCGATCTCGTCGCCGCCGATCCAGTAGTAGGCGCGTCCTCGCGGATCGACGTGCTGGGTGATCGCGTCGCTGTAACGCCGCCGGCCCTGACGGGCGAGGCGGAAGCCCCGCGGCTCCTCGCCCTCCGCGGTCTCGGGGACATTGACGTTGAGCAGCGTGCTCGGCGGCAAGCCCGCGCCGAGCACGTAGCCGGCGAGGCGCTCGACGAAGCGGGCCGACGGGCCGAAGCGGAAGTCGCGCCGAGCGGCGAGCGAGATGGCAATCGACGGGATGCCGAGCAACATGGCCTCCATCGCGGCTGACACGGTCCCCGAGTAGTGGAGATCATCTCCCAGATTGGCCCCGCGATTGATACCCGAGACCACGAGCCGCGGACGGCTCGGCAACAAGGCGTGAACCCCGAGGAGCACGCAGTCCGTCGGAGTGCCATCGACGGCAAACCAGCCGGTGCGGATCTCTTCGACGCGCAGCGGCCGGTGCAGCGTCAGGGAGTGGCTCGCCGCGCTCCGCTCACGATCCGGAGCCACCACCACGACATCGTCGAGCGACTTCATAGCATCGCTCAGCGCCCGCAACCCCTCGGAATGGATGCCGTCGTCGTTCGAGACCAGAATCATGAGGCGACGCGCTCTTAGGTAGTCGAAAGCCTCAATTTTGTCGATCGAGCCGTTTCGCCCCTTTCCCGCGCCGTGTCCCCCGGCTACGCTCGACTTCATGAAACGGGCCCTGTCCGTCCTCTCGGCTTTATTGTTCGCCGCATGCAGCTCGAGCCAGAAGGATGCTTGGAAGCAAAGCGGCGAATCCTGGAGCGAGAGCGGCAAGCAAACGCTGCGAGCGCTCGGCGAGTCGGTGAATCCCGAC
>JBEVNX010000163.1:0-22174 GCA_040507895.1 Binatia bacterium | reverse complement strand
GGAAGGTGTGAGCAATCGTGGTCGCTGGCAAGGCGCGACGACGACGAATATGGCGCAATATTCGGAGCAGGAGCAACGCAGCCAGCGGCCGCGAGGGCCGCACGATCCGCTGCGGTTGCGGTCGTTACCGTCCACTAGGATGAAGATCCGCTTCTGCCGCCTGGCCGTTTCAGCATCCTGTGCTCTGCTGCTGTCCTCGTCCAACCTTGTCTTCGCCGCGTTCGATTTCAACGCGGTGGTTCGCCGTGCTCAGGACCTCGCCCAGTCGCCATTCAAGGACGAGCGCGGCAGCGTGCCGAAATGGATGCTCGACCTCAACTACGATCAGTGGCGCGACATCCGTTTCCGCACCGACCGGTCCTTGTGGCTCGACAAGAAGCAGCGCTTCACGGTGCAGTTTTTTCACCCCGGGCTGTACTACGATCGCACCGTGATGATCAACGTCGTCGAGTCTCGCGGCGTGCATCCGGTGCCCTTCTCGCCGAGCCAGTTCGACTACGGCAAGAACGACTTCGCAAGCCGCGTGCCCCAAACGCTCGGCTACGCCGGGTTCCGTATCCACTATCCGATCAACAAGCCGGACTACCGCGATGAGGTCATCGTGTTCGTGGGTGCTAGCTACCTCCGTGCCGTGGCCAGGGATCTCGGCTTCGGGCTCTCCGCCCGCGGCTTGGCCATCGACACCGGGCTCCCGTCCGGCGAGGAGTTCCCGTTCTTCCGGGAATTCTGGTTGGTGCGCCCGGGCGCCGACGCGTCCGAGATGACGATCTTCGCGCTACTCGACAGCCCGCGAATCACGGGTGCGTACCGCTTCGTGGTACATCCCGGCGAGGAAACCGTCGTCGAGGTCCAGAGCCGGCTCTTTCCGCGCAAGGAAATCGCCAAGCTCGGCGTTGCGCCCCTCACCAGCATGTTCTTCCACGGCGAGAACACGCTGCGGAAGTTCGACGATTTCCGGCCCGAGGTGCACGATTCGGACGGCCTGCTGCTCAACTTCTCAACCGGCGAGTGGATGTGGCGGCCGCTCGACAACCCGGAAACTCTCGAAATCAACGCCTTTCGCATGCCGAACCCGAGAGGCTTCGGGCTCGTGCAGCGCGATCGGGAGTTCGATCACTACCAAGAGCTCGAGACTCGTTCCGAAGAGAGGCCGAGCGCATGGACGGTGCCGAAAGGCCAGTGGGGCGACGGCCACGTCGAGCTGGTCGAGATCCCGACCAAGAACGAGGTGAACGACAACATCGTGTCGTACTGGGTTCCCGAGAAGAGTGCGCGTCCGGGAGAGGCGCTCAGCTTCGACTATGATCTGCACTGGTACCGCGACGACCGCGACCGGCCGCCCGGCGGCCGCGCGGTCGCCACGCGGCGCGACCACGGCACGGAGGCCGGCGTGTACCGCTACATCGTGGACTTCGAGGGCGCCCGGCTGAAGGCTCTGCCGCCCGAAACCGTGGTGCGCGGCGTGATCACCGTCGGCTCGGGTCAGGAGATCGGCGACGAGCTGATCGGACAGCACGTGGTCAAGAACACGATCACGGGCGGGTGGCGGCTCGGCTTTCAAGTCCGGCCGAAGGACAACAAGCCGATCGATCTGAGGGGATTCCTGCAAAAGGGCGACGAGACTCTGACCGAGACCTGGTCGTACACGCTGCATCCCTAGACTAGGAGCACGAGGTTGGCGGAACCGAAAGCGGTAGAGCGGGGGGTCTTCGAGCCCGAGCGGCTCGCGGTCGGCGTCGGCGCCTTGCTGCAGGATTGGCGGGGAGCGTTCGAGCGTGCCTGCGCCTACCTCGCGGCGCTCGGCGTCGGCAGCGCGGACCTGCCGTGGCGCGCCGTTGCCGACACGGCGACGGTGGCTCGCTGGCCGGAGGGCGCCACGGCGCATCGCGAGACGCTCGCCGCGCTGCGGCGACTCGTCGTCGGGCGCGAGCGCCCTCGCGGCGACGAGGAGCCGCGCGCGTTTCTCGACTGGCGCCTGCGCCGCGTCTTCGGGCGCGACGGCGGCTGGCCGCCGCTGATGCCGTCGCTCGCTCGTGGCGCGATGCATCCCCATCGAGTGGTCCGGCGCGGGCTCCGCCGCAGGCTCGTGGACACGGGCGCGGACGATCCCTGGAAGGGGCACGCCCGCGCCGGTCGGGTTCCGCGGGCCGTGCGGGTGATGCGGCTGCGTCTGCGCTGGGTGCGGATCGCGTTCTGGCGCCGGGCGCTTCTTCTCGTGCTCGTGCTCATGCCGACCGTCGTCGCGAGCGGCTTCATGCTCCAGGTGCTCCCGTACCAAGGTCGGACCGCACTGGAGTGGGCGATCATCGGCTTCTTCGGCGCGCTGTTCGGGTGGATCTCGATCGGGTTCTGGACCGCGATCGCGGGCTTCCTCCTCCTCGTCTCGCGCCGCGATCGATTTTCGATCGTCGCGGCTACCGCGGAGGAGGCAACCGATCTGGCGGCACGCGCGCGGACGGCGATCGTCATGCCGATCGCGGACGAGCCGGTCGATCGCGTGTTCGCGGGCTTGCAGAGCATGTACCGTTCGCTCGAGCGCACCGGCAGGCTCGCCAGCTTCGACTTCTTCGTGTTGAGCGACAGCGCCGATCCCCGCACGGTCCTGGCGGAGGAGGAGGCTTGGCTCGAGTGGTGTCACGCGGTCGGGGGCTTCGGCCGCGTCTTCTACCGGCGTCGGCGCGTGCGGGTGAAGCGCAAGAGCGGCAACGTCGCCGACTTCTGCCGCCGGTTCGGGCGGCGCTACCGATACATGATCACGCTCGATGCGGACAGCCTGATGACTGGCGAAAACTTCGTGCGCCTCGCGCATCTCATGGAGGCGCATCCCGAGGTCGGCCTCATCCAGACCGCTCCGACGGCCATCCGGGCACGCTCGCTCTACGCGCGCATCCAGCAGTTCGCCAACCGTGTCTACGGGCCGTTGTTCGCCGCCGGCATGCATTTTTGGCAGCTCGGCGACGCCCAGTACTGGGGCCACAACGCGATCGTGCGCCTGGCGCCGTTCATGAGACACTGCAGCTTGCCTCGCTTACCCGGCCGGCCGCCTTTCGGCGGCGAGATCCTCAGCCACGACTTCGTGGAGGCGGCCATGCTGGGGCGTGCGGGCTACTCGATCTGGCTCGCCTACGACCTCGGCGGCAGCTGGGAGGAGGTGCCGTCCTCGCTGCTGGAGGACCTCGCCCGCGATCGACGCTGGGCACAGGGTAACTTCCAACACCTGCGCCTCGTGCTGGTCGAGGGGCTCTTTCATTTTCACCGAGCGTTGTTCCTCAACGGGGTGTTCGCCTACGTGTCGGCGTTGCTGTGGTTCTGCTTCCTCAGCCTGTCCACTGCCGAAGCCATCCTCCGCGTCGTGCGCGAGCCCGACTACTTTCCCTCGGGCGCCTCGCTCTTCCCGCAGTGGCCGATCTGGCGCCCCGACTGGGCGCTGGCGTTGTTCACCGTCACGCTCGTGATTCTCTTCGTGCCGAAGCTGCTGAGCATGGTGCTGGTGTTCCTGCGTCCCGGCGGCGCTCGTCCGTTCGGCGGCGCCATGCGGTTCTTGCTGAGCGTGGCCTTGGAGTTCGTCGCTTCGAGCTTGTTCGCTCCGATTCGCATGCTGTTCCACACCAAATTCGTGCTCACCAATCTCGTCGGCCGCGTCGTCGTGTGGCGCTCGCCGCCGCGCGGCGACCAAGAGACGACATGGGGCGAGGCGATCCGCCGGCACGGCTTCGCGACGCTGTTCGCGACCGCGTGGGGGGCGGGCATCTACTGGTTGAACCCGCAGTATGCCTGGTGGTTGGCGCCGATCGTCGGCGCGCTCCTCGTGTCGGTGCCGCTCTCCGTGCTGGTGAGCCGTGTACGGATCGGCGCCGCCTCGCGCCGCGCCGGGTTGTTCGTCACTCCGGAGGAGGCCGTACCGCCTCCGGAGCTCGTGGAGCTCGAGGCCGGAATTGCCGCGGCGCGCCGTCGCGACGAGGAACTCGTCCCCGCCGAGCGGGACGGCTTCGTGCGGGCCGTGGTCGATCCCTACGTCAATGCCCTTCACCTGTGGCTTCTCCGCGGACCGCGAGCGCGCAAGCGCTCGATCGAGGAGAAGCGCCTCGTGCTCGTCGAGCGCGCGCTCGCCGAAGGCCCCGGCGCGCTGTCCGGGCACGACCGACGGATGTTGCTGCTCGACTTCCAGCAGCTCGAAGAGCTGCATCGTCGCGTTTGGGAGCTGCCTGGCGCGGAGCGGGCGCGCGCCTGGGGCCGCCCGGGAGCGGACGCGTGATGTCCTCCAAGTTCCCACCCGGCTTTCTCTGGGGCTCGGCGACCAGCGCGCACCAGGTGGAGGGCAACTGCGATCGCAACCATTGGTGGGCGTGGGAGCAGGAGGGCCTGCGTGCCGAGCCCCCGAGGGGCTACGTGCACGACGGCTCGGTCTCCGGCATCGCCTGCGACTACTATCACCGCTTCGACGACGACCACCGGCTCGCAGCCGAGCTCGGCCACCGGTCGCTGCGCATCTCCATCGAGTGGAGCCGGGTCGAGCCCGAGTGCGGCCGCTTCGACCCGCTGGCGATGGATCACTACAAGCGCGTCTGCGATTCCATGCTGCGCCACGGCCTGGTGCCGACGCTCACGCTCCACCACTTCACGAATCCCCGATGGGCGCAGCGTGAAGGGGGATGGGAGCACCCGGAGATGGCGTCTTGGCTGGCGCGCTTCGCGGGGTTCGCGGCGCGTGAGCTGAGCGGTCGCGTCAAGCTCTGGTGGACGATCAACGAGCCGATGATTGCGCCCGCGCTCGGCTACCTCGTCGGCATACATCCGCCTTGTGTGCGCGATCTCGAGCGCGCACGCGCGGTCGCGCGCAACGTACTTCTCGCGCACCGCGCGGCCTATGAAGCCGTGCACGAGGCCGCCGGCCATCCGGTCGAGGTCGGACCCGTGCTCGCGACGATCCATTTCGAGCCGCTCGATCCCGCCTCGCCCGCCGATCGCCTCGCCGCCGAATCAAGCGACCGGTTCATGAACGGGTTCTTCTCGATCGGCCTCTCCGACGGAATCATCGCGCCCCCGATCGGGAATGGCGAGCGCGTGGCGGGCCTCGAAGGGAGCTGCGACGTCATCGGCATCAACTACTATATGCGCGTGCTTTGCCGCGGGGGCGGCCCCGACGTAGTGCTTCAGGGCGCGCGACGCCCTGCCGAGCCACACGAATTGGAAGACGAGATGGGCTGGGAGATCTTTCCAGACGGCCTCCGGCGCGTGCTCGAGCGCTGGAGTGCGCACGGCAAACCGCTCTACGTCACCGAGAACGGCATGGCGACGCTCGACGATTCCGCGCGAACGCGCCACCTCAGGGAGCACCTGGCCGCCATCGAGCGGGCGATCACGAACGGCGCCGACGTGCGCGGCTATTTCTATTGGTCGTTGATGGATAACTTCGAATGGGCCGAAGGCTATGCGCGCCACTTCGGCCTGGTCGCCGTCGATCGCGACACCCTCGAGCGGCGACCTCGGCCGACCGCGTTCGTCTACCGCGACCTGATCGCCGCGAACGGCGCGGCTCAACCCGCGGCTTGACGGGGTGGCGTGCGCACGCCGGCTGACGTCTCGGACCGCGCGTCGCCAATCGCCACTCGGAGCTCGGTCGAACCGAGCCGCACCACGGTACCGTGCTCCAGCCTGGCGAAGAACACGCGCTGTGGGGGCGCACCGATTTCGATTCCGTTCGAGCTGTTCTCGTCGTAGATCGCGTAGCCAAAGGGCTCGCGCTTGACCGTGGCGTGTACGCGCGAAACCGACGGGTCGCTGAGACGAACCTCGCAGCTCGATCGGCGGCCGATCTCGAAACGGTTCTTGTCGGGCGTGTACACGGCACCCTTGTCGGGGCCGAGAACGACCGTGAGGGTGATCGACAGCCGTCCTACCGGCATCTCCGAGACGGCCGTGGCCTCGCTCGCGTCGCCGGTCGGTACCGGTTTCAGCTCGGTGGCGTCGGAGTCTCGCAACAAGGTCACCTTCAGGAGGTTGTGCCCGAGTCGGATGACGTCTCCCTCCCGCAGAACGTGGCGGGTCACGCGCTGCCCGACGTGGCCGACCAGCGAGCCGTTCGCGCTGCCGAGATCGACGAGCACGAAGTCCGTGCCCTCGCACTCGATCGCCGCATGCTGGCGCGAGATCTGCGAATCGGCGAGCACCAGATCGCAGGACCCCGAGCGCCCGATCAGCAGGCGCGCGCCCTTGAACGTCACGGTGATCGGCGAGTCCGGTCCCTCGACGACGGCGATTTTGAGAGTCGGAGGCCCGGCCATCACACGCTCCTCCAGGGCCCATCAGGTCAGGCTTGCCGAACGAGTTGCTCGGCTGGATCGAGCAAGGCTACGAAAATCGCTAGCACCCGATCTCTCGACGGGTCAAGGGTCGTTTTCGCGCCCTCCGGCCTCGCTTTCCGCGCACCGCAGGCTCACTTCAGCCGCCGCTCCGAGGCCGGCTCGCTCTGCTCGTCTTGGTAGCGGTAGAAGCCGCGGCTGCTCTTGCGGCCGAGCCATCCCGCGGCCACGTAGTTCCTCAGGATCGTCGGCGGCCGGTACTTGTCGTCGCCGAACTCGCGCTGCAGGACCTCGGAGATCGTCAGCACCGTGTCGAGGCCGAGCAGGTCTGCGAGCTCGAACGGCCCCATCGGATGGTTCAGGCCGAGCCGTATCGCCAGATCGATTTCCTCCACCGTGCCGAGCCCCTCGGTGAGGGCGAAGCACGCCTCGTTCAGCTGTGGAATCAGCAAGCGGTTGACGATGAACGCCGGCATGTCCTTGGTGGTCACGATCGTCTTGCCGAGTCGCCGGGCGAGGTCACAGGTGACCTCGTAGGTCTCGTCGTTGGTTTGCAGCGCGCGCACGATCTCGACCAGCTGCATCGCCGGCACCGGGTGCATGAAATGGAGGCCGATGACGAGCTCGGGGCGCTGTGTCGCCGCCGCCAGCTTGGTGAGCGAGATGCTCGAGGTGTTGCTCGCGATGATCGTGCCGCGGTGCATGATGCCATCCAGCTCGCGGAAGATCCGCTGCTTGAGCGCGACGTCCTCGGTCACGGCCTCGACCACGAAGTCGCATTCGCCGAGCGACGCGAGGCCGGGCTCCGCGACGATGCGGGAGACGATGCGATCGGCTTCTTCGCCGCTGATGCGACGGCGCACGGCGAGGCGAGCCACGGACTGCGCGACCCGCTCGCGCCCGGCCGCGGCGTGCGCGAGGTCGCGATCGACGAGGTGCACCTGATAGCCGTTGGTGGCGGCGAGCTGCGCGATGCCTCGACCCTGCTGCCCGGCGCCGGCGACGCCGATCTTTCGGATGGTTTGCATTGGCGGTCCTCCTTCGCGGACTCGTAGCGCGCCGCCCTGCCTCCGCTGCGCAGGGCGAGCGGGAAGACCCGTCTCGCTCCCTCGACGGGTTGCGGTGGAAGGTTGGCGTCGGCCTAAGATTTGATATTCCGGGCGGGTAGAGCAAGCATGACGAAGATCGAGCGATTTCGTGGACGGCGATTGTCGAACGGCAGCGCCCGCATCATGGTCTCGATGCTGCGCGAGGCGGGCATCCGTCCCGAGACGGCGCTCGCCGAAGCCGGCCTCGCGCTCGCCGACATCGAGCGCGCGGACGGGATCGTCACCGGCGATCAGGAGCTTCGCCTCGAGCGCGCCTTCGTCGAGCGCACTCGCGAGCGCCCGGGCCTCTGGCTCGACGTGGGATTTCGCTACCGACTGCTGTCCTACGGACCGTTCGGCCTGGCGATTCTCAGCGCGCGGACGGTGGCGCGGGCCGTGGAGTTCGCGGCCGGCTTCCACGAGCTGGCCTTCACGTTGATCGAGTACGCGGTGGCGCGCGACGGAGCGCGTGAGATTGCCGGTCTCGACGCGGATCTCTCGTCGGTTCCGCCTGAGATGCGCGAGTTCATGGTCGCCCGCGACCTCGCCGCAGTTCGGCGTCTGCTCGACGACATGGTCGGTGCGCCATTCCCAATCCAGGAATTCCGCGCCGCCATCGCGGCCCCGGCCGATGCGGCTCGCTGCGCCGAGGCGCTCGGCGCGGCCGTTTGCTTCGGCGCGGCGCGCACGCAGTTTCTGTTCGCGCCTAGCTGGAAGCGGCTGGAGATGCCGTACGGCAATCCGCTGCTCGAGGAGACCCACGAGCGGCAGTGCCGCGAGCTGCTCGCCGGGATTGCCGTTCGATCGTCGGAGGTCGAGCGCGTGCTCGACGTCCTGGTCCGTTGCCGCGGCCACTGGCCGACCATCGACGAGATCTGCGCGAAGCTCGGCGTTTCCACGCGAACGCTGCGCCGGCGCCTCGACGAGAGGGGAACGAGCTACAGCTCGCTGGTCGAAGACGTGCGCCGCAAGCAAGCGGAGGAGCTGCTGCGGCAAACCGCGCTCAGCGTAGAGCAGATCGCCGATTCGCTCGGTTACGCCGAGACCGCGAGCTTCACGCATGCCTTCAAGCGTTGGACCGGTCGTCCGCCGAGTCGCTTCCGTCGGGTGGCCGGAGGCTCTCCGCAACGCGGGCATGGATTCCCGCTCACGGGTCGCATCGATGGCTGACGAGTGGCGGACGAATGGGGCGACCGCGAACGACCGGCGCGGGTGGTTCGGGCGCGTATGGCCCTTGGCGACGACGCTCGTCATCTTTGCCGCGATCTTCAGCCGTATCCCGTTCACGAGGCTGAGCGAGGCGCTGTCGCGGGCCGACCTGGTGCCGTTTCTCGCGCTGATGGCGGCGTTCTCGCTCGCCTTCTTCGCGATCGACACGCTGGTGCTCGCGCTCGCGATCCGTTGGTTCCATGGGCCGCTCCCCTATCGAGATCTGTTGCCGGTGCGGGCTTCGACGTACCTGGTCTCGCTGGTCAATACGCAGCTCGCGCAGGGCGCGCTGGCACTCTATCTGCATCGGCGTTTCTTGACGCCGCTCGGCGCGATCACTGGAACGGTGCTGGTGCTGATCCTGCTCGAGGTCACGCAGCTGATCGTCTTCGCCACGGCGGGCATGCTGGCGTTCCCCGGCTCGGCCCCGGCGAGCTTGCTGGGCGTGCCGGCGGCTCTCGCGCTGCTCTGGGCCGCGCTCGCGGTGTTCGTGAGGCGCCCCGCTCGCGGCGCCCTTGCGACCCACGCGGTGGCGCGGACGCTGCGCATCGCCACGCCGAGGCAGTTGCTCGCGCTCCTCGGTTTGAAATCCACCACGTTCCTGCTCGCGCTCGTGGTCCACGGGATCGCGCTGTCGCTCTTTGACATCCATATTCCCTGGTCGCGGTTGCTCGCTTCCTTGCCGATCGTCTTCATGGTGGCGGCTCTGCCGATCACCGTCGCCCATCTCGGTACGTCGCAGGCGGCCTGGATCTTCTTCTTCCGCGACTATGCGCCCGAAGCCTCGCTGCTGGCCTATAGCCTCGCGGCCCATCTGACGTTCATGCTCGCCAACGGCACGCTCGGGCTCTTGTTTCTGCCCAAGGCCTACGCTGATCTGGTGCTTCGCCCGCGCCGCGACGAGCCCGGCGGCTCGCGCCCGAGCCAGAAGGCCACGAGCGTGTAGGCGAAGACGGCGTCGGCTCCGCGCGCGACCGCCGAGGGCCCGAGGATCCCACCGGTCGACGACTCGGCGACGACCCAGCCGACCAGTGCGTAGTAGAGAAAGCCGGCGAGCTTTCCGGCGCGATCTTCGCGGACTCGCGGGGCCGGGTCGTCGGAGTCGGGGGCGATCCTCCAGAGAAAGCGCCCGCCGAGAATGGCCACGCCGGCCGGCACCCAGGGTCCCATCCAGCCGAGGAGACTGGCGGCGGTGAGCGCCGAGAAGTTGAACAGTATGTCCGCGACGACGTCGATTCGCCCCCAGAGCCGGCTGGCGGCGTTCGCGCGGCGCGCGAGCCGTCCATCGAGAGTGTCGGAAAGCGCGATGAACGCGTACGTGCCGGCGAGCGCGAGTCGGCCCGGGGTGGAGGGATGCGCCGCGACTGCTTTCAACAGCCAGAGGAACGGTATGAGGAGAACGAAGCGCGAGAGAGTCAGCGCTCGCGCAATCAAGGCGAGCACTTCGCCCCCGGCCTTGCCTTCCTCCATGGCGCTCACATGTGGCATCACCCGGGTGGAGAGCCAACCGATGGAAGCCGAAAGACCGCCGCGCGACCGCCCGCTCACGGTTCTGGCCGTGCTCATGGCGCTGCTTGCGATTTCCAACTTCACCAAGCCTCTGTCTCAGGCGGCGGCGCCGCAAAGCGACGCCGGCTTCGTGTTCTTCGGCTATCGCCTTCACGGCCTGGCCAATGCGATCCTGGGGCCGCTCTTCGGCTTGGTGCTCGCCACCTACGCCTACGGCGTCTGGACGATGCGCCGCTGGGTGGCGCCCCTGGCGGCGGCCTACGCGGTCTACGTGATCGTCAACCTGGTCTCCTTCGTGCTTCATCCCCCGGCGGGCTCCGACACGCCCGCCCTCGGGCTCCTCGCCTATGCGTTCGTCGCGATCGGCGTCTCGAGCGGCGGCGCGATCCTTCTCCATCGCCGGCGCGAGGCCCTGCGATGATGGAGCGCCCGCCGGACGTGCTCGACGATCCGTGGGGCGGGTGCAATCCGCTCGATCCGGCGTTCCGCGCCGATCCCTATCCGGCCTTGGCCAGGCTGCGCGAGCGGGACCCCGTGAACCTCACGCCCGTCGGCTTCTGGAGGCTCCTCCGATACGACGACGTGGTGCGGCTGCTGCGTGACGTCCGCTGCGGAGTTCGCACCACGGACGGGCTGTTGCCGGGAATCGACGAAGGGCAGCCCGAAGACCAGCGCCTCTTCATGCTGCAGCAGGATCCGCCGACTCACACCCGTTTGCGCAAGCTCGTCAGCCGCGCTTTCACACCGCGCGCGCTGTCGCAGCTCCGCGACGTCATCCAGCGGATCGTCGACGAATGTCTCGACCGCGTCGCGGCGCGCGGCGAGATGGACGTGATCGCGGACCTCGCGCTGCCAGTGCCGGCGACGATGATCTGCGAGATGCTCGGCGTGCCGTCCGCGGATCGAGATCGCTTCACGGTGTGGACGGCGCAAGCGACGTTCGCCCTCGCCGCCGCGATCCTGCCGCCGGAGGTGATCCAACAGGCGCGCGGCGCGGGCAAGAACTTGGCGGCCTACTTCGAAGAGCTCATCGAGACGCGGCGTACGACCTTGACCGACGACATCCTGAGCGGGCTGATCCGCGCCGAAGAGCAAGGAGACCGCTTGAGCACGCCCGAGCTGATCTCCCAGGCGATCGGTCTGTTGATCGCGGGATTCGAGACGACGATCGGCTTGATCGGCAACGGCATGCGAGCGCTCATCCGTCACCCCGCGGAGCTCGCGCGGCTGAGAGCTCACCCGGAGCTCATCGATTCGGCGGTGAGAGAGTGCTTGCGCTACGATGGCCCGATCGTGGCGACGGCGCGCATCCTCCACGAGGACGCCGAGTTCGGAGGCAAGAAGATTGCCAAGGACTCGATGATCTGGGCGATGCTGGCGGCGGCGAACCGAGACCCCGCGCGCTTTCCGAATCCCGACTCGTTCGACATCGACCGCGCCGACGGCGACCACCTGGCGTTCGGCGGCGGAGCGCATTTCTGCCTCGGCTATCATCTGGCCGAGCTCGAGGCCCGCGCAGCGATCGGCACTCTGGTTCGCCGCTTCGACGGGCTGCGGCTCGAGTCGGACGCCGTGGAGTGGGGTCGCTCGCTGTTCCGCGTGCCGGCGACTTTGCGCATCACCTTCCGCGGCGCGTGACGCAACGTCGCGCGCCCCCTGTGCGCTTCGCCCGGCGCGCGAGCGGATTGTCAAGCGCGGCCCAGTGCACTAGACCCGGTGCCAGCACTCGTACGAGGAGGACACGCAGTGGACTTCGACGTTCCGGCCGACATCCAGCGCTATCTCGCCGAGCTCGACGATTTCATCGAGCGTGAGATCAAGCCGCTCGAGCGCGAGAACGACAACATTCGCTTCTTCGATCATCGCCGCGAGTGGGCGCGCACCGACTTCGATCGCGGCGGCCTGCCGCGCAAGGAATGGGAGGAGCTGCTCGAAGAGATGCGCCGGCGCGCCGACCGCGCGGGCCACTACCGCTTCGGCCTCCCCAAGGAGTACGGCGGCAAAGACGGATCGCACCTGGCGATGGCGATCATCCGCGAGCACTTCGCGGCCAAGGGACTGGGCTTGCACAACGATCTCCAGAACGAGAGCTCGATCGTCGCCAATCTGCCGATCGTGCTGATGCTGCGCGATTTCGGCACGAAGGAGCAAAAGGAGTGGTTCATTCCCCGGATCCTCGACGGCTCGGCGCGCATCGCCTTCGGTCTGACCGAGCCGGAGCACGGCTCGGACGCGACGTGGATGGATACGCACGCCGAGCGGCACGGCGACGAGTGGCGGATCAATGGGGCCAAGATGTGGAACACCGGCTTGCACGTCGCCACGCACGATCTGGTGTTCGCGCGCACGGCGGGCAAGCCCGGCGATGCCCGCGGCATCACCTGCTTCATCGTTCCGACGAAGAGCGAGGGCTTCAAGATCGAGGAATATCTCTGGACGTTCAACATGCCGACCGATCATCCCCGCGTGTCGCTCACCGACGTACGGGTGCCGGCGGACTCGATTCTCGGCGATCCCGCCGACGGCTTGGCGGTGGCGCAGCACTTCGTGCACGAGAACCGCATTCGTCAGGCGGCCTCGTCGCTGGGCGCGGCGCAGTACTGCATCAACGAGGCGGTGGCATACTCCAAGCAGCGCAAGCCCTTCGGCCGCCCGCTCGCCTCCAACCAGGCGATCCAGTGGCCGCTCGTGGAGCTCCATACCGAGGCGGCGATGGTGCGCCTGCTGATCTACAAGACCGCCTGGGAGATGGATCGCATGTCGAAGCCCGACGTCGCCCGCAAGCTCTCGGATCGGGTCGCGATGTGCAACTACCGGGCGAACCGGCTCGTCTGCGACGCGGCCGACCGGGCCATGCAGGTGCACGGCGCCATCGGCTACTCGCGCCACAAGCCCTTCGAGCATATCTACCGCCATCATCGCCGCTATCGCATCACCGAGGGCGCGGAGGAGATCCAGATGCGGCGCGTCGCCCAGTACCTGTTCGGCTTCTTCCGCGATCGCAAGGCGGCGGAGTAGTCCCAGAGTAAAGATCTTCGCGAGGCCCCTCGATCCGAAGCTCGCGCGGGCGCCCGACGCCAACGCCAGAACCCACGTGAGTTTCGGATCGAGGCTCGCCGGCGTGGTTCCTGACGCTCACCGATCGCCGGTGGGGTTGCTCGAGGATGGGTTCGGCGGCAAGATTCCCGCATGCACCCAGACGAGCCCCGCGCCACGTTCACTTCCATGCAGCGCTCGACGGCCGAGGACTGGGCGACCATCGCGGCGAGCTTCGTGCCGTTCGCGCAGAAGCTGCCCGACCGGATCCTCGCGCATCTTCGCCTGCTCGACGGCGACTATGGCGGATTCGCCGTCGACCGCTTGACGCATTCGCTGCAGACCGCCACGTTGGCTCACTGGGCCGGCGAAGACGAAGAGTACGTGGTGTGCGCGCTGCTGCATGACATCGGCGACACGCTCGGCTCCTTCAACCACTCCGACATCGCGGCTGCGATCTTGAAGCCGTTCGTCTCGGAGGCCAACCACTGGATGGTCGAAAAGCACGGCATCTTCCAAGGCTACTACTTCTTCCACCACATCGGCCTCGATCCGAATTCGCGCGAGCAGTTCCGCGGCCATCCGTGGTTCGAGCGCACCGCGCACTTCTGTGAGAAGTACGACGGCCCGGCCTTCGATCCCAAGCTCGAGCCGATGCCGCTCGAGGCGTTCGAGCCCATGGTGCGCCGCCTCCTGATCGCTCCGCGGCAGTCGATCTACAACGGCGGCCTGACAGCGGGCTGAGGCCCTCAGACGCCAACGTTCACCGGATCACCGGTCACCCGCTGACCTCGGTGGGAACCGCAGCGCTCTCCTCGAGCTCGTCTTCGATGTAGAGCATGTTGACGACGATCAGCAGGGTGGCGGCGATTGGGCTGGCGAGCGCGAGTCCCCAGGGGCCGGAGACCGTCCACAAGATCACCTGAGAGGCGATCGACAGAGCCGGCGGCAGCTGCACCGCCTTCTGCTCGATGAGCGGCGTGACGAGGTAGCCCTCGAGCACGTGCACGCCGATGTACAGCAACAACACGTACGCGGCGACCAGCGAGCTTTGCGTGAACGCCAACAACAGCGCGGGCAGGAGCGAGACGATCGCTCCGAGGTAGGGAATGAACGTCAGCAGGCCCGAAAGCAGACCGAGCGTCAGGGCAAGCTGCACGTTCAATAGCCAGAGGCCGAGGGCGGTGACACTGCCGACGATGACCATCGCCACGATTCGGCTGAGCAGCCAGCGCCGGAGCGCTTGTTCGACGACCAGAGCGACCTCCATCGCCCGGCGCCGGCGCGGCGGCGGGAGCAGCCGCATCAGACCGCCGTAGTACGACCCCGGATCGGCTGCGAGGTAGAGGCCGACGAATACCACAATCGCCAGGAGCGCGATGTTGTGCAGTACGATGGCGAGCACGCCAGTCGCGTTGCTCACCACCGCGAGGGAATCCTCGACTGCCGGTGGATGTGACAACGCCCGGCCCCACTCGGTGCGCCGCAGGCTGTCGAGCAGGCTTTGCCAGGCGCGCGGCAGCTGCTGGATCAGCTGGTCCGTTTGCGCCGAGATTTCCGGCGCCAGGAGCCAGGAGGTGGCGCCCACGATCAGCACGAGGATCACGACCACAAGCGCCAGCGCGGCTCCCCGGCGGGGGACGCCGAGCTCCATCAGGCGACTCGTCGCCGCGCTGAGCGCGACGGCGGCCAGGGCGCCCGCGCCGAGGACGAGCAGGACCTCGCCGACGAGCCACCAGATGGCGGCGATGGCGATGATGGCGACGAGTGGCTTCAGCGCCTTCGTCGGTGTCGCCGTCGCCGGGGCCAGATCCGATGGACGCTCGCGGCGAGTCGCCTCGACGCGGGCGAGTTCAGTCGGCATGATCGAAGCCAACACGCCAAGGCTTCAAAGGAAGCGGTCAAGCGGTGCGACGATGCACGGCGCCGCGCGGCCGGCCGTGAGGCTCCCCGTTCGGTGGGTCGGGGGATCCTCTGGACGGGCTCCAGGATTTTTCGAGGCTTCCCTCGCTCCCCACGGGTGGGGCTACTTGGTGAAATCGCCGAGCCTCAGCTGCAGCCGGATCAGTCCTGGCGGCCGGCGAGCTGGATCAGCTCGATCCGATAGCCGTCGGGATCCTCGACGAAGGCGATTTCGGTACCGCCGTGCTGCATCGGGCCCGGCTCGCGAACGATCTTCGCTCCCTTCGTCCGCAGCTCGCCGCACGCACGGTAGATGTCGTCGACGCCGAGCGCGACGTGGCCGTAGCCGCTGCCGAGGTCGTAGCGCTGCGTGTCCCAATTGTGCGTGAGCTCGAGCACGGTGTGCGTGTCCTCGTCGCCATAGCCCACGAAGGCGAGCGTGAAGCGACCCGACGGATAGTCCTTGCGCCGCAAGAGCCGCATGCCGAGCACGTCGCAGTAGAAGCGGAGAGAACGATCCAGGTCGCCTACCCGCAGCATGGTGTGGAGCATCCGCATGAGCCGTGTCCTCCGGCCCCTGGCTAACAATCGTCGGGCCGGCCGTCCAGACCGCGGGGCGTTGCCGGGCTGCCGCGCTCGGGCGAAGATGAGAAGATGCACCGCTCGGGAATCTCCGCGAGGGCAAAGGCCGAATGACCCATTCCTCCGCTCCGTCGTTTCACGACTTCGCGTTGATCCCCGAGCTCCGCACCGCCGTCGCCGACATGGGGTACACGCGGCCGACGCCGATCCAGGCCGAATCGATTCCGGTAGCGCTCGCCGGGCGCGACCTGATCGGCTGCGCCTCGACCGGCACCGGCAAGACCGCCGCGTTCGTGCTGCCGATTCTGCAGCGCTTGTCGACTGGCAGCCGCGGCCGCTGCCGCGCGCTGGTGCTCGCTCCCACGCGCGAGCTCGCCCTGCAGATCGACGAGCAGGTGCTCGCGCTCGGCTACCACTTGAGCCTGAGCGCGGTCTCGGTGGTCGGCGGCCTGGACATGCGGCCGCAAGAGCGCGCGCTCCGCGCCGGGGCGGAGATCGTGGTCGCCACGCCCGGCCGGCTGCTCGATCACATGCGATTCGGCTACGTCGACCTCGCGGGCCTGGAGGTGCTGGTGCTCGACGAGGCGGATCGCATGCTGGACATGGGCTTCCTGCCCGACATCCGCCGCATCCTGGCGGCGTTGCCGGCCGAGCGCCAGACGCTGATGTTCTCCGCCACGATGGCCCCGCCGATCCTCGATCTCGCGCGCGCGATCCTGCGAGACCCCGTAAAGATCCTCGTCGGCGCGCAGAAGCCCGCGGCCGGCATCGTACACAGCGTCTATCCGGTGGCCGAGGGGAGAAAGCTCGCGCTCCTCACCACGCTGCTGCGCCACGAAGCGATGCGGTCGGTCTTGGTGTTCGTGAAGCGGAAGATCGAGGCCGAACGCCTGTCGCGTACCGTCGTGCGGTCAGGCGTCCGGGCCAATCGCATCCACGCCGACCGCCGGCAGGAGGACCGAATCGCCGCGCTCGAGTCGTTCCGCCGTGGCGAGACCGCGGTGCTGATCGCCACCGACGTGGCCTCGCGCGGCATCGACGTCGAGGGCATCTCGCACGTCATCAACGTGAACGTGCCGTTCTCGGCCGACGACTACATCCATCGGGCCGGTCGCACGGCGCGCGCCGGCGCCGTGGGCGAGGTGATCACCTTCGTCTCGCCGCACGAGGAAGGCGATCTTCTCGCGATCGAGCGCGTCATCGGCACTACGCTGCCGCGCGTGTTTGTGCCGAGCTTCGACCACGGAGTGCACGAGCGAGTGCCGCCGTCCGTCACCTCGCAACCGCACGGTCCCGACCGCTCGCGCCGCCGTGAGGGGCGCCGCGGGCGGCGCGGCGGGTCGCGGCGCTCGTGAACGCCGTGCTACGACAGCGCCGCGGTCGGCTTCGGGTCGCCGCGCCGGGTGTATCGACTGGCCGCCGCGCGCTCGGCGGTGGCCACCATCTCGGTCGCGGAGAAGGGCTTACGCACGACGTCGAAGGCGCGCAGCTCCGGTCCTTCCTGGTCCACTTCGAAGGGCGGGACGGCGCTGACGATGACCACTTCGATTTCCGGGTCGAGGTCGTGGATGCGCCGCAGCGTCTCGAACCCATCCATCCCAGGCATGCGCAGATCGAGCGTCACGACGTCGACGGGCGTCTCCGCGATCGCGCGCAGCGCTGCCGCCCCGCCGCTCGCCGTCAACACGCGAAACTGACGTTCGAGCACCAGGCGCACCGCCTCCCGCGGGCCATCTTCATCGTCGACCACGAGCACGGTTGAGGGAAGCATCGCGACCATGATGTTGAAACGGCCAGCATACCGCGTGCCAGGGCGGTCGATTCGATGAGCCGTGCGCAGCGGGGTTTTTTGTCGACCTGCTTTGCGAGTGGTTCAGATTCGAACGGGAAGGCCTCCATTCTTGTCCTCCAGGGTTCGGTCCCGCTGGACTCCGGAACTTGGCTGGGTAGAGTGCGTGCCTCATGGCGTACGTCGAGCGAGACCGAGCGCGCATCTGGTTCGAAGAGCGCGGGCAGGGCACGGCCGTATTGCTGACGCACGGATACGGCGCGACGTCGAGCATGTGGAAGCCGCAGTGCGAGGCGCTCGGCGAGCGGTTTCGTCTCATCGTCTGGGACATCCGCGGGCATGGCCGGTCCGATGCTCCCGCGGACGAGTCGCTCTATTCGGAATCCGCCGCCGTGGCCGACATGGCGGCGATTCTCGACGCCTGTGGCGTCGCCAGCGCAGTGATCGGCGGGCTCTCGCTCGGCGGCTACCTGTCGCTCGCCTTTCACCTCGCACATCCCCGTCGCGTGCGCGCGTTGATGCTCTTCGATACGGGTCCGGGGTACCGGAGCGAAGAGGGTCGACGGCGCTGGAACGCGATGTCCGAGGAGCTTGCGCGCGGGCTCGACGAGCGCGGCCTCGCAGCGCTCGGCGGCGGCGCCGAGGTGCGCACGGCAGAGCATCGCTCTGCGCGCGGCTTGGCGCTCGCGGCAAGGGGGATCTTGGCGCAGCGCGATGCGCGGGTCATCGAATCGCTGCCGGCCATCGCCGTACCCACGCTGGTGCTCTGGGGCGAGCGCGACGAGGCGTTCGTCAAGCCGGGAGAGTACATGGCGGACAAAATCCCTGGCGCGACGCGCGTCGTCGTGCCAAGCGCGGGGCATGCGGCCAACCTCGACCAGCCGCAGGCCTTCAACGCGGCGGTGACGAGCTTCATGGAATCGGTGCCGGCATGAGCCACCCGCCGTGGGTCGAGACGCATCCAATGCTGCGCGCCTGGGCTGCGCGGCGTCCCGGCCAGCTGCTCGGCAAAGGGCATCCGGCGGGCGATTTCCTCGAGGCATACGATTGGGCGGTGCTCGAGGAAGGCCGGGGGCTGTTGCGCATCCGCGCCCACCTGCCGGCGCACGTGCGCAACCCGCGCGGCCAGCTCTTCGGCGGCTTCACGCCGACCTACGTCGATCTGGTCGCGCTCTTCACCGTGCGCGCCGGCGAGCAGCGGATCGAGGAGCGTCTGCGTACGTGGCTCGCCACCACGAACCTGCGGGTCGACTACTTCGAGCCGATCGTCGGCCCGCACTTCTGGATCGATAGCCGGCTCGTCAAGCGGCGCGGCCGCACGAATTTCGTCGAGACTCGATTCTTCGATCCACAGGACACGCTGGCCGCCTTCGCGCTGACGACGATGCGCGAGGTGGCTCACGACCGTCCGCTGGGGGACGTGTGACGTGACCGGCCTGCTCGTCGCGAACCGGGGCGAGATCGCGATCCGCATCTTGCGCGCCGCCGCCGGGATCGGTGTGCGCGCAGTGGCCGTGTTCTCGGAGGACGACGCTCGCTGTCTCCACGTGGCCAAGGCGGACGAGTCGCGGGCGCTTCGCGGCGCGGGCCCGAGCGCGTACCTGGACGCCGAGCAGCTGGTCGCCGTGGCGCGCGCGGCCGGCTGCGACGCACTCCACCCCGGCTACGGCTTCCTCGCCGAGAACGCCGCCTTCGCGCGGCGCTGCGTGGAGTCGGGCATCACGTTCGTCGGTCCGCGCACCGAGGTGCTCGAGCTGCTCGGCGACAAGGGCCGCGCTCGGGCCCTCGCCGAGCGCTGCGGCGTGCCGATCCTCAGCGGCACCTCCCGCCCCACGAGCGTCGCCGAGGCCAAGGAGTTTCATGCCTCGCTCGGCGCGGGAGCAGCCGTCGTGCTGAAGGCCGTGGCGGGCGGGGGTGGCCGCGGCATGCGGGTCGTCGGCGCCGTCGGCGAGATCGACGATGCGTACGCTCGCTGTCGTTCCGAAGCCGCCGCCGCGTTCGGCAACGGCGATCTCTACGTCGAGCAGTACCTACCGCGCGCTCGTCACGTCGAGGTGCAGATCGTCGGCGACGGCTCGGGGCAGGTGGCCCACGTCTGGGAGCGCGAATGCACGCTGCAGCGCCGCCACCAAAAGCTCGTCGAGGTGGCGCCGAGCCCGACATTGAGCGGCGCGGTGCGCGAGCGCCTGATCGGCGCGGCGATGCGCATGGCGGCGGAGGTGCGTTACGGGAGCCTCGGTACGTTCGAGTTCCTTCTCGACGCCGCCGCCATGGAGCCGCGCTTCTACTTCATCGAGGCCAATCCGCGACTCCAGGTAGAGCACACGGTCACCGAGGAGGTGACGGGTCTCGACCTCGTGGCGCTGCAGCTCCGGCTGGCGGCGGGCGACTCGCTGGCGTCCGTCGGGCTCGACCGCGCCGAGCTTCAACCGCCGCGCGGCTTCGCCATCGAGCTCCGCGTGAACATGGAATCGATGGCGCCCGACGGCACGGTCAAGCCGTCCGGGGGGACGCTCGCGGCCTTCGAGCCGCCCGCGGGCGGCGGCCTGCGCGTCGACTCGCTCGGTTACGTCGGCTACACCACGAGCCCGCGCTTCGATTCGCTGCTCGCCAAGTTGATCGTGCGCTCTCCGTCGCCGCGCTTCGCGGACGCTGTGCGGCGGGCCCGCCGGGCGCTCGCGGAGTTCAAGATCGAGGGAGTGCCGACGAACGTCGGGTTCCTGAGAGCCTTGCTCGGCCATGCCGACGTCGAGGCGAATCGGGTGCACACGCGATTCGTAGAGGACAACGCAGCCGAGCTCGTCGCCGCGGCGTGCGCCGAGATGCGCGGACTCTACTTCGACGAAGGACGGGACGAGGGGCGCAGGCGGGTCGGGGCGCGCATCGATCCGCACGATCCGCTCGCCGTGCTCCACCACGGAAGATCGGGCCGCTCGGAGAGCTCGGCCGCGGCCGAGCCAAGTGACGGCGGTCCCGGTGTGGTGAGCGCGCCCATGCAGGGAACGATCGTCAGCGTCGAAGCGCGCGAAGGGGACTCGGTGCGCGCCGGTCAGGCCCTTCTCGTCATGGAAGCGATGAAGATGGAGCACGTGATCGCCGCGCCGGTCGACGGCATCGTTCGCCGGGTGGGCGTGGCGGCCGGCGACACGATCTTCGAAGGCCATCCACTGGCGTTCGTCGAAGAGGCCGAGGTGCAGGGCGCCGGCGCAGCGGTCGAGGCCGAGATCGATCTGGATCACGTGCGGGCCGATCTCGGCGCGGTGCAGCAGCGGCACGCGGGAGGGCTCGATTTCGCGCGTCCGGAAGCGGTCGAGCGGCGGCGCAAGACCGGTCAGCGCACGGCGCGTGAGAACGTCGCGGACCTTTGTGATCCCGGCAGCTTCGTCGAGTACGGGCCGCTGGTGATCGCCGCGCAGCGGCGGCGACGCTCCGTCGAGGAGCTGATCGAGAAGACGCCGGCCGACGGACTCGTGGGCGGGGTCGGAACCGTGAACCGCGACGTCTTCGGCCCCTCGCGGTCGCAGTGCGCGGTCCTGTCCTACGACTATACCGTGCTCGCGGGCACGCAGGGCGTGCAGAACCATCGCAAGAAGGACCGGCTGTTCGAGATCGCCGAGAAGCGGTGCCTGCCGGTGGTGTTCTTCACCGAAGGGGGTGGAGGCCGCCCCGGCGATACGGACGGCCTCGGCATCGCCGGCCTCGACTGCATGGCCTTCACCCTGTGGGGAAGGCTTTCGGGGCTGGTGCCGATCGTCGGCATCAACTCGGGCCGCTGCTTCGCGGGCAATGCAGCGCTGCTCGGCTGCTGCGACGTCGTCATCGCAACGCGGAACTCGTCGATCGGCATGGGCGGGCCCGCGATGATCGAGGGCGGCGGGCTCGGCGTCTTTCATCCGGACGAGGTCGGTCCCATGCCCGTGCAAGTGGCCAATGGCGTCGTCGACGTGGCGGTCGCCGACGAGGCCGAGGCGGTCCGGGTCGCCAAGAAGTATCTCGCATACTTCCAGGGCACGCTTCGCGACTGGCAATCCGTCGATCAGCGTCTGCTCCGCGGGACCATCCCCGAGAACCGGCTGCGTGTCTACGACGTGCGCCGGGTGATCGACACGCTCGCGGACACCGGTTCGGTCCTCGAGCTGCGGCGCGGCTTCGGCCCCGGCATGGTGACCGCGCTCGCCCGCATCGAGGGGCGGACGATCGGCATCATCGCCAACAACCCCACGCACCTCGCCGGCGCCATCGACTCGCCCGGCGCCGACAAAGCGGCGCGCTTCATGCAGCTCTGCGACGCGTTCGATCTGCCGATCCTATTCCTCTGCGACACGCCCGGGATCATGGTCGGCCCGGAGGTCGAGAAGACCGCGCTGGTGCGACATGCTAGCCGGCTCTTCGTCGTCGGCGCGAGCCTCACGGTGCCGTTCTTCACCATCGTGCTGCGCAAAGGCTACGGCCTCGGCGCGCAGGCGATGGCGGGCGGCAGCTTCAAGGCCGGTCTCTTCACGGTGGCGTGGCCGACGGGCGAGTTCGGCGGCATGGGGCTCGAGGGATTCGTCAAGCTCGGCTACCGCAAGGAGCTCGAGGCGGTGCAGGAGCCGGCGGCGCGGAAGGCCCTCTTCGAGGAGATGGTCGCGCGCATGTACGAGCACGGCAAGGCCGTGAGCTACGCGACCTACTTCGAGCTCGACGACGTGATCGACCCGGCCGATTCCCGACGCTGGATCATGACGGCGCTGCGGTCGGTGCCGCCGCCGCCGAGG
>JBEVNX010000152.1:0-11834 GCA_040507895.1 Binatia bacterium | reverse complement strand
CTTGCGTGCCGTGAGCGCGCTGATGCCGGAAGGAACCCCCGGCAAGAACTATCTCTATTCCCTCTCGCTCCCCCAGATGCCCCGTTACTTGGAAGAGATCTCTACGTTTCCGCCGCGTGCCCTAGAGGCGCTTCTCGAGCCGGCGACCGAAGCGTCGCCCGCGGCGCTCCAAAGGATCCTCGAGGAGCCGCTGCGTCGCTCGGAGGGGCTCGATACGCTCTCGCGTCTGCAGTATTTCGACATGCGGACGTACCTCCCCGGCGACATCCTGACGAAAGTCGACCGCATGTCGATGCTCGCGTCGCTCGAAACGCGGGTGCCCATGCTCGATCCGCCATTGGTCGAGTTCGCTTGCCGCTTGCCCCCGAATTTGCGCATGCGAGCGAGGGAAACAAAGTATCTCTTCAAGCGGGCGCTACGCTCGCGGGTACCCGCGGAGGTGTTGAACCGCCCGAAGCAGGGGTTCGCGGTACCGCTGCAGAAATGGTTCACGAGCGACGTGCCGAGCTTCTTCCACGAGCGCCTGGCCAGCACGGGCCGCCTCGAGGATGTTGGCATCCGCGCGGCCGGGGTGCGCGAGCTTCTCGAGCGATTCTCGCGCATGCGGCGCGACGACCATTGCCGCCGTCTTTGGGCGCTGTTGGTTCTGGACCGCTCACTCGCTCGACTGTCCGAGGCCGTCCCCGAATGAGCGGGGCCCGGCCCACGATCCTGTTGGTCGGCGGTACCCTCGAGCTCGGCGGTACCGAGGGGCAGTTCGCCGAGGTGGCATGCCGCCTCGATCGCTCCCGATTCGACGTGCGTGTGAGCTGTATGCGCCCCGAAGGGCCGCTTCGCTCCCGGCTCGAGGCGGCCGGGGTATCGATCGGGCGTGCCGGCCGTGGCTCGCTGCGCCCCGTGGGCTTCGTGTCGGCGCTGGTGCCGTTGGTGCGTGAGCTTCGCGCTCACGACGTTCGCATCGTCCATTCCTTCGATTTCTACAGCAACTTGTTGTGCGTGCCTGCGGCGCGATTGTCGGGGCGAAGCACGGCGATCGCGAGCCAGCGCGACCTGGGGAATCTGCGATCCGCGCCCCGCCAACGGGTCCACGACCTCGCGCTGCAGTTCGCTCACCTCGTCGTGGTGAACTCCGAGGCGGTTCGCGACGCGTTGGTCCGCTCCGGCCGGATCGCCGCGAGCCGGCTGACGGTGGTGCGAAACGGCGTCGACCTCGCGCGCTTCCGGCCGCGGCGAGGGGAGCCGCGCTCGGCCGCCGATCCGGTGACCGTCGTGACGCTCGCCAACCTGCGCCCCGAGAAGGGCCTGACCGATCTTCTCGATGCCGCGGCCATCCTTCGCAGGCGCTTGCCGGCCTGCCGGTTTCAGGTCTGGGGAGACGGTCCGCTGCGGGGGGAGCTCGAGGCGCGGGCGCTCGCTCTCGGTCTCGACGGCACTCTCGAGCTGCGGGGAAGAACGGAGGCGCCCGAGGCCGTGCTGCGATCTGCGGACGTGTTCGCGTTGCCCTCGCACAGCGAGGCGTCTTCGAACGGGATCCTGGAAGCGATGGCGAGCGGCCTGCCGGTCGTCGCGACGCGCGTGGGAGGCAATCCTCTCCTCGTCGAAGACGGGGCGACGGGTCTTCTCGTCCCGGCCCGCGATCCCGGCGCGCTCGCGGAATCCATCGCTCGGCTCGTCGAGAATCCCGACGAAGCGGCGCGGTTTGGCGACGCGGCGCTCGAGAGAATCCGCCGTCGGTTCTCGACCGAGAGCATGATCCGCGAGCTCGAAAGCGTCTACGGCGGGCTCCTCGGGCAGGAGTAGTAGGGCATGGCGCACGTTGCGATCGTAGCTGCGGGGCTCGAGATCATTGGAGGGCAAGGGATCCAGGCTCGCATCCTGGCCCGTGAGCTCGAGGCGGAAGGGTACCGGATCACGTTCGTGCCCATCCACCCCTGGTTGCCTCGGTGGCTGACCTGGGTCCGTCGCATCCCGCTCTTGCGCACGCTGATAAATCAGTTCCGGTACCTGCCGAGCCTATGTGCGCTGCGCAAGGTCGACGTGGCGCACGTGTTCGCTGCGTCCTATTGGTCCTTCTTGCTCGCACCGGTGCCGGCGATGCTCGTCGGCCGCTTGCTGCGGAAGAGGGTGATCTTGAACTACCATAGCGGCGAGGCGGACGATCACCTCGCTCGTTGGGGCGTCCTCGTCCACCCGTGGCTACGAATGGCGCACGAGATCGTGGTCCCTTCGCGATACCTCGGCGACGTGTTCGCGCGATACGGCTATCAAACCCGGGTGGTACACAACGTGCTAGACGTTTCTCGGTTCCACTTTCGCGAGCGCTCGCTTTCCGAGCCGCACCTGGTTTCGACGCGCAACCTCGAGCCGTACTACCGCATCGACAACACGATTCGCGCGTTTGCACGTTTACGCGAGCGCTATCCGGGGGCGACACTCACGATCATCGGTGAAGGCAGCGAAGCAAAGATGCTGCGCGATCTGGCCGGATTGCTCGGCGCGAACGGAATCTCGTTCGTCGGTCGCATGGAGCCCGAAGCGATACCCCGAGTCCTCGACGAGGCGGAGGTGTTCGTGAACTCCTCGGTCGTGGACAACCAGCCGCTGTCGGTGCTCGAGGCGTTCGCGGCCGGCTTGCCGGTCGTCAGCACGCCGACCGGAGGGATCGCGGAGCTCGTGCGGGAGGGCGAGACGGGGGCCGTGGTGGATCCGAACGATCCCGAGGCGATGGCCGGCGCCATCGAGCGGCTGCTGGGCGACCCGCAGCAGGCGCGCTCCATGGCCCGACGCGCGCGTCGAGAGCTCGAACAATACACCTGGTCGCGCGTGCGCCTAGGGTGGATCGTAGCGTATCATGGAACGACGGCATGTGCGGAATTGCAGGCATCCTGAAGCTCGATCCACGGGCGCGCGTTGAGGAAGACCGCCTGAGGAGGATGTGCGACGCCATTCGGCACCGCGGGCCAGATGACGCCGGGTTGTGGATCGACGGGCCGATCGGGCTCGGCCATCGCCGCCTCTCGATCGTCGACGTCGCGGCGGGCCATCAGCCGATGCGAAACCAAGACGGTCGGGTGTGGATCACGTTCAACGGCGAGATCTACAACCACCCCGACCTTCAGCCGCGCTTCGAGGCGGCAGGACACCGCTATCGCACCCGCTGCGATACCGAGACGATCCTCCACGCCTACGAGGAAGCCGCGGATGCCTGCGTGGAGCGGCTCGACGGGATGTTCGCCTTCGCCTTGTGGGACGGCGCCCGCAGACGCCTACTGCTCGCCCGCGACCGGCTCGGCATCAAGCCGCTCTACTATGCGATCACGCCGACGGAGGTCCTGTTCGGCTCGGAGATCAAGGCCATTCTCGCCGCCGGCGGTATCCGCCCCGAGCTCAACCGCGACATCGTTCCCGAATTCCTCGCCAACCGCTTCGTCGCCGGCGACGAGACGTTCTTTCGCGGCATCCGCAAGCTGCTGCCGGGACGGACCTTGTCATGGTCGGCGCCGAAGGGCTTCGAGGACCGCCGCTACTGGCAAGTGCCTCGCGCGACGACCGAGCAGCCCGTCGGCTCGCTCCAACAGTGTGCGATGGACCTCCGGGAGCGCCTGAAAGCCGCCGTCCAGAGCCACCTGATGAGCGACGTCCCGCTCGGCCTCTTTCTTTCGGGCGGCCTCGATTCGAGCGGCCTAGCGGCCCTCATGGCGGCCCTCGTCGATCGTCCGATCCGAACGTTCGCAGTCGGTTTTTCGGACCCGGCGGCGAACGAGCTGTCGTTCGCTCGCTTGGCCGCTCGCTCGATTCGCTCACACCATTCCGAGATCGTCGTTTCACCCGAGGAGTTCTTTCGCACTCTACCCAGCCTGATCTGGCACGAGGACGAGCCGATCGCCTTCACGTCCAGCGTGCCCCTCTACTTCGTGTCGCGGCTCGCCGAGGATCACGTCAAGGTCGTGCTCACCGGCGAAGGTGCGGACGAGCTGTTCCTCGGATACAATTGGTATCCCGTCACGGCTTGGAACGTAGCGTTCGGGCGAGTTTACGGAACCCTAGCGCCACACGTGCTCCGTGAAGGGATCCGCCGACTGACCGAACGGTTGCCGAGCCGCCTGGGGCGTTACGCGCGTCGCACATTTCTCGCCCTCGAGCCGGACATTCGTGGGCTTCGCTACGAGAATTTCGCGGTATTTCCGGTCGGTATGCAGAAGGAGTTGCTTTGCGATCCGAACTTGCTCGTCGCTCGCGATCCGCACGGCGTGGCCTTGAGATTGTTCGACGAGGCGCTGGGCGGAACACTCGAGAGACTGAGCTACGTGGACTTGCAGACTTACCTCGTCGAGCTGCTGATGAAGCAGGACCAAATGAGCATGGCCGCCTCGATCGAGAGCCGCGTGCCGTTTCTCGATCATCATCTCGTCGAGCACGTGGCGACGATTCCCGCGCGCTTCAAGGTCTCGCGCGGTCGGACCAAGCTCGTGTTGCGCAAGGCGCTCGACGGGCTCGTGCCGCCCGAGATTCTCACGCGTCGCAAGATGGGCTTTCCGGTGCCGATCTCGAATTGGCTGCGCTCGGCCTTCTCGCCGATCGTCGACGAGTTCGTGCTGAGCGAGCGGACAGCGCGGCGCGGCCTGCTGGCCGGTGACGCGTTGCGACGCCTCGTGGAGCGCCATCGTCGCGGCGTCGAAGACCACGGGGATCGGCTGTGGCTACTCGTCAATTTGGAGATCTGGCACCGCATGTTCATCGACGGCGAGTCGGCTCGCGATGTGCTCCGCGACCTGAAGGACAAGTGCGCGCTGGCGGCGTGATGGCGCCACTGCGATAGGCCGCCGAAGCACCCATGTGGGCCACAGAGGTCGACGCGATCCGCGTTTCATTCTGGATCGGAACGCTCCTGCTCCTCTACACCTACGTCGGGTATCCCCTGGCGGTCGTCGTGTGGGCTCGGATCCGCCCGCGCCGGGTGGATGCACGGCCCGCGACGCCGACCGTGAGCGTGGTAGTGGTTGCCCATGATGAGGAGCATCGCATCGAGGCGCGACTCGAGAATCTCTCGTCGCTCGACTATCCGCCGGAGCGGCTGGAGATCCTCGTTGCCTCCGACGGGTCTGGCGACCGGACCGTGGAGTTGGCGAAGGCGCGCGAGAACGAGCGACTGCGGGTGTTCGCGTTCCCGGCGCGCCGGGGCAAGCCGGCGGTGCTGAACGACGTCGTCCCGCTAGCGCGCGGCGATATCGTCGTCTTCGCGGACGCGAGGCAGCGCTTCGAGGTCGGCGCATTGCGGGCTCTGGCAGCGGCGTTCGCCGATCCGGCCGTGGGCGCGGCCAGCGGCGAGCTGGTGCTCACCGCCGACGAGCGCGCGGTCACGCCAACGGGGGAGGGCGTCGGCTTCTACTGGCGCTACGAAAAGCTGATTCGCGTGAGCGAAAGCGCGATCGACTCCACGGTGGGTGCCACCGGCGCGATCTACGCGCTGCGTCGCGCGCTGTTCGAGCCGATCCCTGCCGACACGATCCTCGACGACGTACTCGTCCCGCTGCGCGTGACGCGGCGCGGATACCGCGTCGTGTTCGTGCGCGGCGCGGTAGCCTACGATCACGTCGCGACGAGCGGTCGAGACGAGTTGCGGCGCAAGGCCCGCACGATCGGTGGAACGTTCCAGCTGCTCTCCCGCGAGCATTGGCTCCTCGATCCGCTCCGCAACCGCATCTGGTTCCAGACGATCTCCCACAAGCTACTGCGGCTTTCGAGCCCATTGTTGCTGGCGGTCGTCGCGGTCGCGAGCCTGCTGCGAGCCGACGTCGGGTTCTACCGAGCCGCGCTCGTGCTGCAGCTCGCGTTCTATTCACTGGCGTGGGCCGGACACCTCGTCGCGCACGGCGAGAAGCGCTCGGTCGCGCTCGGCGTGCCCTACGCCATCTGTCTGCTCAATTGGGCCACATTGGTCGGCCTCTTTCGCTTTCTCACGGGCCGACAGAGCGCAACCTGGGAGCGGGTAGATTGACTGGACGCGGCAGCATGGACCTGCCGGAATCGGCTTTGGACAAGGTGCGAAGCACGCTTCGTTGGCTTCCGACGAGCGTATGGCAGCGAGTCGTGCGACGCGCGACCCGTGTACGCCCGATTCATTTGCTGATTGCAGTCGCCGATCATTTCGAGCCGGGGATCCTGCCGGACTCTCCGCATCTGTTCGCGTCGCGAGACGAGCAGGAGCAGCGTCTCGAGCGCTGGTGTTGCGAGTACCCGAAGATGGCGGACCGCCACCGCGACGTCGAGGGTCGCCCGTTTCGGCACACGTACTTCTTTCCGGCCGAGCAGTATGACGCCGGCCTGGTGTCGCGCCTCGCCGAGCACTGTCAGGACGGGTGGGGAGAGATCGAGATCCACCTCCATCATGGTCATTCGGCTCCGGACGCTTCGGACAACACGCGCCGCACGCTCGTCGAGTTCCGCGAGCGCCTCGTCACCCACGGTTGCCTCTCCCGGCTCGACGGCACGGGCCCTCCGCGCTACGCGTTCGTGCACGGCAACTGGGCGCTGGCGAACTCCAGTGATGGCCGTTTTTGCGGCGTCGACGACGAGCTCGAGATCCTCGCCGAGACCGGTTGCTACGGTGATTTCACGTTGCCTTCGGCGCCGAGCCCGGCTCAGACGCGAAAGATCAATGCCCTATACGAGTGTACTCCTCCGCTCGCTAGACGCGCCGCGCACCGTCACGGGTCGGATCTGCGCGTCGGCTCGCGCGTCCGTCAATTGCCGTTGATCGTGCAGGGGCCCCTCCTACTCGCGATGCGCAGGGACGGGTCCTCGCTGTGGCGACCCTACATCGAGAACGCCGCGTTGACGTACAACGCCCCGCCGACCCTCGCACGGCTGCGCCTCTGGCAGAGCGCGGCGGTCGGAGTGCGCGGACGTCCGGACTGGATCTTCGTCAAGCTCCATTGCCACGGCATGGACCCGTACGACGAGCCAGCGATGTTCGGTGAACCCGCGCAGCTGTTTCTGCGTGAGCTGCTCGCGCTCGAGGACCAAGTACGCACGCACTTCCTCACCGCCCGCGAAATGGTCAACGTGATCTTCGCCGCTTGTGACGGGCGGGACGGCGATCCGGGAGCGTACCGGGACTACCGACTCGGCCTCATCCATCCGGCCCGGCGATGATGCGGGGCCAGAACATCATCTGCATCGCCAAGGAATGGAGCGAAGACCCGACCGCCAACAACCACGTGATGCGGCTGCTCGCGCGCGAGAATCGGGTGTTGTGGCTGAACTCGATCGGCACGAGGACGCCGGATTTCGCGAGTCGCAGGGATCTGACGAAGCTCGTCGCCAAGCTGCGATCCTTCACGCGGGGCCCGACCCGGATCACGGACGGTCTGACGGTCTACACGCCGATCGTGTTGCCTTTTCCCCATTCTTCGCTCGCCGTCGCCGCCAATCGACGGATCCTCGAGCAGACGTTCTCCCGGCTTCGGCGTCGGCTCGGGTTCGCTGACTTCCAGTTGTGGACGTTCCTGCCGAACGCGGTCGAGTACGTTGGCCGCTTTGGCGAGTCAGTGGCGGTCTACTACTGCACCGACGAATGGTCAGAGTTCGCACACGTCGACGGCGCTCGGATGGCCACCATGGAGCGTTCGTTGCTCGGCAAGGTCGATGTGGCCTTCACGACCTCGAGCGCGCTCTGGGAGCGCAAGCGAGAGTGGAATCCCGAGACGCACCTCGCCCCGCACGGCGTTGACCAAGGGCACTTCGCGCTCGCGCTCGATCCAGCGACCGGTCTCCCGGCCGAGCTCGTCGGTCGCCCGCGGCCCATCCTCGGATTCTTCGGCCTGGTCGAAGATTGGATCGACGTCGAGCTGCTCGCGTTCCTGGCGCGCTCCCGGCCCGACTGGACGGTGGCGGTCGTCGGCAAATCCAACGTGAGCCTGGGCGAGCTCGCGGCGCTGCAAAACGTCGTGCTGCCCGGACGGCGCCCCTATGAGGAGCTTCCGCAGTGGTGCAAGGGATTCGACGTCGCCTTGTGCCCCTTCCGCCTGAACGAGCTCACACGAAACGTCAATCCGATGAAGCTCCGAGAGTACCTCTCTGCGGGACTGCCGGTCGTCGCCACGGATCTGCCGGAGATCCGCAAGTACGGGTCCTGGTGCGCGATCGCCCACGGTCCCGCTGACTTCCTGGCGGCGTGCGAGCGCATGATCGCCGAGGACTCGCCGTCGCGGCGACGGGAGCGCTCCGAGGCGATGAAGGCGGAGACCTGGGAGGCGCGCGTCGCCGACGTCGGGGATCGCGTGATGAGAGTCCTCGAACGCAAGCGAGCCAGTCACTCGGCGAATGGATCGCCGCTCGACCGCTGAGCGAAGAGACGACGCGATGGCGACGACCCAAGCCGAGCTCGATTCCCCCGCCGCGACGGTGACCGAAGCACCGAGCGCACGGGCGCGCCGTCTGCGATCGGCGGAGATGACCCGGCTCGCCGTCTACTTAGCCGTCGGCCTGGCGATCCGCCTGCTCCTCACGCGCTACCAGTACGTGATCAACACCGACGGAGTGTACTACGCCTGGCTGGGTCGCCGCCTCGTATCTGCGCAGCCCGCGACCGGCCTGAGCACGTATTGGCCTCCATTCTACCCTTTTCTCGTCGGCATGGCCTCCCTCCTCGTCCCCGATCTCGAGCTCGCCGGACGCCTCGTTTCGGTCGTCTGCGGTACGCTGCTCATCATCGCGGCCTACGTGCTCGTGCGCGAGTCGTACGGGCGGCGCGCCGCGTCGCTCGCGGCGCTGCTGGTCGTCATCTATCCGGAGCTGACCGAGATCTCTACGCTGGTGATGACCGAGGCGACCTACACGTTACTGTTGACGAGCGCCGTGGTCGCGTCTTGGCACGCGGCCCGAAGCCGTGGCACGAGCTCGGCGCTTGTTTCGGGGTTGCTCTTCGGCCTGGCGTATCTCACCCGGCCGGAAGCCCTCTGTTACGCGCCGCTGACGCTGATCGTGATCTGGGGCGCTGCGGTCGTTCGAGGCGGTCCGCCGCTCGCGATCGTTCTCCGCAAGACCTTGTTGTTCATTCTGGCGGTGGGGGCCTGCTCGGCGCCGTACATGGGTTTTCTCCATCGCCAGACGGGAACGTGGACGATCAGTCAGAAGTTCATGCAGAACGTTCGGTTAGGTGATGCCGGTCGGAACATCCTGAGGCTCACCGAAGACGGGCTAGCAACGCCGAAGGATCTTCTCTACGGAGATGCCTTTCATGAGGCGACGAGGGCTTGGCTGCCGTCCTCTTTCCCGGTCGCACTTGCGTCCGCGTCCGAGCCAGCACCAGAGGCGCCGCGCGGCTCGAGCCTAGGATACGATCGTGTCACGCGCCATCTCGCCCGGGGCATCAAGGCTGAGCTTCAGTCATTTGTCCCGCAGATCTTTCCGCCGCTGTTCATGGCGGTGGCGCTGATCGGCCTGATGCGGCGACCGTGGAGCGCCCGGCGCGTCGCGCGGGAGCTCTACCTCGCCGTTTTCCTCGTCGCATCGCTCGTAGGATATGCTCTGACGGTCCTCGAGGTGCGATATCTCGTACCCGTGCTGCCGATCCTCCTCGGTTGGGTCGCGAAGGGTATCCTCGAGGTGGAGTCGTGGTCGGCGCGCACCGCAGCGAACCTGCGAATCCGATTGCCGGGCGGACGACGTGGCGCTTCCGTCGCCGTTCTCGCCGTGCTGATCGTCTCAAGGCTTGCGTCTCTGGCGTATCCCTGGCGGGTGAGCCCGTGGGAGGATCTGCCGCTCGAGCAGAAAATCGCCGGCCTATGGATCCGTGACCACGGTCCCCGCTCGGCGCTCATCATGGCGAGCGGGCCTTGGGCCGCCTACTACGCGGACGGCAGGCATTGGTACCTGCCCGATGAAACGCTGCCGACGGTTCTCGACTATGCGCGCAGGGAGAACATCGACTATCTCATCGTCGACGAGCGCTCACACCCAGAGAGGTCCTTGCTCGCGCTGCTCGACTCGCGGGAGATGCCGCCCGGTTTGCGGCTCGCATACGAGAACCGCGACGATCCGCGACACCAGCTTCGCGTCTTCGAGCTGACTCGCGTTGGCGAAGCGATACCGGCGACGCAACCGCCAGTCGCTCGGTAAAACCCTGACGAGCGCAACGTCTTGCCCTCCGGGTTGGGTGTATCGAAGAAGGGAGAAGACATGCTGGCGAGAATCGCCGTCAGCCTATTGGTGGCACTGATCGGCGCGTCGTGCATCAACCTCGCGGCTGCACCGCCGCCGACGGCAGACGATTCGCGGCAGAATCCCGCGCCACGACCCGAGCCGCCTCGCGCGCGTGCGGATGCGTCCGTTCCCGAGCCGTCGGGACACGAGGTCCGGGTCCCCGCGGGGGGAAACCTGCAGGCCGCGCTCGACGCCGCAAAGCCCGGTGACATAATCACCTTGCAGGCCGGCGCGACGTACGGAGCCGTATCGCTACCTCGAAAGTCTGGGCAGGAGTGGATTACGATCCGCGGCAGCGTGGCCGAGCCCTCGGGATTGCGGCAAGGCCGGGTGACGCCCGCCGACGCAGCGCACATGCCGAAGATCGTGGCGACGTCGGATGCCGCGATCACGACCACGCCGGGCGCACATCACTACCGCTTCCAGCGCATCGAGATCCGGCCACAGGACGATCGGTTCGTCTACAACCTCGTCGAGCTCGGCAACCGCGAGACTTCCCCGGAAGCAGTACCCCACCACTTCATCTTTGATCGCTGCTACGTGCACGGCGATCCTCGCCGCGGGGGTCGACGAGGGATCGCTTTGAATTCCGCATCCACCGCGATCGTCGGATCGTACCTGTCCGATTTCAAGGAAGAAGGAAGCGACTCCCAGGCGATCGCCGGATGGAACGGGCCGGGGCCGTTTCTCATCGAGGACAACTACATCGAGGCTGCGGGCGAGAACTTGATGTTCGGGGGCGCGGATCCCTCGATCGGCGGCTTGGTTCCCTCCGACATCGAGATTCGCGGCAACCGATTCAGCAAGAAGCTCGCTTGGAAGTCCGGTGATCCGAGCTACGCCGGAGTTGCCTGGAGCGTGAAGAACCTTTTCGAGCTCAAGAACGCGCGACGCGTCGTCATCGAGAGGAACACTTTCGAGTTCAACTGGGCGGCGTCTCAAACCGGGTTTGCGATTCTCTTCACCGTGCGCAACCAGGACGGTAGCGCACCGTGGTCTACCGTCGAGGACGTCACCTTCGCCGGTAACGTCGTGCGTCACGTCGGCTCGGGAGTGAACGTGCTGGGCCATGACAGCGACCACCCGAGCGCAGATACCAAGAGGATCTCCATCCGCGACAATCTGTTCTATGACGTGGACGGTAAGCGCTGGGGTGGGAGCGGCACGTTCCTCCAAGTGCTTGCCGGCGTGAGCGACCTGGTGGTGGAGCACAATACGGTTGCCCAGACCGGGTCGGTCGTAGTGGCGGATGGAGCGCCGCCGAACCGTGGCTTCGTCTTTCGTGACAACATCGTTTGGCACAATGCATATGGCATTTCGGGCAGCGACGCCGGCGTTGGCGACAAGGCGATCGACCACTACTTTCCCGGGGCGGTAGTTACGAAGAACGCATTCATCGGCCCGTGGCCCAGCGCCGGCGGCGCGACGACCTCGATGTATTCGCGCAGCGGCCGAAACTTCTTCCCGGACTCCGCTGAGAAAGCGGGGCTCATGGGCGCACAGACCGAGGACTACCGTCTGGTTGAAGCGAGCCGTCTTCGTAGCGCCGCGAGCGATGGGCGCGATCTGGGAGCTCCCAGCGAGGTGCTCGAGCGCGCTCGCGATGCGAGATCGACCCCGTGAGAGTG
>JBEVNX010000150.1:0-8391 GCA_040507895.1 Binatia bacterium | reverse complement strand
CCGACGCGCAGCGCACTTCCGAGCGAAGCCCGTAACCGGGCCGAATCGATGCCAGCGGCGCGCGCCTCCTCGAGCATCGTTGCGGCGCTGGCGACGTCGCCCTGCGCGATCAGCGCTGCCGACTGCATGACGCGTGCCTCTGCAGAGCGAGGCAAAGCCTCGACCGCGTCGCGCGCGACCTCGACGATGCGCACGACGTCGCCGCGCCGCTTCACCAGCTCGAAGAGGTTCGTCCAGCCCGCTTCGAGATCGCGTCGCTGCCAGACCGCCTCGCGATACGCCTGCTCGGCTTCGTCGAGCCGCCCTGCCTTGACGTAAGCATCGCCAAGCTCGACCCGGAGTTCCGCCACTTGCGGCGCCCGCTCGAGGGCGGCGCGGTAGAGCGGCTCGGCCTCGCTGAAGCGCCCCTGATCGCGCAGAGCGTTCGCGAGCTGCGCCGTCGCCCACACATCCTCGGGCGCGAGCTCGAGCGCCCGACGGAAGGCGGCTTCGGCGTCCGCGAGCCGGCCACCCACGGCGCACGCTGAGCCGTAGAGCATGTGAGCGGCCGCAACGTCGGGTCGCATCCTGAGGACCCGTTGCGCCGGCGGGAGCGCCGCCTGCCCGTCGCCCGCGCGAATCTCGATCTCGGCGAGCAGCGCGAGCGCGTCCACCCAGTCGGGTTTCACTTTGAGCGCGCGTCCGACGGCCTTTCGTGCCGCGGCATACTGCGTTGCAGCAGCATATACCGCAGCGAGCTCGAGCCAGACCGCTGGCTCCCGTGGGGCCGAGTCTGCAGCGCGAGTGAGCGCTTCCGTCGCGGCGCCCAAATCGCCCCGCTGGCGGGCCAGGACGCCAACCGACCAGAGCGCCTCGGCATGGTCGGGCTGGAATGCCAGCACGGTCCGAAATGCGGCTTCGGCATCCCGCAGCCGCCCCGATGATTGCAGCGCACGCGCATCGGCGAGCGCGGTATCGATGCTCGGCGGCAGCGCGCTCATCCCTGCCCCCCTGCCGTCGTCGCGAAGAGGGTCGCGAGCGCGGCGCCCGGATCGGCGGCCCGCATGAACGCCTCTCCCACGAGAAAAGCGTGGACGCCGTTCGTCCGCATCCGCGCGACGTCGGCCGCGGCAAGGATGCCGCTTTCAGTGACCACCAACCGGCCTGCCGGCACGCGCGGGAGCAAATTCAGCGTGGTTTCTAAGCTCGTCTCGAACGTTCGGAGATTGCGGTTGTTGATCCCGAGGAGCGGCGTCCTCAGTCGCATGGCACGCTCGAGCTCGGCTCCGTCGTGGATCTCGACGAGCACCGCGAGCCCGAGCGCCCGCGCGGTGCGCTCCAGCCCGATCATCTGCGCGTCCTCGAGCGCGGCGACGATCAGGAGGATGCAATCCGCACCGATCGCGCGCGACTCGAACACTTGGTACGGATCGATCACGAAGTCCTTGCGCAGCACCGGCAGCGCGCACGCGGCGCGCGCGGCGCGCAGGTGCTCGTCCGCACCCTGGAAGAACGTCGCGTCGGTCAGCACCGACAGGCAGGCTGCGCCGTTCGCCGCGTACGAGCGCGCGATCGCCGGCGGATCGAAATCCACCCTGAGGACACCCCGGCTCGGGCTCGCGCGCTTGATCTCGGCGATGACGGCGGGGCGGCCCGCGTCGAGCTTCGCGCGCAGCGCGCCGACGAAGTCGCGCGGTGGCGGAGCGCCCTGCGCACGCCGTTCAATTTCCGCTGGCGAGACTGCCCCGCGCGCAGCGGCGAGCTCGCCGGCTTTCACCGCCAGAATCCGCGTGAGCACGTCAGTCATCGTGGGCGTGCACTCCGGGCTCAGTCCTTGGCGACCTGCTGGGTGAAGCGCGCGAACTCGTCGAGCTTCGCGCGCGCCGCGCCGCTCTTGATCGTCTCGAACGCGCGCTCGACGCCGTCCTGGAAACTCGGGGCGCGGCCGGCCACGTAGATCGCCGCGCCGGCGTTGAGCGCCACGATGTCGCGCGGCGAACCGGCCTTGTTCTCGAGCGCGGCGATCACCATCGCGCGCGACTCCTCGACGTTGCCGACGCGGAGGGTTCGCGGGTCGTGCACCGGCAGCCCGAGCTCCTCCGGATGGATCGCGTACTCGTCGATCCGGCCGTCCTTGAGCTCGCCGATCATCGTCTGGCCGCTGATCGAGATCTCGTCGATGCCCTCGACGCCGTAGACGGTCATCGCATGGCGCGCGCCGAGGCGCTGCAGCACCCGGATCTGGATGCCGACGAGGTCAGGGTGGAAGACGCCCATCAGCTGGGTCGGCGCCATCGCCGGGTTGGTGAGCGGTCCGAGGATGTTGAAGATCGTGCGTACGCCGAGCTCGCGACGCACCGGCGCGGCGTGCTTCATCGCGGCGTGGTGGTTCGGGGCGAACATGAATCCGACGCCCACCTCGTCGATGCAGCGGCCGACCTGTGCGGGCGTGAGGTCGATCTTCGCGCCGAGCGCCTCCATCACATCGGCGCTGCCCGACTTGGACGACACCGCCCGGTTGCCGTGCTTCGCCACGCGTGCGCCGGCGGCCGCGCAGACGAACGTCGCCGCGGTCGAGATGTTGAACGTGTGCGCGGCGTCGCCGCCGGTGCCGACGACGTCGACCAGGTTGTCGGGATCCTTCGTGTACACCTTCGCCGCCAGCTCGCGCATCACCTGCGCCGCGGCGGTGATCTCGCCGATCGTCTCTTTCTTCACCCGCAGGCCGATCGTGATCGCGGCGATCATCACCGGCGACATCTGCCCGCTCATGATCTGGCGCATGAGGTCGAGCATCTCGTCGTGGAAGATTTCGCGGTGCTCGATCGTGCGTTGCAGTGCCTCTTGTGCGGTGATTGCCATATCCGTTCCTCCGCTCCCTAGCTAGTCCCTCGCGCTCGGCTCGACTCGGAGCAATCTCCCGGAGGTCGCTACGAAACCGCTCGAGCGCGTCCTCCGGACGGGCACCACGGCCCGATTGCCATCGTATCGTTTCCGGCCGGCGATCACTGCCGACCCGGTCGGCCGAGGAAATTTCCAAGGAGCGCGTGCCCGTGCTCGGTCAGGATCGCCTCCGGATGGAACTGCACGCCTTCTACCGGCAGGCTGCGATGACGCAGCCCCATGATCTCACCGTCTTCGGTCCACGCGGTCACTTCGAGGCAGTCGGGCAGCGACGTGCGTTCGACCGCGAGCGAGTGATAGCGCGTTGCCGTGAACGGGCTCGGCAGCCCCGCGAACACGCCCTGCCCCGCGTGATGGATCGGCGAGGTCTTGCCGTGCATCAGCGTCTTCGCGTGCACCACCTTGCCGCCGTACGCCTGTCCGATCGCCTGGTGGCCGAGGCAGACGCCCAGGATCGGGACCGCGCCGCCGAGCCGCCCGATCAGGCCAAGCGAGATCCCGGCCTCGTTCGGCGAGCAAGGACCGGGCGAGATGACGATTCTGTCAGGCTGCATGCGCTCGATCTCGTCGAGGCCGGCCTCGTCGTTCCGCATCACTTTGACGTCCGCGCCGAGCTCGCCGAGGTATTGGACGAGGTTGTAGGTGAACGAGTCGTAGTTGTCGATCATCAGGACCACAGCACGCTCCTAGCCGGTTCTCAAGCCGATACCGTAGAGCAACGTGACGTTGATTCTGCGATTGGTGTAGCCGGGCTTGAAGCGGCACGTATCCGTCGCGTGGAACAGGCTCGAATCGAACAGCACGCAACGGTTCTCGCGGTAGGGGACGTGCGTAGCCTTCGCGCCGTTGGTCTGCAGGAATGCGCTGATCTTTCCGCCGTCCGCCGCGTTGTAGTCCCGATAGCTCCAGCTCGCCGGAGCCCGGACGTCATAGATCACCATTCCGCCCACCTCGTGATCGTCACACGCGTCGTCGGGAGTGATCCAGAAGTTGACGTTGATGCGGGCGAAGTCGGCGTGGAGCGCGGTCCCCTGCATCCGTTGGTCGTACTTGAAACCCCAAGCCTGCCATAGCGGGTGAGGGCCGACGACATCGGGCATGGCTCGTCTAAGGTCGTCGGCAATCGCGAGCAGGACCCGCGGGCAGAACCCCGTTGACAGCAACGCGGCGTGGTAGCCGCTCTTGTAGGCAACTTTCCAGACGGTGGCCTCCTCCGAGAATTGGCGCAGATTCGCCAGCGCCTCCGCCGAGAGGAAATTGTCGATCACGACGACCGAGGGCCGGGTATCGCGATACTGATCCTGAAGGCGCCGATAGTCGTTCTCGCCCAGCGCCCGGCCGGCGAAGGGGACATCGGGTCGGTGGTGAAGCGGGACCAGCGCCCGCCGCAGGAATCCGGCCTCCGCTCCCTCCGGAGCGAACACCGCGCCCGGATCTCCGGTCAGTCCGTAATAGTGCCCCAGCACCGACAGCGCACGCGTAGCGCTCTCCCCGAGCTTGCCGCGTCGCTGCAGCAATTCGAGCTGCTCGTAGTCGTGACGGATCCGCGGCTCGCGCACGGGCCAGTCGAGGAGCTGATTTCCAACCGTCCAGCTCACGGTCAATGCGGTCGCCCTGCTCAAGATGTCGTACGCGCGATTTCGATCGCCTTCCGCGAGCGCGATCAGCCCGAGCAGGAGGAGCGCCTCGGCGTCGCCCTCAACCTCGCGCCGGTACTCAATCATCAACCGCTCGACGCCTATGTGATTGCCCGTTTCCAGGGCGAGCGCCAGGAGCCCGCGTATCGCGGCGATCGATCTGCTGCCGAATCGCAGCGACGCGCCGTAGGCCTCGAGCGCGTTGTCGAACCTGCCGAGGCCGTGGTAGGCCGCGCCGAGCTGGTCGTGGAGTTGCGGGCCGGCGTTGTTCGCGCTCTTCAGTCGCTCGAAGACAGCGATTGCGTCGTAGTGATCGCCTGCGTCGTTCAGGCAGCTCATCAACTGGAGGGCCACCGCCGGCGATTGGGGCGCGAGCTTGTCCGCGCGTTTGGCGTAGCCGAGCGCCTCCTCGAGGTGGCGGAAGCGCTGCGCGGCGAAGCTGAGCGCAAGGAGCGCGCGAAAGTTGTTCGGATTCCCGGCGAAGGCGATCAGCGCCGACGAACGCGCGAGCGCCCAATCGTCCTTCGCCGCCGCGACGTCGCTGACCACGGTGAGGAGCAGGTTTTCCTCCGACGGCGGATGCGGCACGTGCTCGAGGACGTACCGATAAGCATCGTCGACCCGACCGTTTTCCTTCAGCATCATCAGATAGATCGCCGTCGCGTCGAAATTGGCCTGCCCGGACCGGATTGCGGCTTCCGCCGCGGCGAGCGCCTTGCCGCGGTCTCCTCGCATCATCGCCTCGACGATGGCCTCACTCGCTCTGCCGGCCCACGACGCTGTCCACTCGCGGCCATCGCGGATGCGCGTCGCCTCGGACAGATTGCCGGTGGCGAAGCAGCAGACGATCGCTTCGAACGCGTCTTCGTCCGAAGCGATGGTGCTCGACCGGACCAGCGCGACCGCCGCGGCGTCCTGCCCGCTCGCGCGCAACGCTTTCGCGGTTCGGAACTTCTCGGACAGCATTTTCTCGATTGATTGCTCGCTGGTAATCCTCACCCCGCGGCCAGCGGTCGGGGCTGGAAGACTAGCCCATCCATCGTTCTACGGCGTTCGCAGCGGCCGCGGGCAAGTCCTGCGGGTAATCCCTTGGGGCGAGGGGCGACCGGTTCGTCCTTCCGGCCGATTCCGCGGTGGAGAAATCGGGGCCCCGCCACGCGCGGCACTACAACTTTTCCCAACTGGCGTGGTCCCAAGAAGGAGCGCACACTAGCTTCAGGGAGAGGTACCCCCACATGCCCGATCGCTCGGCCGCGTATGGCAGCAAGCCCGAAGGCGGTTATCGCTGCCCGCATTGCCAGGGCGCGGTGGTGCGCGTTCGACGTCGAGCGCTCGACAGACTGGTCAGTGTCGTTTCGCCCCGGCAGCGCTTCCGCTGTGTTGCGCTCGGATGCGGCTGGGAGGGGCCGCTGCGGGTGAGCCGCTTGCAGCGCGAACCCCGGTCGGCATAGGGGCTCACTCCAACCTCGAATCGAGCCCGGCGCTCGCCATCTCCGCCGCGCGCAGCAGCGCGCGCGCCGTGATGTTCGTTTCGTTCCACACGCTCTCGGGCACCGAGTCGGCGACGATGCCGGCCGCGGCCTGCGCATGCAGCATCCCGTCCTTCAGGACCGCCGTGCGGATTGCGATCGCAAGGTCCATGTCGCCGTGATAGCCGATGTACCCGACCGCGCCGGAGTAGAGGCCGCGCTTGACCGGCTCCAGCTCCTCGATGATCTCCATTGCGCGCACCTTGGGGGTGCCGGTGACCGTCCCCGCCGGAAACGTGGCACGCAGGACCGCGAGCGCGTCGAGGCCCGGCTTGAGCTGCCCCTCGACGTTCGAGACGATGTGCATCACGTGCGAGTAGCGTTCGATCACCATCTGGTCGGTGACCCGTACCGACCCGATCTCGCTCACGCGTCCGACGTCGTTGCGGCCGAGGTCGATCAGCATCACGTGCTCGGCGCGCTCCTTCGGGTCGGCGAGCAGCTCGTCGGCGAGCGCGCGGTCCTCCTCCGGCGTCGCGCCGCGCCTGCGGGTGCCCGCGATCGGACGCAGCGTCACCTTCTCGCCTTCGAGCCGAACCAGGATCTCGGGCGAGGCACCGACGACGTGGAAATCGCGGAAGTCGAAGTAGAACATGTACGGCGACGGATTCAGCGTCCGCAGCGCGCGGTACAGCGCGAGCGGCTCGCCGGCGAAGCGGCGCGACAGGCGCTGCGCGATCTGTACCTGCATGACGTCGCCGTCGAAGATGTAGCGCTTCGCCCGCGCCACCGCCTGCAGAAAGCTCGCCTCGCCGAATCCCGACTGCGGCTGGTGGGCGACGATCGGTCCGTGCGGCGGGATGGCGACCGGCTCGCGCAACGCCGCTAGCAGCTGGCGCAGCCGCTCGCGGCCGTGCGCGTAGGCGTGCGGATTGCGCGGATCGGCGTACACGACGAGGTACAGCTTGCCGGCGAGGTTGTCGACGATCGCGATCTCCTCGGACTGCAGGAGCACGATGTCGGGCGTCCCGATCGGGTCGGGTTTCTCCAGCCGCGCGTCGAGCCGGGGCTCGATGTAGCGCACGGTGTCGTACCCGAAGCAGCCGACGAGCCCGCCCGCGAATCGCGGCAGGCCGGCGAGCGGCGCGGCCCGGTAGCGCGCGAGGTAGGTCCGGACGAACTCGAGCGGATCGGGCGTATCGGCTTCCTCGGCGACGCTCTCGCCGTGGATGACGAGCACCTTGTGCCCGCGTACGACGATCCGGCCCTGCGCCGGCAGGCCGATGAAGGAGTAGCGGCCAAAGCGCTCGCCGCCCTGTACCGATTCGAGCAGGTACGAGTACGGCCTCGCGGCGAGCTTGAGATAGATGGAGAGCGGCGTGTCGAGGTCGGCGAAGGTCTCGAGCACCAGCGGTACCCGGTTGAAGCCTTCGGCGGCAAGCCGCTTGAATTCGGTTTCGGTCATGAGCTGCCCTCTTTCCGCGTGGCTAGCGGGACCTGCGGGGTGCGCGCGGGGCGCGCGCGAGCGATTCGAGCTTAGCGGCGCCAGAAGCGCGAGCTACGCCAAAGCCCCCAAGTCGCGATGCGCGGACAGCTCATTCGTTGCGGAAGATCGACGAACGTGAACGTCGGAAAGTGGGGAAATATAGCATCGTGCGGTTGCTTCGCACAACGGCCGGGCCCGACGGCGCTCGCCCCTAGCCGGTTCTCAGGCCGATGCCATAGAGCAGCGTAACGTTGATCCGGCGGTTGGTGTAGCCGGGCTTGAAGCGGAGCGTGTCGGTGACATGGAACAAGCTCGAATCGAACATCACGCAGCGGTTTTCACGGTAGGGGACCCGCCTCGCCTTGGCGCCGTGCGTCTCGAGGAATGCGCTGATCTTTCCGCCGTCCGCAGCGTTGTAGTCTTGGAATCCCCAGCTCGCCGGGGCCCGGACGTCGTAGACCACCATCCCGCCCACTTCGTGATCGTCGCAGCCGCTGTCGGGGGTGATCCAAAAATTGACGTTGACGCGCGCGAAGTCGGCGTGGAGCGAGATGCCCTGCATCCGCTGGTCGTACTTGAACCCCCAGCCCTGCCACAGCGGGTGCGGCCCGACGACCTCGGGCATGGCCCGTCGCAGCTCATCGGCAATCGCCAGCAGGACCCGCGGGCAGAACCCGGTTGAGAGCAGCGCGCCGTGGTAGCCGTGCTTGTAGGCGACTTTCCATACGGTCGCCTCCTCCGCGAACTGGCGCAGAGCCGCCAGCGCCTCCGCCGAGAGGAAATTGTCGATCACCACCACGGAAGGGGTGGTGTCGCGGTACTGATCCTCGAGGCGCCGATAGTAGTTGTCGCCCAGCGCCCGGCCGGTGAAAGGGGCGTCGGCTCGGTGATTAATCGGGACGAGCGCCCGCCTCAG
>JBEVNX010000041.1:0-5066 GCA_040507895.1 Binatia bacterium | reverse complement strand
GACGATGCTGACCACCGGTAGCTGCTTTCGGCCGCGCTGCTTTCGCCGCATCGATCGACTGACGGCGATCGCTTCGAGCTCGCGCTCGAGCCGATGGATGCGCTCGCGCAGCCGGCGGCGATCTTCCTCGAGCTTGGTCTCGCCCGGTCCGCGCCCGCCGATGCCGCCGGCGAGGCGGCTCATCGCGTCCCCCTTGCCGCGCAGGCGTGGCAATCGATAGCGGAGCTGCGCCAGCTCGACTTGCAGCTTGCCATCGCGGCTTCTCGCGCGCTGCGCGAAGATGTCGAGGATGAGCTGCGTGCGATCGATGACCTTGAGCTCGGTGGCCTCGGCGATCGCGTTCAGCTGCGAGGGCGTGAGATCCTGATCGAAGACGATCAGCTCGGCGCCGTACTGCATGCAGCGTAGATTCAGCTCCTCGAGCTTGCCGCTGCCGAGCAGCGTGCGCGGATCGGGCCGGCGCGTCTGCAGCACCGTGTCGAGCACGGTGACGCCGGCGGTGCGAGCGAGCTCCTTCAGCTCGTCCATCGACTCCTGCGCCTGGCGGCGCGGGCCGGAGGCGACGCCGACGAGCACCGCGCGGTTCTTGCCGCCCGGGGCGCGCAACCGCGTGGAGCGCGCGATCTCGTCCTCGAGCGACGAGACGAGCGCCTGGAAGTCGACGTCCAGATCGTGAAAGCGAATCGCGGGGAGCGTTTCCCACAGCGGCCGCGCGTCGACCGGTTGGTCGGGTCGATCGGGTACGACGTGGGCGAGGTGCACCATGCCGGGCAGTCCGTCCCCCTCGACGCCGATCGCGGCGACCAAGTCGAGCCGCAGCATCGCCAGGTCGACGAGATCGTCACGCGTCAGCGGCTCGCCGCGTAGGTGAGTGTGGACCAAGCGCAGGCCGCGCAGTCGCCCGACGCCCGCGCGCTGCCGGCCGAGATCGGGCAGCGAGATCTTCCCGGCGTCGCCGACGACGACGGACTCGATCTGGCCGCGCCGGTTGATCAGCACGCCGACTTGGCGACCGATTGCCGCGGAGCGCTCGGTGAGCGCCCGTGCGAGCTCCGGGCTCGTCACGCGGTCGGGCGGCACGCGCCGACGGTAGAGTCGCTCGAGGGAATCGAGCTCGCTCGGCGCCAGGCCGAGGGTGTTTCCGTGAACCACGCCACGCCATCACAGCTCGGATGGCGACTCGGCGCAATATCCCTCGCGTCGGGCGACCACGGTGCCCCCCGTCGCAGGGACATCCTTCCGAGGGGTACACGGACCACGGGGTCGTCGATCGCTACAGCCAAGTGGCGCACGCCGTGCCCCAGGACCTGTATGCGCGGGCCGCACAGGACGCGCTCGCGCGCCTATCCCCGGAGGAGCGCGCGGCGTTCGTCAGAATGCTCCGGGAGCGAGTGCAGGCCAAGCAGGTGGCCCTGCCCCGGCAGGTGGACGCGGATCCGAGATCGCTCGGCCAGGTGCTCAGCGGCCTGCACCAAACACGGGGCCTGCTCCGAGACATCCTCGGCGGGGGTGGCTCCCCGCCCAAGCGACCGGGTCGAGCGCGCTTCCGGGCTTGCTCGCATCTCCTCTGGCTAAGGCCGCGCTCGCGGGGATCACGGCCATGCTCGTCAAGCAAGTCACGCGAGGCGGAACCGCCTAGCTAGATCGGGGCGGCCCACGTCCTCTCGAGACTCGGCGTCGTCGACCTCTGCTCATCACGCACGGCTGGCCGGGGTCGATCGCGGAGTTCGTCGACGTCATCGGTCCCCTGGCCGATCCCGCGCGGCACGGCGGCGACCCTCTCGACGCCTTCGACGTGATCGCCCCCTCGATGCCGGGCTACGGATTCTCGGATCACCCGCGTGCGCCCCGCATGGATCCCGAGCGCATCGCGGCGACGGGGGCCGAGCTGATGACCGGGCTCGGCTACGAGCGCTTCGCGGCGCAAGGCGGCGATTGGGGAGCGAGGGTCACGACCTACCTCGGCGCGCGCCACCCCGGGCGGGTGCCTCGGCATACACCTCAACATGATGATCGCGTTTGGCGACGAGACTCAGCCGCGTTTGGACGAAGGGCTGACGGCCGAGGAGCTGGCCGACCTCGCCCACGCGCGTCGATTCGTCAAGGAGGAGAGCGGCTACCAGCGGATTCAGGGAACGAAGCCGCAAACCCTCTCTTACGCGCTGAACGATTCGCCCGTCGGGCTCGCCGCGTGGATCATCGAGAAATTCCGGGCCCGGACTGATTGCGACGGCGATGTCGAGCGTCGCTTCACCAAAGACCAGCTGCTCACCAACGTGACGATCACGGGTGCGATCATCGGCAACTTGCGCGCCTCACTCCCGCTCGAGCACGGCCTCGATGACGGCGATGCGCCGCTCCTCGAGGTTCCGCGAGACGTTGCGAAGCATCTCGCCCGCGGCGGGACCGAGCAGCAGGTGAAGACCGAGCGGTGGCGGGGACGGCGGCGCGGCGGCAAGCCGCTCACGGAGCCAAGCGAGCGCCGCGGCGGAGCCGTCACGCCAGACCCGCTCGCGAAATCCACCGGCGCCGAGGAGCCTGCGGACGGCGTCTGGAGCGCGCAGGAAGCTGATCGTCGGGACCGACGCCCACGGCACCGGGAAGTGCGGCGGCCCCTCGGCCCCGGCCATGATCTCGTGCATCGCGAGCTGTCCGCCGCGCCGCACCACGCGCGCGATCTCGGCGTAGAGCCGTTCCTTGTCTTCGATGTTCATGGAGCTGTGCTGCGTCCACGCCGCGTCGAACGCTCCGTCCTCGAACGGCATGTCGAGCGCACTCGCGTGGCGGAACGTGACGCGGTCGCCGAGGCCGACTCGTTCGTTGAGCGCCGCCCCGGTCCGACAGAACTCCTCGGTCAGGTCGAGCACGGTGACCGAGCAGCCGGCTTCGGCGAGCGTGCGAGCGGGCCCGCCGATGCCGCCGCCGACGTCGATCACGCGCTCGCCAGCCCGCAGGCCTGCGAGGCGAAGGAGCTCGAGCGTCGCGTCGCGACCGCGAAGATGAAAATGGTCAAAGGCGGTGAGGTCTTCGACGGTGAGCCGATCGGGATCTTTGCCCGCGGCACGCAGCGCGTCGAGGATCGTTTCGAGGAGCCTCTCCTTCCCGTAGTGGCCGGCGACGGCCGCGGTGGCTTCCATCTCGGGTCCTCCTTCGTTGCGATTCTCTCGAGCGATTAGTCTCCTCGGGCGTTCCTGGCAAGATCTCGCCGCGGATCATTGGTTCGGACTGCGCACTTCGATTGCGTGCGACGCAACGGCCGCTGCCGGAGGCATGCCCGGCTTCGAGCTTCTCGATTGACCGATCGAGAAATGTGTCATAGGCGGGCACGATCGGCGGAACGCGAGCCATGGCCGACGACCCCGATTTCGATTCCTTCTTGCTCTGCGCCAAAGGGCATCGCTTCGAGGACTTCGCGGAGGGGCGCGTCTTCGAGCACCACTGGGGGCGCACCTTCGGCGAGGGCGACAACTCACTGTTCGCCACGCTCGCGCTGCGCTTCACCCCACTCTACTTCAACGCCGAGTACGCGCGTGCGCACGGGCATCCGGGCGTCGTCATCGACCCGCTGCTGGTGCTGTGCACGGCGGTCGGAATGTCGGTCGAGGATCTGTCGGAAGCAGGCGGGCCGTTCCTCGGCGTCGAGCAAGTGGAATTTGCGATGCCGATGTATCCGGGCGACACGCTCACCGCGAAGAGCACCGTGGTCTCGAAGCGTGACTCCGACAGCCGCCCGAACTTTGGGATCGTGACGTGGAAGACGGAGGGGCGAAACCAGCGGGGCGAGATGGTCGTGAGCTTCCGGCGCACGAATCTCGTCGCCAAGAAGGAGACGGGATGAGCGCACTCACCGGCGTGCTCGAGCGCGTTCCGGCCGCGTACTACTCCGACGAGCGCCAGGCGATCCTCGAATCGGCCCGCGAGTTCGCGATGAAGGAGGTGCTGCCCGTCGCCAACGAGCTCGACCCGGTGCAGGGCGAGATTCCGATGTCGCTGCGCGACAAGCTCGCCGAGCTCGGCTATTTCGGCATCCTCATTCCGCAGGAATACGGCGGCCTCGGTCTCGGCATCTTCGAGTACGTGCTGGTGACCGAGGAGCTGGCGCGCGCCTGGATGAGCGTGGCGAGCATCATCGCGCGCGGCAATGGCCTCGGCGGAGGGTTCAGTGAAGAGCATCGCCGCACGATGCTGCCGAAGATGGCGAAGGGCGAGTGTCTCGGCGCCTTCGCGTTGTCCGAGCCGCACGCTGGCTCGGACGTCGCTTCGATCCGCTGCCGCGCCGAGCTCTCCGGCGACGAGTGGGTCATCAACGGCCAGAAGATGTGGTGCACGTTCGCCGACGGCGCCGACTTCCTCGTTCTGGTCGCGCGCGCGAAGCCGTACGATCCCGAGCACCGCCACGCCGGCATCGCCCAGTTCTTGATCCCGAAGGAGCGCGGCAAGCTGCCGCCGGGAGTCGAAGGCACGCCGATGCGCAAGATCGGCTATCACGGCTGGAAGACGTGGGAGCTGTCGTTCAACGATTTTCGCATCCCCAAGGGCAACATCCTGACCGGCCGCGATGACGACGACGCCTCGGCGGGCTTCAAGCGCACGGCAGGCTGGTTGTCGGTGGCGCGAATCCACACCGCGGCGCGCTCCGTCGGCCTGGCGCGCGGCGCGCTCGAGGACTCGATCGCCTACGCCAAGACGCGCGAGCAGTTCGGGCGGCCGATCGGCGACTTCCAAGCCATCCGCTTCAAGATCGCCTGGATGGCGACCGAGATCGAGGCCGCGCGCCACCTGACTTACGCCGCCGCGAACAACGCCGACCAGGGACATCGCAACGATGTCGAGGCGTCGATGGCGAAGTACCTCGCCAGCGAGATGGCCGAGAAGGTGACGAGCGAAGGCATCCAGATCCACGGCGGCGCGGGTTACACCAGCGAGTTCGCCCTCGAGCGCTACTGGCGGGACGCGCGCCTCACCAGGATTTTCGAGGGCACCTCCGAGATCCAGCAGCGCATCATCTCCGACGCCTATTTGCCCCGGCCAAAGAAATGAACCTCCTTTTTGAGGCACGGCTGGAG
>JBEVNX010000040.1:0-8945 GCA_040507895.1 Binatia bacterium | reverse complement strand
ACCCAGATCGTGTTCCACGCCTCGGGCAGCTTGAGCACTCGGCGGACGTCCTGGACCTTGTCTGCACCGTGGCAGCTATGAAGGCAGGTGCCGAGACCTTCGTTCACCGCCGCGAGTAGGGCGATCGCGCAGGCGCCGACGGTTTCCTGCCGGGCGATCATCGCGCTCATCTCGAGCGGCATGCCGTGAATGATCTGCTCGATGTTCGCCATCCCCTCGGGCGCGATCTCGCCGCGCAGGATCGAGCCGTCGACGGTCTCGTGCGTCCAGCCGTAGTAGGTCGGCATCGCGCCGACGTCGATGAGCTCGTGTACGCGCGCGCGAAACGTGTCGGGGCGCGCCGCGTCCGTGTCCGCGCACCAATAGATCCAGATCGGCGCCTGCGCATGCGCTGCTTGGTAGTTGTCAGCTGCAAGCAGGGTCTTACGGTCGGCGGCCGTGAGCTTGTCCTGATCGATGACAATGGCCCGCCACGGCTGAAGGTTGCCGGGGCAGCTCGTCGCCACGCGCACGACTTCGAGGATCCGCTGGATCGCCGCCCGCTCCACCGGCTTCCTGCGATCGAAGATGCGGATGCTGCGCCGAAGTCCACACACGCGAAAAAAATCCATCGTCGTTCCCCTTTCGTCCTCTATGTAGGCGTCGATCGTCTCAGCCGGGTCAGCCTGACGCGTAAGCAGGGGCGCGCCGTGCTTCCGTCCGCGTCCTCGATCCACCGTTCGAGAGCATCGCTCATCGCCGGACCACGTAGCCCGCAGCCTCGCGGTCCCAGGCTTCCGTGCCTCGACCTCGCCGACGCAATTCCTCTTTCTGCAGCTTACCGGTGGCGGTCTTGGGCAGCGCCTCGACGAACTCGACGAAGCGCGGGATCGCGAATCGCGGCATACGCTCCTGGCAGTAGTCGAGCAGCGCCTCCGGGGCGAGAGTCTGCCCGGCTTTCAAAACTACGCACGCTTTGATCTCGTCCTCGCCGCCTTGGTCGGTCGCCTTGACGGCCACCACGGCGCCTTCCGCCACCAACGGGTGCGCCGCGATGACCTGCTCGATCTCGAAGGACGAAATGTTCTCGCCGCGCCGCCGGATGCAATCCTTGATGCGGTCGACGAAGAACAGGCGGCCCCGCGAATCGATGCGGCCCGCGTCGCCGGTATGGAACCAGAGGTTCTGCCAAGCCTCGAGCGTCTTCTCGGGCATGCGCTGGTAGCCGGCCATGAAGCACCAAGGCTCTTTCGGGCGAACCACGATCTCGCCGACCTGGCCGTCCGGGACGCTTCGATCGTCGGCATCGACGATCCTCACCTCGAAGAAGTCGTCAAGGATCGCGCCCGCGCATCCGGGCTCGAGCGGATCACCCGGCGCGCTGTAGGCGACGATGTTGATCTCGGTCATCCCGTAGCCTTGTACCAGCGGCACGCCGAATCGCTCTTCGAAGGCCGTCCCCCACTCCGCGGCGATCGGCACCGCCATCATCGCCCGCAGCTTGTGATCGCGGTCGTGCGGAGTCGGCGGCTGGCGGAAGATGAACTCCGGAATCACGCCAAGCCCGTTGGTGAACGTCGCTCCGCTCTTCCGCACGTCGTCGAGCCAACGCGAGGGACTGAAGCGCCTCACTACGAACGCCCTCGCGCCCGCAAGGAGCGAGCCCACCACCTGCATGAACAGCGCGTTGGAGTGAAACATCGGCATGCACACGTAATAGACGTCGTTTTCGCCGAGCCCGAGCCGGCGAGCCAGGGTGTAGCCCATGAGCACGACGTGCGCGTGGGGCATGAGCACGCCTTTCGAGGGGCCCGTAGTCCCGGAGGTATAGATCACGGTGGAGAGGTCGCGCGCGGCAGGCTCCACGAGCGATCCCGCGGCCGGCCCGGGCGTGAGCAGCTCTCCGAACGATACGCTGGACACGCCGCGCAGGGCATCCAAAGAATGGTCGCCTTCGCCGACGACAATCGTGCACGCCACATCGGAGAGATCGATTCCCGCGAACGCCCGCGCGAGCTCGCGATCAACGGCGAGGATCCGCGGCGCGCTGTTGCGAATCTGGTGCTCGAGGAATGTGCCCTTGAGCTCCGTGTTCACCGAAACGAACACGGCGCCGAGCTTGTTCGCGCCGAGGAGCAGCGGCAGGAACGATGGACCGTTCAACAAGAGGGCGAGCAATCTGTCGCCGCGGCCGAGGCCGCGGGCCGCGAGAGCATGGGCGATGCGTGTACTTTGCCGGTCGAGCTCCGCGAACGAGGTCACCGAGCCATCTTCGAAGCGCAGAAACTCGCGCTCGCCGTAACGCTCGGCCTGGCGACGCACGAGCTCGACGAGAGTCCAGCGTTCGATTGGCCAGTCGAGCATCGTCATTCCATCCACTCCCGCAGCAGCCGTCCGGCGGTGACGATCGCGGCGGCCTCGAGGCCTTCGGGGATCGCACCGAAGAGGAGAGCGCGCGCCGGTGCCGGTCGCGGCAGGGGTTGGCCGGTCCAGAACGCCCCGTCGAGCCCGCCGCCGACGAGCTCGCCCTTCTCCCAGGCGTCGCGCAGGGTCGGGTAGTCTTGCCCGCTCCCGAGACGGATCTCCGCCCCGGCGACCCTTTGTGCGACATCCCCGAGCACGACGGCGCGCCGCCAGCCGTACAACTCGGCGTTACGCAGCAGTGGCGCGGCCGTTTTATCCGCCACGGCGCCGCCGGCGAGGTCGAGCGTGACGAAGGCCATCCCCGCCTCGCGAAATCCTTGGAGGAAGCCCGCGAGCTGCAGACCCGCCTTGAGCACGCCGCGCTCACTCGAGTCGCCGAGCTCGGCGGCGACCAAAGCCGGGTTCGGCATCCCGAGGCCCCAGGCTGCACGGCCCCGGACCGCGTCCGCCGTCGCCGCCGCTGTTTCCCGTAGCAGGTCTGCCCAGCCCGCGCCGCGCGCGAGCACAATCCTCCAATCGGCCGCCGGGTCGCTCCGGCCGCGCAGCGCCGCGAGGTCGACCTGCACGTGCGTCACCGGCAGGACCGACAGCAGCTCGCGTAGCGCGTTTCGGCCGGCCGCTGGCTCGTTCCAGACGCCTCGGCCGAGACCCGAGAGCGTTTCGATTCCCGTAGCGACGCGCACCCAGACGGAGCGTTGCTTGCCGTCGAGCATCGTCTATTTCGCAAGTTCGACGCCGAGGTCCCGCAGCTTCTGTTCGAGCTCGGTGATCCGCACCTCTCGAGGATCCGTCATGGTGATGCCCAGGCAAGTGCCGCGTGCGACCTTGTTCGACGGGTCGCCGAGGTAGATCGTCTCGCGATCGCCCCACGGCCCGTAGTACGGCAGGCCCTGCGGCGGCTCCTCGGTCACCCAGTCCTTGACGAACTCGTCGAACGGGCGCCCGCGCTGCTTCCGCTGCTCGCGCTCGGTCTGCCGCGCCTTCTCGGTGCCTTCGACGTCGACCGATAGCGTCCGCTCGTCGTATGCGACGAAGTAGATCTCTTTCGCGGTGCGCTCCGAGATCAGGCCGTCGCGGAGGTCCATCACGACGGACTCGGGCGAGCGATCGAGCGGATCGCCGTAGCCGCCGCCGGCGCCCTGGCAGATCATGTAGAGCTCGCCCTGCTTGGCGATCTCGAACTGCATGCCCATGTGGTGCGTCGAGTACTTCGCGCCTTCGAACGGCTGCCCGTTCATCAGTCCTGGAATCGTCCACTCCGATTCCGGCAGGTCCTTCAGCTTGTCGAACGCGTTCACGCCCTTGATCTTGCAGAGCGGGTAGGACGGCGCGCCGTAGCCGCCGAAGAGCCCGTAGACGGTCGGGAACTTCGAACCGGTGCAGGTGGTCATGAAGCCGAACATGTCGGAGCGGCGCACCGTGCCGATCACCTGGTAACCGCTGCCGCCGCGGAACATGCCGAACCCCTGGTTGTCCTCGAGCAGGCGGTGCGGCACGATCTTCACGATCGGCGTCTCCTCCTCGATGATCTCGTTCTCGCCGAGGTCGGTCATCGCCGCGAAGATCGGTGCGATCGAGTGCTCGCCGTCCTGGTCCTCGCGCGCGCCGCCGCTCATGCCGTTCAGATCGGCGCACAGGTTGCCGACGGTCTCCCCGTACTGGTTCACGCCGCCGTAGATGAACGTCGTGATCATGTTGTACCAGGGCGCGAGGATCTTCGTGTAGCGCTTGGTCGTCGGGTAGAGGAATTTCGAGACGCACATCTGCAGCGCCGTGAAGCCCGGGAAGAACGTCATCATGCTCTGCGCGTTCGGCGCTTCCGGCGTCGAATCGAGCGCCGAGCCCCAGTCGCTCATGAGGCGCATCGGCGCAAACACGGCCTGATTGCGCGGCAGGTCCGGCCACACGAACGTCAGAAACACCTGCGCGAGCATGCCCTTCAGCGCGTGCAGCTGCGTGTTGATCGAGCGGTTGACGAACTGCGGGCTCGTGCCGCGGAAGTCGAGGATCAGCTCGTCGTCCTTCTTGCGCGCCTCGAGCGAGATCTTGATGAGCGCGTTCTCGCGCAGCGTCGAATCGGTCCAGGCGACCGAGCGAACGACGCCTTCCGGCCAGGCCTGCAGCCGGCGGCGCACCTCGGCCTCCGTGTCCTCGAGCGTCCAGCGCAAGGTCGATGCGATAGCGTCCCAGCCGTACTCCTTGGCGATCTCGTCGATCCGCTCCTTCATCTTGAGGCAGGCCGACAGCCGGACCTTCATGTCCTGGATCTGCAGCATCGGGTCGCGGACGCTGTTCTGCAGGTACGTGACCCAATCCTTCTTGTGCTGGTAGTTCTCGCCGACCTTGCAAGGCGGCATGCGGATTCCTTCCATGTACGGCGACTCCGCGGCGGAGGGCATGCCGCCAGGCTCGACCGAGCCGTTCTCACCCTCGTGCACGATCACGACGACCCAGAGCACGAGCTTTCCCTCGTCGTCGAAGATCGGCAGGATCGTGTTCTGGTCGGGCGTGTGAATGTTGCCGAAGCGCGGGTCCGTCGACATGAAGACATCACCGGGTCTGACGCCGACCGTAGGCTCGTTCTTCCAGTACTTGTTGATGTAGCGAAGCACGGGCTGGCACACGACCGAGAACAACAGCACGCCGCCGGTCGATGCCGACGCCAGATCCCCGGATGCGGTGAAGACGCCGGCGATCAGGTCTCCCCACTTCGCGCCGGCCGCGGCGCCGGTCTGTTCGAGCTGATCGAACGCCTCCTCGGCGAGCACATCGAGCTTGGCACGGATCAGGCTGATCTGATGCGGATCCTTGTGGGCCCGCAGCACCCGCTCCACGCCCTCGTCGCGGGGAGCGAGCCGATGATACTTCAGGCTCTCCCGGTCGGGCCCGAGGAAGACGACGGGGTCGTCGAGGAACTTCTCGAGCTTGCTCTTCTCAGCCGCCATGACTCCTCCGATCTACCTGTTCTTCGGCGCTGCGATGTCGTTCATCCACACCTCGCCGGCGGAACCGAGGCGAAGATCCCATCCCGGTTCGACGACGAAGGTGGTATGCGGCGATTCGACGATCGCCGGGCCGGTGATGACGGCCCCGGCCTTGAGATCCGTCCAGCGATGGACCAGCGTCTCGACCGGCTGCTCCTCCGTCCAGAAGTGACAGGTGCGCGTCTTGGTCGATGTCGGACGATACTCTTTCGCTCCGTCGTGGCCGGCGAGCGGGATCTTCTCGGCGGGCACCCACGACAGCACGCGCACCGCGATGATCTTAATGCCCGCCTCGGGAGCCGAAGCGCCGACGCCGAAGCGTGATGCGTACGTCTTGCTGAAGACCTCGATCATGGCCAGCGTGTCGTCCACGCTCCGCAAGCGCGTTACGGGGGACAGCACCGAGAGCTGCACGAGCTGGTTCCCGTAGCGCATGTCGAATTCGACCTGATGCGCGACTTCCTTCGCCTGGAATCCTTGCCGAGCCAGGTCATCGCGGCCGAGCGTCTCGCATTCCTCGATCATCGCGTTCACGCGGTCGAGATCGAGCGTCACCTCGCGCGTCAGCGGGTTGTAGACGACGAGGTAAGCCGAGCGTTCGTGGATGTGGAGCTGGCCCAGGTTGCCGGCGCCGAACGCCGAAAACACCGACGCGAACGGCGGGATCAGCACGCTCTTCGCCTCGAGCGCCCGCGCGAAACCGCAGCAGTGCACCGGCCCGCCGCCGCCGTAGGAGAGGAGCTTCAGGTTTTTCACGTCGAAGCCGCGCGTGCCGACTTCCTTGAAGATCGCGTCCGCCATGTTGGCGTCGACTTTCCGCTTGATGAGCTTCGCCGCTTCGAGCACGGAGATGCCGAGCGCCTCCGCGACGTGCTCCTCGATCGCGAGCTCGGCGAGCGCGGGATCGAGAGACAGCGTGCCGCCCGCGTAGTACTCGGGATCGAGATAGCCGAGCACAAGGTCGGCGTCTGACACCGTCGGCTGGCTGCCGCCGCGGCCGTAGCACGCCGGACCCGGATCGGATCCCGCCGAGTCGGGCCCGACCTCGACGGTCCTCCACAGCCGATCGTAACGCGCGATCGAGCCGCCGCCGGCGCCGAGCGTCCGCAGATATACCATCGGCGTCGACACGAGCCAGCGGTCGACGACCGGATGGAAGTCGTAGATCCACGTCCCGTCGCGCTCGATGATGCCGATGTCGAACGACGTGCCGCCCATGTCGGTCGCGACGATGAGCGGAATGTCGTACTCGCGCGTCAGGTGCTGCGAGGCTGCGAGGCCGGCGACCGGACCCGAGTGGATCGTCTGCAGGGCGTGCGTCGACTCGAGCGATGCCATGCCCCCGGTGTTGTGGATGAGCAGCACGGGCTTGGTGTATCCGCGCTCGCGGAGCGCGTCCTCGAGCGTTCCGAGGGAGTAGAACATGTGCTCGTGAAGGAAGCCGCAGACCACGGCCGCCATCGTGCGCGCGTACTCGGACTTCCGCCTCGAGATGCGGTGCGAGAGGATCACCGGGAACGAGCCGAACAGGCTCGACGGATACTCGTCGCGGATGATCTCCTCGACCTTCTCCTCGTGCGACGCGTTGACGACGGAGTTCACGAGCGAGACCACGAACGCCTCGGCGCCATTGTCGACGAGCCGCCGGATCTTCATCCGCACGTCCTCGAGCTTCATCGGGATGATCACCTCGCCGAGGAAGTCGATGCGCTCCTGAATTCCCACCACGAGCGAGTTCGGCACCAACGGATCGGGACGCGTCGCGCGGGCCAGATCGACCTGTAGATGTCGCGGCAAACCCTCGCCGTAGCCACGGCCGCGCGAGAGCCGCAGACCGCTCTCGAAGCCCGCGGTGACGAGCACGCCGATACGCGGGCCCTTCCGCTCGATCAGCGCGTTGGTGCCGAGCGTCGTGCCGTAGCGCACCGAATCGACCGAGGCGAGGACGTCCGTGGACGGCTTCCCAACTTCTTCCGCGGCGCGGTTCACGGCCTCGAGGAAGCCGACGGCGAGGTTGTGGTGCGTGGTGAGGGACTTCGCTTCGATGTGACGACCGTCCCACTCGAGAAAGCAGTCCGTGAAGGTTCCGCCGATGTCTACCGAAAGACGACGCACGCGCGCGCTCCTCCCTGGCTCAGGCCTTCACGGTCTGGGTCGCATTGCCCGCGAACCGCTTCTTCAGATCGTCGATGTCGAGCTCGATGTCATGCGTCGGCGGATGGCCCGGCGGCAGGTATTCGGTCTCGACCTGCGTGCCGCAGCCCGGACAGTAGTACTCGAGGATGCGGCACCACTTCGAATCCGGCGCGAACGTGAAGCGGTACTTCATGTCGTCGAGGATCGGCCGATGAATCTCCTTGGGATCCCGGTCGTGGACCAGGAGGCCGCGCTTGTAGTTGTCGCGCGCGGAGCCGAGGTCCCGCTGGCAGCGCCGGCAGCGCCAGCGCTCCTTGCCGAGCTCGATCTCGAGGTATTCTGTGATCGCCACCACGTCCATGATGATCTCCTATCGAGAAAGACGGAGCCCGAACCTCACGGCGTCCGCCGTCCAGCCCGCCGGCACGAGCGCGCTCCAGTAGGGGGTCTCGACGATGCACGGGCCGCTCGCCTTGCCCTCGAGCGCCGCTCCGTCGCGCACGGGAACCTTCTTCGATTCGCGTCCGACGAGCGCCACGCGCTCGCCGCCGATCGCCGCACCGGTACCGTTCGCCGAGGCGCTCGGGAACTCGCTCCGGCAGCTGCCCGGGACACCGAGCCGGAAATCGACAGCTACGCGTCCGTTCGCCTTGCGAAGCGTTGCCGGCGCGATCGCGCCGTCGGCGACCGCGTGCTCCTTGCCTCCGCTCTCGTCTCGCACCCGTACGCTCGAGCTGCACGACGCGACGCCGACCCCTTCTCCGAACATGTCGCGCTCGGCTCGGCCGCGCAGCGCCCCCACGGTCGCGCCCCACGCGTCGGCCACGGCGGGACCGCCGGCAAGCATTCGGTACTCGTGCGCGAGCTCGGTGAAGCCGACCCCGAGCGCGCTGAAGCTCGACGAGGCCGGCGGTATCAGCACACGGTCGAAGCCGACGCGCTCCGCGACGAGGCAGGCGAGCAGCGGGCCGGAGCCGCCGAACGCGACGAGCGCAGCTTCTGCCGGCTTCCAGCCGCGCTTGGAGAGCACGAACACGACCTCGGCCGCGACGCGATCCGCGAACGCCTCGATCATCGCCGCGGCCCCCGCGGCCGCGCCCTTCAACCCGAGAGGCTTCGAGATGCGAACGTCGATCGCCTGCTCGGCTAGCTCCGCGCGAAGTGCAATCGCACCCGCCGCGAAGCGCTTCCCATCGAGGTAGCCCGCGAGTAGCGCCGCGTCCGTGAGCGTCGGATCGTTGCCCCCGCGCCCGAAGCAGGCGGGTCCGGGCAACGCGCCGGCGCTCTCGGGACCGATGCGGATCTTTCCGCCCTCGACCTTGAAGATCGAGCCGCCACCGAGCGCCGCCGTGTGGAGCTGCGGGAACGAGAACGAAAGCGGCAGGCCGTGTACCGACCCGAACAGGTCCACCGCCGCACGGT
>JBEVNX010000232.1:0-17924 GCA_040507895.1 Binatia bacterium | reverse complement strand
GGTCTCGCTCGAGAGGTCGCGCCGTTCAAGATCCGCGTCAACGCCGTGAACCCGGTCGCCGCGGATACCGCCTTCATGAAGACCGCGCTCGGCGTCGATTCCCTGCCGAGCGACCTGCGCGAGCAACTCGTGTCGACGATTCCTCTCGGGAGACTGACCGAGCCGAGCGACGTCGCCACCGCGGTGCTGTTCTTGGCTTCGGACGAGGCCGCGTTTTTGACCGGCGTGTGCCTGGCCGTCGACGGCGGACGCAGCATCTCCTAGTTCTCGCTCGAAGCCGCTCGAGCTCGGCGGCTTCGTCGCACGGCGCGCACGAAGGCCCGCGCTTCGAACTTCACCGCATCGCGAGCGCGGCGGTCTGGGGCGCGCCTGCCGGCCGCCCACGGGAACGCCACCATTCCTGGAGCCGGCGACGGGCGCGCGATCTGGACGCCAGCGCGCGATGGATACCCGGCAGTGCGGACGTCGCCGCCTCGCGTCCGAGCTCGATGAGGTCCGCGGCGCGATGGAAGTCGAAGACGCCGACGTCGCCGGCGGCGATGTCAATCGACGCGTCAGGGGGCGAGCGACGCAGACGAGCCGCCGCGATGCGACACTGAACGATCCGACTGGCCTGAGCCAGGACGGCGAGCCAGCGTAGACCTTCGGACGATCCCGGCACTCGCTCGATCGCGCTCTCAGCGACCGCCTGCTCCAGATCGGCGACGACGTCGCGCCGAAAGGCGGCGGCCAAGAAATCGCGCAGGCCCGTCTTGGTCGGCGTGCACTCTCGCGAGAACCGTGCGGCATGGTCCCGATCGACGAAGAGCGCGTTGATCGCGATCACGAAACGTGCCCCGAGATCGCGAGCGACGTCGACCGGCACGGGATTGGCGAGCGCACCGTCCGCGAGCCACCGGCCGTCGCTCTGGCAGGGCGGGAAGACGCCGGGGATGGCACAGCTCGCTCGGATCGCCTCGCCGACGGCGCCCGTACGCAGAACGACTTCTGCTCCAGTCGCCAAGTCGACCGCGACGGCCCCGAAGCGCTTTCCCAGATCTTCGATTCGTTCGGTCACGAACGGGCGGGTGAAATCGATGGCCGGCCCGAGCTCGAGCAGCGCTCCCCGGGTCCACACGAGGCTGACCAAGCTGAAGAGGCGCCGGGGGGTGAACGCGGTCACCGCTTCGCGGAATTCAGCGAGCTTGCCCGCGGCGAGCACGGCGCCGATGATCGAGCCGCCGCTGGTCCCGGCGACGACGTCGATCGGTATGCCTGCTTCGAGCAAGACTTCGAGCGCTCCGATCTGAGCGAGCGAGGACGCGCCGCCGCTGCTCAGAGCGACACCCACTGTATGCCCGTCGAGGTCCATCGCCTCTTAGTTGGCTTTGGGAGGTGGCCTTGTCGCGTCTGCAAACACTCGAAGGACGGCTTGGTGTCTTGATAGCAGGGCTTCGATCTTGATCGCTGGGGCGCCAGCGCGCGTAACCACACCCCGCCTGTGGCGTTAGAGCTCAGGTGTCATGCTGACACGAGTCTCCTGCGACAGTTGTGGCTTTCTATTGCGACAGTTGTGGCTTCCTATTGCGACAGTTGTGGCTTCCTATGTCTCTGGACGGACGATCCGAGCGGTTTTCTCCGTGACGCCTGCCGCTCACCCGGCCGCTGCGAGGCGAGATGGAGGATCCGGGCAGACTCCGAGCGCACCGCCTCGGACGCTCGCGGCGACTCGAGTGTAAGCTCAGAGTGAAGGTCCGGAAGCGCCGCGCTAGACGGCCGTTGGGGGGCCCCCCCGCCCGGCGGGCGAAAGCCCTTCCTTCTTCGTGTCGAGCGCAGGCGCTTGTCCAAAGGTACAGAGTTCGCGTTCGCCAAAGCGAATTCCGCGCGACGAGATTCGAGCCCGCGTCGCGCGAGCCTGCTTCATCCCCCGCTTCGCCGGCTGAGGTCGAGGAGTCGCGCCACCGCTGAGAGCTCGTCGACGTGCAGCGCAGCCTCGGCGAGCTCCGCTGCGCGACTCGCCCCGAGGACGGGCGCGGCGAGCCCATCGAACTTCTCACGCAGGCGGGCGCGCTGCACTGAGAGATCGGGCGCAGGGGTGCCGGTGTCCGCGTCGGCGCTGAAACGACCCGCCGAAGCCGCCACGCTGACCTTCGCGCGCGTCGTCGCCAGCGCCGGGTCGGTGACGATCCGAACGCGATCCCGCAGCCGGACGAGCGCCGGGTCGCGCATCGTCGCGTCGCTGTAGGTCGCCAGCTCGGCCGTGTCGCGCCCGAGGAGCGCCAGCGCCGCCGTCGCGCGCAGGCTGAACTTCCCCTCGAGGCCGGTCGCCGGCTCCTGGATGTTGCACACGCCGAGCAGCGCTGGGGCAACGGTGACCTCGACCGACTCGACGCGGTCCGCGCTCACGCGATCGCGCGCGCGGATCGTTCGTGCGGCCTCGATCGGCGCATGCGTCAGGTAGCAGGCGGCGTGGTACTTGAAGAGCGTATCGCGGATCAGGAACCGCCCGGCGACACGCTCGAGCGACGTGGTGTCGCCGGTCGCCCCTGCATGCGTCGCGGCGAACCCCTGCGCAACCTCGACGACGTTCGGCGCTGCGGTGAAGCCGCGCTGGGCCAGCAGCGCGGAGAGAAGCCCCGTCGAGGCCGCGCGCCCGGCGTGGAGCGGCTTGCCCATCGAGCCGAACGTCGATTTGAGACCCGCTGCCTGCGTGCCGGCGAGGCCCATGGCGTGGAGCCATGCGGGTTCATCCAGCCCAAGCAGGTGCGCCGAGGCCGCCGCCGCCCCGAAGGTTCCCAGCGTCCCCGTCGAATGGAATCCGACCTCGTAGTGACGCGGCCCGAGCAGTAACGCGAGACGGCACTCGAGCTCGACTCCCGCAACCAGCGCCGTCAATAACGCCTTGCCGTCGGCGTGCATTTGCTCCGCGAGCGCCAGCACGGCAGGCAGGACCGGCACGGTCGGATGGCCGCTCATTCCCATGTGGGCGTCGTCGAAGTCGAGCGCGTGGCCGGCGGCGCCGTTCACAAGGGCGGCGGTGACGGCGGCGGCGCGCTCGGACCGTCCGATCAAGCTCGCCGCCGACGCGTTCTCGGGCCTGGCTACCACGTCGACGAGGAAATCGACGAGCGGCTCCCGAGCGCCGGCGAGGGCGACTCCGAAGAAGTCGAGCACGCAGTGCCGTGCCGCCTCGCGGGCGTCGTCCGGCAGGTCGTCGTATCGCAAGTTGCAAACCGCGTCGACGAGTGCTCGCGTGATTTGCCGTTCGGCCGCTTCGCTCATCGCGTGCTCCTGCTCTCTCGAATTGACCGACCCATAAATCCCTGTTACGCGCCCCGCAAGTGCGACCGAGACCCGGCTGATCGGAGGAGGTCCGTCATGAGCCAGCGAATCACCGCCGCCAATCAAGGCGCTCTCCTCGAAGCGGTCAACGCGGATCCCGAATTTCGGCTCGCAGCACGCTATTGGAACGGATCGTTCCGGCTGACGATGGGGCCCGACGAGGCGTACCTCTTCCGCGTACGCGACGGCGAGCTCATGAACGTGAATCTGCAACCGACCGTCTTCGATGCGTGGGACTTCGAGATCGCCGGGTCGAAGGATGGCTGGAAGGAAATCTTCGCCGACACGCCGCGGCCGTTTTACCAGGACGTTGCTTCAGCGCTCTTCCGCCACGGCTTCACGCTCGGCGGCGACGTCGAATCGTTCTTCGCCTATCACGCCGCACTGCGCCGGGTGATCGCCCTGTTGCGCCGGCCGATCCGCTAGATTGGATCTCAGCGACAAGATTGGGAGCAGAATCGGTGAGGTCGGCGCCGTGGACCGCGACGAGTCCGGACCAGCCGACCTTCACCGACTCTGCTCCCCTGTTATTGAACGCTAGGAGGACGCGATGGCCCGTTTCGCCAACGTCACCGGACGCTACGTCTACGTCACGATCGACGGCGCCGAGTACCGCGTGTACTTCGAGGAGGCTGGGCGCGGCATCCCGATGATTCTGCAGCACACCGCCGGCGCGGACGGCCGGCAGTGGCGGCACGTCCTCGAGGACGAATGGATCACCTCGAACTTCCGAGTCGTCGCCCACGACCTTCCGCACCACGGCAAATCGCTGCCGCCGTTCGGGGTCGAGTGGTGGAAGCGTCAGTATGGCCTGAAGCAGGCGTTCTTCATGAAGTTCATCGTCACGATGGCGCGCGAGCTCGGCCTCGAGCGGCCGGTCTACATGGGCTGCTCGATGGGCGGCCATCTCGCCGGCGACCTGGCGCTCAACTACCCCGAGGAGTTCCGCGCCGTGATCGGCGTCGAGGCCGCGCTGTCGAGCAAGGGCACGGACACGCTGCTGCCGTGGTTCCACCACCCTCGTCTAGGCAACGATTCGAAGCCGAGCCTGATGTACACGCTAATGGCGCCCCAGAGCCCGGAGCCGTCCCGCCAGGAGACCATCTGGATCTACAGCCAGGGTGCTCCGGCGGTCTTCAAGGGCGATCTCGACTACTATTCTCTCGAGCACGACCTGACCGGCAAAGCGCAAAACATCGACACGAAGAAGGTCGCGGTCTATCTCCTCGGCGGGGAATACGACTGGTCTGCGAGCCCGGCGGACGTCAAGGCGCTCGCCGATGCGATCCCCGGTGCAAAGTTCGGAGAGATGAAGGGCGTGGGGCATTTCCCGATGTGCGAGAATCCGGCTGCGTTTTTGCGCTACCTGCGCCCGGTGCTCGAGGACATCGCTTCGCAGCGGCACTGAGCGGTGCGGTTAGCGCGGTGCACCGGACCCCGCGCGTTGACCCTCGAAGCCTCTCGTGTCATGCGACGCGGATGCCGAGCAAAGAGCTCTGCGCCACCGCGCTCGAAGCCGTTCGGGACATCCCCGATGGCGCATCCGTCCTCGTGCACAGCTTCGGCCCGCCGCAGGCGTGGCCAACCGATTGCCTGCTCGCGCTCGCTGAGCGAGGCGTCAAGGACCTGACGATCATCTGCAACACGCCCTCGGGTGGGCCGACCTCGCTCAACATCCTCGCCGCCAAGCGGCAGATCCGTAAGCTCGTCTGCAGCTACGTGACGAATCCGTCGTTCAAGACGCCGATCGGCGACCAGTTGAAGGCCGGCGCGATCGAGATCGAGATGGTGGCGCAGGGGACGCTGATCGAGCGCGTGCGCGCCGGCGGTGCGGGGCTTGCCGGGTTCTTCACGCCTACGGGCGTCGGCACTGCGGTCGCCGAGGGCAAAGAGGTGCGCGAGTTCGACGGGCGCCGCTACGTCTTCGAGCGTGCGATCCGGGCCGACTTCGCGCTGCTCCAGGCGTATCAGGGAGACGCCGCCGGCAACCTCACCTACCGCCGCGGCATGCGCAACTTCGCCCCGGCGTTCGCCATGGCGGCGAAGACCACGATCGCCGAGGTGAAGGAGATCGTGCCGCTGGGCACGATCGACCCTGAAGCCGTGGTGACGCCGGGCATCTTCGTCGACCGCGTGGTGAAGACGAACACGCACGTCGACATCGGCACGCTGCGCCGCGTCCTGCAGATCATCGGACGCAACGCCGAGTCCGGTGGGCGCCCGTTGCGTGAGGGCGGGCCGGTGGGTCTGCCGGCCGACCTAATGGCGATGAAGGTCGCGACGATGCTCGGCGAGGGCGAGTACGTGAACCTCGGCATCGGGCTGCCGACGATGGTGTCGAACTTCGTCGCCGGCCGCGACATCGTGCTCCACGCCGAGAACGGCATCCTCGGCTACGGCGCGTTTCCGGCCGAAGGCGAGGAGGACGTCGATCTCTACAACGCCAGCGGACAGCTCGTGACGCCCGTGCCGGGGACTGCGTACTTCGACTCGACCACGTCGTTCGCCATGGCCCGAAACGGCCGCGTGTCGACCGTCGTCCTCGGCGCGTTCCAAATTGCCGCCAACGGTGACCTGGCGAACTGGAGCACCGGCGAAAAGGGCGGCAGCGGCGGGATCGGCGGCGCCATGGATCTCGCCGCCGGTGGCGGCCGCGTAATCGCGCTCTGCTATCACCGTGAGAAGAACGGCCGCTCGAAGCTCGTCGAGCGGCTCGCCTATCCCGCGACGGCACTCGGCTGCGTTCGCTCCGTGGTCACCGACCTCGCGTGGATCGACGTCGACGGCGAGGGCTTCCTGCTGCGCCAGCTCGCGCCCGGCGTGACGATCGACGACGCCAAGCAGGCGACCGCAGCTCCGCTACGGGCTGCTCCCGACGTTTGCGAGATGCGATTCGACTAGTTAGACGAGGCGTCGAGCTCGCTCAGTCGGATTCCTCGACGATCGCGTCCCGGCGCAAGCCCCAGAATCGCGCCGGCTCGCTCTCACCGGTCGCCACGAACGACCAGCCGACGTGCGCGCCGCAGGAGGCGCACCACGCGGTTCTCCAGGCATAGCCGGGATACCAAGTGAACTCCGTCGTCGAGAGTCCGGCGACCTTCAAGTTCTCGGCCCAGCGCACGGTCACGACCTCGTGGATGAAGCCGTGAGGATTGAGGAACGTCTGCGCGCTTCCCGCAGGCGTCATCGCGAAGACCGCGCTGGCCTCGCTCAGTCGCTCGCGGCAACGGCTGCAGAGGATTCTGCGGCGTCTCGCGAGGCGCGAATCGGCGCTTCCCGGCTTCTCGGCCGGGGCTCTACTAGGCGCCGAGGACGCCGATCGGGCAGCCCACTCCGGTACCGCCGAGACCACAGTAACCCCACGGATTCTTGGCGAGGTACTGCTGGTGAGACTCCTCCGCGTAGTAGAAGTCGGGCGCTTCGCGGATCTCCGTCGTGACGCGCCCATAACCCGCGCCCTCGAGCGCCGACTGGTAGCGGGCCGCCGAGCCTTCGGCGAGCTCGCGTTGCGCGGCGGAGGTGCAGTAGATCGCGGAGCGGTATTGCGTACCGACGTCGTTTCCCTGCCGCATCCCCTGGGTCGGGTCGTGGTTCTCCCAGAAGATCTTCAGCATGGCGGAATACGAGGTGCGCCGCGGGTCGAACACCACGCGGACAACCTCGGCGTGCCCGGTGAAGCCGCTGCACACCTCCTCGTAGGTCGGATTGCGGGTGATACCGCCCGCGTAACCGACGGCGGTCGAGTGCACGCCCTCGGCCTGCCAGAGCTTCTGCTCTGCGCCCCAGAAGCACCCCATGCCGAACACGGCGATTTCCGTGCCTTCGGGGAAAGGCGGCACGATACGGTTGCCGTTCACGAAGTGCAGCTCGGGCACGCTCATCGGATGAGCTCGACCTGGCAACGCTTGCTCCGGGGTCGTCGGCAAGTCGAGATGGCTCCGCAGTGCCCTCATGTCCACCGCCTAGACTAGCGTCGTCAACGGTCGACGCAAGCCCCGTGCTACGGTAATCGCGGACCGTGCTCATCGTGCATCGCAGCAACCGCGCGGAGCGACTGGTCGAGGCGCTCGCCGAGCTGGTCTCGGAGCCGCTCGCGGATGTCTTTCTGTGCGAGACCATCGTCGTCCAGGGCAAGGGCATGGAGCGCTGGCTCTCGATGGAGTTGGCCCGCCGCCTCGGGGTCTGGGCGAACCCGGCTTTTCCGTTTCCACGCACGCTGCTGAACGATGTGAGCCGCCGTCTCCTCGGCGAAGAGGTCCTCGCCGCCGCCGCGGCCTTCGAGCCGGAAGCACTCCTCTGGCGGGTCGCCCGTTTGCTTCCGGTGCTGATCGAGGAGCCCGCGTTCGCAACGATCCGCAGCTACCTCGATGGCGACGAGCGCGGCGTGCGCCGTATGCAGCTGGCGTTGCGCATCGCCGCGGTCTTCGACCGCTACGTGCTCTATCGGCCCGATCTGATCCGTTCCTGGGAACGTGGCGGACGAGACGGCGACGAGGCCTGGCAACCGATCCTCTGGCGGGAATGCGTCCGCGCGGCGCCCGGGGCGCACTTGGCAGCGCGCGTCGATGCGTTGATCGAGAGGCTCTCGAGACCGGGCGGGCGGGTGCCAGGCCTTCCCGCGCGCCTCTCGATCTTCGGCGTTACGACACTCGCGCCTCTGTATTTGAGGGCCTTCGCCGCGCTCGCCGGCCGGCTCGACGTGCATCTATTCCTGCTCACGCCTTCGCGCGAGTTCATGGGCGGGACCGTCGCGCGCAAGCGCGCGGTCCTCGCGCACGCAAGCGGACAGCTGGAGCTCGACCTCGTTTCCTCCGCGAACGTCGATCACGGACATCCCCTGGTCGCTTCGCTCGGCAAGCTCGGGCGGGAATTCCAGGATCTTCTCGAGGAGGTGGACTACGACGAGCCCGACGAGCTCTTCCTCGACCCGGCGCCGCCCGGAGCGCCGGCGACCATGCTCGAGGCGCTACAATCCGACGTGCTGAACCTCGTCGACCCGCTCGCCGTCGCCCATACGCCGCGCCTCCTTCTCACCGAAGGTGCCGGGCTCGCCGATTCGTCGATCCGCATCCACTCCTGCCATTCGCCGATGCGTGAGGTCGAAGTGATGCACGATCAGCTGCTCGCGCTCTTCGACGCGGACCGCACGCTCGAGCCGCGCCACGTGGTCGTGCTCGCTCCTTCGATCGACGAGTATGCGCCGTACGTCGACGCGGTGTTCTCCGCGGATCGCAGCCGCCCCTCGATCCCTTACCACGTCGCGGATCGCGCCTCGCGCGCGTCGGAGCGGGTGATCGATGCGTTCTTCCGGATCCTCGAAGCTCTCCGCGGGCGCTTGTCCGCGCCCGAAGTGTTCGATTTGCTCGCCATGGAGCCCGTGCGAGCGCGCTTCGACATTCAAGCCCACGAGCTCGATACCCTACGCAGCTGGATCGATCGCGCCGGCATCCGCTGGGGCGTCGATGAGATGCACCGTGAGGGGGAAGGACAGCTCGCGATCCGCGAGAATACCTGGCGCTTCGGCCTCGACCGGCTGCTGCTCGGTTTCGCGATGCCAGGCCGAGGCCGCGAGCTGTTCGGCGGCGTGCTGCCCGTCGACGGCATCGAAGGCACGCAGGGGGAGTCGCTCGGCAAGCTGGCGGAGTTCTGCGAAACGCTCTTTTCGTTTCGTCGGCTCTATCAGCGACCTCTCCCCGTCACCGAGCTAGCCCGCGAGCTCGGCGAGCTTCTCGAGCGGCTGCTCGAAGCGAGCGGGGACGTCGTCGACCAGCATCGCCGCATCCGGCGCGGCATCGCCGCGCTCTCGGCGCGGGCGGAGGCGAGCGGCTTTCTGGAGCCGATTCACGTCGAAACGCTCGTTCCTGAGCTCGCCCGCGAGATCGACGAGACCTCGGCACCCTCGGGGTTTCTCTCTGCGGGAGTGACGTTCTGCGCGATCGTTCCGATGCGGTCGATCCCATTCCGCGTCTTGTGCTTGCTCGGCATGAACGACGGGGCGTTCCCGCGCATCGCTCGGCCACCGGGCTTTGATCTCACGGCGAGGGAGCCGCGTCGCGGCGATCGCTCGCGGCGCGATGACGACCGCTACGCATTCCTCGAGACGTTGCTGTCGGCTCGCGAGCGGCTGCTCGTGAGCTACGTGGGGCGCAGCGTCCGCGACAACTCCGTCATCCCGCCGTCGGTCGTGGTGAACGACGTGATCGACGCGCTCTCGGAGTCGTTCGTGCTCGACTCGAACCCCGCGGCGGACGCGGTCACGCGTCGCGCCGAGCTCGTGCGCCGACTCGTCGTTCAGCACCCCCTGCAGCCCTTCAGCCCGGCTCCGTTCCGCAAGGATCGCGAGGACCGTCGGTTGTTCAGCTACTCGACGGCTGCCTTCGAAGGGGCGTGCGCGGAACGCAACGCCGCGACGACGCCGCCGAGCTTCGTCGAGGGCCCGATCTCCGATGACCGCGTGGAGGCCGTCGCGGTATCCCTCGACGACCTCGAGCGCTTTCTCGTCCATCCCTCACGCTGGTTCTGTCAGCATCGACTGGGTCTGTTCCTCGGCCTCGAGGCGGGTCTGCTCGCCGACCGGGAGCCGCTCGAGATCGACGCGCTCGAACGTTGGGGCCTCGGAGACCACCTGCTGTCCGAGCTCGTCGCGGGCGCCAGCCTCGAGCAAGGACGGGCTGCGCTCCGCGCCCGCGGGTTGTTGCCGCCCGGCGCCCTCGGCCAGGCTGTGTACGCCGAGGTCGCGCCGGCCGCGCGCCGCATCGCCGATCGGGTCCGGCAACTCACGGCTGAGCCGCGACTCGAGCCGATTCCCGTCGACCTCGACGTCGGCGGCCTCCGCCTGTACGGGGTGTTGCGCGACGTGTGGGCCTGCGGCCAGGTGAGCTGGCGCTTCTCCCGACTCGGCCGCAAGCATGAGCTCGCGCTCTGGCTTCGCCATCTGGTGCTGCAATTGGTGGCTCCCCCGGGCGTCGCGCGCCGGACGATCCTGCTCGGGCAGCCCGCGAACGAGCACGAGGAGGTCGAAGCTCGGTTCGTACCCGTCGCCAACGCGGCGGGCGAGCTCGAACGCCTGGTCCTGCTCCACCGCCAAGCCGCAGAACGGCCCTCGCCCTTCTTTCCAGAGACCTCGCGCGCCTTCATGCGCGACCTGCGCGAGGCACGGCGGCGCGGCGAAGCGGATGCCGAGCGCCGTTGCCTGGAGAAGGCGCGAGCGGCGTTTGCGGCCGACGCCGAGCATGGCGGGGAAGCCGGGGATCATTACGTGAAGAAGCTTTTCGGCGAGCACTACCGCCCGGACCGGGACCCGGGCTTCCGCTTGCTCGCCGAGGAGGTGCTGTCGGCGCTGCTCGAGCACCGGGAACCGAGCGAATGAGCCTGCTCGACGTGGAGCTTCTTGGCACGCATCTCGTCGAAGCGAGCGCGGGCACGGGCAAGACGCACGCGATCACCACGCTGTTCGTACGTCTGCTGCTCGAGCACGGGCTCGGCGTCGAGCGGATCCTGGTGGTCACCTACACGAATGCCGCCACTGCGGAGCTTCGCGACCGCATCCGCTCGCGAATCGCCATGGCGCTGCTGGGCTGCAAGGATCCTTCGATGGTGGCGAGCGTCGATCGTGATGTCAGCGATCTGCTCGCTCGTCGGCGCGAGCACGCGGCTGCCGATGCCGCGCGGCTCGCTCTGGCGCTGCAAAGCTTCGACGAGGCGGCGATCTCGACGATCCACGGTTTCTGTCAGCGCGTGCTGCAGGAGCAGGCGTTCGAGAGCTCCGTGCCCTTCGACGCCGAGCTGCTCACCGACGAGCGGCCGCTGCGAGAAGAGGTTTTGCGCGACTTCTGGGTGCGCACCCTTGCTGGCGCGGACGACGGCTTCGTCGGCCACCTCGCGACGATCGGTCTCCAGCCATCGAGCCTCGGGAATCTCGTGCGCAAGGTACTGGGCGACCCACACATGCGGATCGTCCCGGAAACTGCCGAGGCGCCGCCGCTCGCGGACCTGGCGCTCTGGCGTCGCGCCCGCGACGCCGTGCTTGCCGCCTGGGCTGCCGACCGCGGCGCCGTCGAGAAGATTCTGCGCGACTCGCCTGCGCTCAATCGAACGACCTATCGCGCCGAGGCTGTGGAGAACTGGATCCGTCTCCTCGACGGAGAGCTCTCTGCTTCCCTGCCTCTCGGCGAGGACGTGCGGTTCCAGCACCTCTCGCGCAGCGGTCTCGCGGCCGGCACGAAGAAGGGCTTTCGGCCTCCCACACACCGCTTCTTCGATCTCTGCGAGGAGCTGTGGCGGATCGATCGTGCGATCGTCGCCTCGCTGGCCGCCCGTGAGCTCGCGCTGAAGCGCGAGCTCGTCCGCGAGGTCCCCCGGAAAATCGCGCTTCGCAAAGGGCGCCGCTCGCTGCTCTCCTTCGACGACCTGTTGCAGCGCGTCCACGAGGCGCTCCACGGCGAGCATGGCGGCGATCTCGCCGGACGAATCCGCGCACGCTATGCAGCGGCGCTAGTCGACGAGTTCCAGGACACCGACGCGGTCCAGTACGAGATCTTCAAGCGCGTGTGGCTGGACGCCGGCGAGCCGCTGGTGTTGGTCGGCGACCCCAAACAAGCGATCTACGCGTTTCGTGGCGCGGACGTGCACACCTACCTGGTCGGCCAGAAGGCTGCGACGGCGCGACACGCGCTGACCGTTAACCACCGCTCCGACCCGGGGCTCTTGCGCGCTTTGAATCTCTTCTTCGGGCGTAGCGCGGACCCCTTCCTCGTGCCCGGCATCGAATACGTCGCCGTCGACGCTCCGGCCGACCGCATCGACGTGCTTGGGCCGCCGGACGAGATGACTGCGCCGCTGCGCATCCTCTTTTTGCCGAGTGACGACGGGCGCGGCTCGCGCGGCTACCTCAACCGGGAACGGATCGCCGAGCTGCCGCTCGCGGTGGCCGCGGACATCGTGCGTCTGCTCGAACGGCGGCTGGCGATCCCGGAGCGCGCGTCGGCCATGCTGCGGCCCGTGCATCCGGGAGACATCGCCGTGCTCTGCCGGACCAACTTGCAAGCGCGCACGGTTCAAGAGGCGCTGCACGCTCTCGGGATACCCACGGTGCTGAGCGGAGACCGCAGCGTGTTCGAGAGCGCGGAAGCGCACGATCTCCTGACCGTGTTGAGCGCCGCTGCCGATCCGACGAACGCGAAGCTGGTGCGCGCCGCGCTGGCGACTTCCCTGATCGGGCTCAGCGCCAATCGCCTCTGCGAAGTCGGCGCGCGCGACGAGGAATGGGACCGCCATGCCACCCGCTTCCTCGAATGGAATACGGACTGGATCCGCCACGGCTTCATGCGAATGATGCGGCGGATTCTCGACGACGAGCAGCCTGGAGGCGGAAAGATCGCCGCCGCCGTTCTCGGCCTCCCGCAGGGCGAGCGGCGCCTCACCAACGTGCTGCACCTCGCCGAGCTCCTGCACGAATCGGCGCTCTCGGGTCACCGCGGGCCACACGAGCTCGTCGATTGGCTTCGGCACGAGATCGACGATGCCGGCGCGGCGGGCGAGCTCGCTCCCGAGAAGGCGCAGATCCGGCTCGAGAGCGACGCCGAGGCCGTGGTGCTGACGACCATCCACAAGGCGAAGGGGCTCGAGTGGCCGTTCGTCTACTGCCCGTACCTCTGGGTGAAGTCGGAACCCTTCGGTGACGACCTCAAGCACGTGCGATACCACGACGACGACGGCCGGCTCGCCCTCGATCTCGGCTCGGCCGATCTGGCGGCGCATCGGCAGCTCGCCTCCGGCGAAGCCCGAGCCGAGAACCTGCGGCTGCTCTACGTCGCCCTGACACGCGCGCGGCATCAGTGCTCGCTCGTCTGGGGCGGGTTCAAGACGGCGAAGGAGTCGTCTCTCGGTCATTTCCTGGCTCCACCCCGTGTGGATACCCGCAAGGACGCAAGCATGCTGCGGGAGCTCGAAAGCTTGGCGCGTGAATCCGGTGGGACGATCGCGATCCGCAAGCTCGCGCTCGACGGGCCCGCCTATCGCGGCGAAGCTCGGTCGCGGGACGATCTCGAGCTTGCCCGCTTCGAGCGCGGCACGCTCGACGGCTCGTGGCGTACGGCGAGCTTCACCGCGCTCGCGGCCGCAGATCGCCGGCTGAGCACGTCTGCGCGAGAAGGTTTCGACTTGGACGAGGTGGACGTTGAGCCACGCGCCGTCGACACTGCGAGCGAAGGGGAAGTGTCGCCGCTCGCGGACTTTCCGGCGGGCGCCCGAGCCGGGTCGCTACTGCACGAGATCCTCGAAAGGATCGACTTCGCCCGGCGCGATCGGTCGGAGCTCGGTCGAGTCATCGAGGAGCGGCTGGCCGGCTTCGGATTCGATCCGGGTTGGAAGGGGCCGCTCGAGCGTGCCCTCGAAGCGCTCCTCGAGACAACGCTCCGCGCGGGGGAGCTCCGTCTGCGACTGGTCGACGTGCCGCTCGAGTGCCGTTCGAGCGAGATGGAGTTCACGCTGCCGCTCGGCAGCGAGAGCGCGCGGTCACGCCTGCGGCCGGAATCGCTCGGCGCCGTGTTCTCCGCACACCCGTCTGCCGCGGTGCCGATCGGCTATGCGGATCGCGTGGCCGCTCTCGGTTTCCGCGAGGTGGCCGGCTATCTCCGGGGCTACGTCGACCTCGTGTTCGAGCATGCCGGCCGATTCTTCCTCGTCGATTGGAAGTCCAACTTCCTCGGATCGGCGGTGGACGGCTATCGGCGGGATCGCCTCGCCGTCGCGATGGCATCGCACCACTACATCCTTCAATACCATCTCTACGTCGCCATGCTCGATCGCTACCTGCGACGTCGCCGGTCGCACTACGACTACGACCGCCACTTCGGAGGCGTCCTCTACGTCTTTCTGCGCGGCGTCGTCCCTCGGGGAGACGGCGAGACCGGCGTCTACTTCGATCACCCACCGGCGCGGCGCATCGCGGCGCTGTCGCGGCTGATCCACGACCCCGCCGAGGCGGTCCGATGATGCCCACGCTCGATCTTCTGCGCCACCACGGCCTCCTCTCGCCGCTCGACGATCACTTCGCGCGCACTCTCGGCCGCATCGCCGGCGAGAGCCGGCCGGAAGTGCTGCTCGCCGCGGCGCTCGCGGCGAATCGGGTCCGCGAAGCCCATGTTTGCCTCGACCTCGCCGCGCTCGGCAACACCGCGCCGCGTGCCGAAGACGGCGGCGATGCGCTGACCGAATATGCGTATCCGGAGGCCGGCACCTGGGCGGCCGCCGTCGCGGCCAGCCCCTTGACGTGCACCACGGCCGGCGCGTCGCCGCTCGTGGTCGAGGGTACGCGCGTGTACCTCCGTCGGTATCACCTCCACGAAACCGAGCTCGCGAGCCGGCTCGTCGACCGCGCCGGCGCTCGGGGCGACGACGTGAACGCGGACGTCCTACGCGCCGGGCTCCGCCGGCTGTTCCCCGCCGCGAGCGACACGCCGGACTGGCAGCGGGTGGGTGCCGCGCTGGCGCTGCTTCGCCGTTTCACGATCATCGCCGGCGGCCCCGGGACCGGAAAAACCTGGACCGTGACGCGTATCCTCGCCTTGCTGGTCGAGCAAGCGTTAAGCCGGGGCCAGCGCGTTCCGCGAGTGCTGCTGCTGGCGCCGACCGGCAAGGCCGCCGCGCGGCTGCGCGAGTCGGTTCGCGAGAGCCGTGGGAGCCTGGACGTGAGCGCCGCCACCCGTGCGGCGATAGCGGACGAGAGCGCGACGATCCATCGCGCGCTCGGCGCAACTCCGGATGGCGCGTTTCGCCACGGCCCCGAACGGCCGCTCGCCACCGATGCCGTCATCGTCGACGAAGCGTCGATGGTCGATCTGGCTCTGATGAACCGGCTGCTCTCCGCCGTGCCTGCCGCGGCCCGCGTCGTGCTCCTCGGCGACCGCGACCAGCTCGCCTCCGTCGAGGCCGGCTCGGTACTTACTGACATCTGCGGCGGGACGGAGGCCGAGCGCTCGACTAGCCTGTCGGCCCCGGTCGCCGCGGAGGTTCGCGCGCTGGCGGGCGACGACGTCCCGACACGGGACGACGGTCCGCCGCTCGCCGACTCGATCGTGTATCTCCGCGAGAGTCGCCGCTTCCGCGACCATCCCGGAATCGGCGCATTGGCCGGGGCGATCCAGGAAGCGAACACCGAAGCAGCTCTCGCGGCGCTCCGCGCGGATGGTTTCCCCGGGGTGGTTCTCGTCGAATCGGCGAGCGCGCTCGCCCGTCAAGTGAGCCTGCTCGCCTCGGACCGCTACGCCGCCTGCCTCGAAGCCTCCACGCCCGAGCAGCGGCTCGAGGCGTTCGGCCGCTTCCGGGTGCTGTGCGCGCACCGGAGGGGCCTCGACGGGGCCGAGGCAATGAACCAGGCCATTGAGCGCGCGCTGGCGACGAGCGAGCGGGTGCGCCTAGAAGAACCCTACTACGTCGGGCGCCTGTTGCTGGTCACCGAGAACGATCCCTCGACACGGCTCTTCAACGGCGACGTCGGGCTCGTGGTGCGAGACGCCTCGGGCGCGAAGGCGACGTTGTTCGGGGCCGGAGATACCGGAGCCCCGGCGAGCGACGGCCGCCTCGTCGCGCTATCACGCCTTCCCCGCGCCGAGACGGCGTTCGCGATGACGGTGCACAAGAGCCAGGGATCCGAGTTCGACGAGGTCGTCCTCGTGCTGCCCCAGAAGCCGTCCCCCGTTTTGACGCGAGAGCTCTTCTACACGGCGGTCACACGCGCCCGCGAGCGCGTCACGATCGTCGCGACTCCCGACGTGGTCGCGCACGCGATCGCCACGCCGACCCGCCGCGACAGCGGGCTCTGCGCCCGTCTGTGGCCGGTCACGGGCTCGAGGCGGTCTGCGATGTCGGAACGCTCTCGGTGACCTTGGCGACGACCTCGCGAAGCGGGTCGGCCTGAGCGTTCGAGACCTTGCGGTTGCGCAGAATCTCGATCGAGCGCACCGATTGACCGTAGTACTCCTGGTTCCAGCCCTCGCGCTCGGTCACCCATGCGCCTTCCAGGGTCGCGCCGCCGAACAAGCCCTTGCTACGGGAGTAGGCGAGGATGTCGGCGGTGGCGGCGCTGGTGCCGGTGCCGACAGGGCCGGCCGCGACTTCCACGGCGGTACCGAGCTTGACGGAAGACGCCAGCAACGAATCGAGCCCTCGCTCGCTCATGACCACGAGGATCATCTGTGCGACCTCACCACCGATTTGCGCTCCGACCGTCACGGAGCTCATCGTGTAGAACGCCGGATAGCTCCACGCTCCGCTCTGCGGATCGCGAGCGAGCAGCACGCCGCTGCCGCCCGAGCCCCCGACGATGAGACCGCCCTTTCGCAGCCGTGGGATGACGAGCACCGCTTTGGCGTGTTTTGCAGTGTCCCTGAACCCGCCCTGGTTGGGGTCGACGGAGAAATCGAGCAACGCCGACCGAGCTTCGCTCACCAGATCCCCGAGGTCGCCGCCCCGCGCGGGCATCGCGAGCAGCAGCAACACGATCGGGATCGCCGACAATCGCCTCTTCATTCCATCACCCTCCATCAGCCTCGGAAGCAGGAAGAAGCGCCCGCACATGCTCGACGTCGTCCGCATCCGCGGCGGCCTTGTCCGGCCGATACCGCTTGACCCTCGCGAAGCGCAGCGCGAGGCCGCCGGGATAGCGCGGGCTCGCCTGAACGTCGTTGAAAGCCACTTCGACCACCAGTTCCGGACGAACGTACACCGTCCATGAGTCGCGCGACACCTCGAGCTCGAGCAACCGCTCGGTCTGCCACGCGAGCATCTCGTCGGTCATGCCCTTGAAGGTCTTGCCGAGCATGACCCATCCGCCCGAAGCGGGGTTGCGCGCGCCGAGGTGAAGGTTGCTGAGCCGGCCATGGCGGCGGCCGTGCCCCCACTCTGCCGCGAGCACGACGAGGTCGAAGGTGTGCGCCGGTTTCACTTTGAGCCAAGCCTGGCCCCGCCTCCCCGCCTCGTACGGCAGATCGAGCGCCTTCGCCATGATGCCCTCGTGTCCCGCCGCGAGGGCGCCCTCGAGGAATCGGCCGGCCGCTTCGCGGTCGGCCGAGCGGAGCCGAGGAACGCGAAGCGAAGCCGGGATCGTGTGACTCAGCGCTTCCCAACGGCCCGCGGCCGGCGCGGCGAGAAGGCTCGCGCCGTCGAGCCACAGCAGGTCGAACGCGAACGTGGCCAGCGGCAGCTCGGCACGAAGCGCGGCGTCCTCGATCCGACGTCCGAAACGGCGCATCGTGGTCTGAAACGGGTGCGGATGGCCGTCGCCGCGAAGCGCGATCGCCTCTCCGTCGAGGATCAACTGGCGAGCGGGGAGCGCCCGCGCCGCTTCGACGATCTCGGGCACGGCCGAGGTGACCTCGTTGCGCTTGCGCGTGTAGACCGCGACGTCGTCACCCGACTTGTGAATCTGGACCCTGGCGCCGTCGATCTTCCATTCGAGCGCCGCATCGCCGAGCTCTTCGAGCGCGGCGTCGAGGTCCAGGGCCGTCTGCGCCAGCATCGGTTGCAGCGGCCGGAAGAGCTCCACCGTGAACGCGGCGAGGCCGGCAGGCCCTCGCTCGGCCGCGGCTCGCGCCACCTCGCCG
>JBEVNX010000212.1:0-9773 GCA_040507895.1 Binatia bacterium | reverse complement strand
TTCACGCTCTGGAATCCCGCGCCGATCGGAGTACCGACCGGCCCCTTGAGCGCCGCGTCGGCCGAACGGATGATCTCGAGGACCGATGCCGGAAGCGTGTCGCCGCCGCGCTCGGCCTCGGCGGCGCCCGCACGGCATTCGAGCCACTCGATCGCGACGCCGGTGGCATCCACCACGCGCCGGGCCGCCGAGGTAACCTCGGGGCCGATGCCGTCCCCCGGAATGAGCGCGATCCTATACATCGAGCTCGCGGATCTTCGGCGCGCGCTCCATGATGAGCTCGAATCGCGGCTGAACCTCGCGGCCCATCAGGCGCTGAATCGTGTCATCCGTCGCCCGGCGGTCCGTGACCGCCACGCGCAGCAGCGTCCGGCGCTTCGGGTCGAGAGTCGTCTCCTTCAGAGTCCGCGGATTCATCTCGCCGAGCCCCTTGAAGCGCGTGACGGAGATCGTCTTACCATCGGCCCGCCCGAGGATGCGGTCCTTCTCGGCATCGTCGAGGGCCCAGTGCGTCTCCTTGCCGACGTCGATGCGGTAGAGGGGCGGCTGAGCGATGTACACGTAGCCCCCGGTGATGAGCTCGGGAAGATGCCGGTAGAAGAACGTGAGCAAGAGCGTGCAGATGTGGTTGCCGTCCGAGTCGGCATCCATCAGCAGGCAGATCTTGTTGTAGCGGAGCTTGCGCACGTCGAACGCCTTACCTGCGCCGCAGCCGAGCGCCGAGACGAGGTCGGCGAGCTCTTTGTTCGACAGCACCTTTTCCGTCGTGGCCTGCTCGGTGTTCAGCACCTTTCCCCGCAACGGCAGGATCGCCTGGAACGACCGATCGCGACCCTGCTTGGCCGACCCTCCGGCGGAGTCCCCCTCGACGATGAAGATCTCGCAGTCGGCGGGATCCGTCGAAGAGCAATCGGCGAGCTTGCCGGGTAGATTCAAGCGGTGCGACACCCCGCCCTTGCGGGCGACTTGCTGCGCCGCCCGCGACGCGCTGCGAGCCTTGGCGGCGAGCACGACTCGAGCGGCGATCGCGTCGCCGACGGAACGGTTGGCGAGCAACTGGTTCTCGAGCGCGGTGCGTACCGCACCGTCCACCAGCGCCTGCGTCTCGGGGTTGTTGAGGCGCTCCTTCGTCTGCCCCTGGAACTGCGGCGCCGTCAAATAACAGGAAAGGATCGCCACGACGCCCTCGCGCACGTCTTCCGGGGCGACCGTGAGGCCGCGGGGCGCCAGATTGTGAATCTCGAGGTAGTTGCGAACCGCCTTGGCGAGCGCCGCTTTGAGGCCGTTCTCGTGCGTGCCGCCAGACGTCGTCGGAATGCTGTTCACGAACGATAGGAAGGTTTCGTCCGTTGCCTCCGTCCAGGCCACGACGCATTCGAGCTCGGGAAGGCGATCGCGCTCCCCTTCCTGCTTGCGCTCGATCATGAAGACTTCGCCGCCGACCGCCTCGAGGCCCTTTGCGGCGAGGAGCTTCGCGAGATACGCGCGGATGCCATCCTCGTAGTGATAGGTGTGGCTCTCGCCCCGCGCCTCGTCGGCGAACAACACCGTGAGACCCCGATGGAGGTAGGCCTTGGCCTCGAGCCGCTCGGCGATCGTCGCGGCAGCGAACTCCACCTTGGGAAAGATCTCGCGGTCGGGGCGGAAGAAGACGGTCGTACCGCTGCCGCGTGCCGCACCGATCCGGCGAAGCTTGGACTTCACCTTGCCGCGCGCGAACGCTTGCTGCCATTCGGCGCCGTCGCGTCGCACCGTGGCGATCATCTCTTCAGAGAGCGCCGTCACGACCGATGCACCCACGCCGTGCAGCCCGCCCGAATGGAGGTAGTTCTTCGCCTCGAACTTGCCGCCGGCGTGAAGCGTGGTGAGAATCAACTCGAGGGCCGGCCGGCGGTACTTTTCGTGCACGTCGACCGGGATGCCGCGCCCGTTGTCCGAAACCGTGGCCGATGCCCCGTCCGCGTGAATCGTCACGGTGATGCGATCGGCATAGCCGTTGATCGCTTCGTCCACGGAGTTGTCGACGATCTCCCAGAGCAGGTGATGGAGCCCGGTCGAGTCGACGCCGCCGATGTACATGCCGGGGCGCTTCCGAACGGGCTCCAGGCCCTCGAGGACGGTGATATCCGCGGCGGTGTATTTGGACTTGGCCATGGCGAGCCCGTGCGACCGACGGTCGCCGTCACTCCTCCCGGATCGCGGCAATCCGTCCGCGCTTCACGACCTTCAGGCCCTTGCCGGCGCGGCGGCCCGCCGGAACGTCGTCGACGGCGAGCTTGCGCTCACCGCCCTCGCCGGTCACCACGATCAACGTCGCCCCCTTCGCGGGCGCGAGCGCGCCCACGATGCGGTCGTCGTCCGCTCCCGGCCGCATGAGATAGACACCCTTGCCCGGCCCCGAGAGCTCGGGCACCTCGTCGAGCGCGAAGCGCAGCATCTTGCCTTGCGCGGCGGCACAGACCACTTGGCGGCCGCGCACGGCGGAGACCGATACCACGGCGTCCCCCTCGGACGTGCGCGCGATCTTGCGGCCGGCTCGCGTCGTCTCGCCGAGGTCCGGAATGAAGCGGAATCCGAATCCACCCGCGGTCGCCAGCAAGTAGCTCTCGCCCGGCTTAGCCGTCGCCGTGAAGAGCTCGCCCTGCGCTCTCGCCGCATCGTCCGGCCGAGTCTCGCCACGGACCACGAAGACCGCCGTCAGCCGCTCGTTGTCCGCGAGCTTTACCAAAGATTGGATCGGCTCGCCGTAGCCGGTCGTCGCGGGGACGTCGTTGACCGCCAGAACGTAGAGGCCGCCGAAGCTCGTGAAGAACGCGATCCGGTCGCGGGTGCTCGCTACGAGGACCTGGAAGAGCGCGTCTCCCTCCCGAAGGCGCGTCGAAGCCGGGTCCTTGAGCTCACGCACGCGCTTCACCCAGCCGTCGCGCGACACCACGACGGTGGTCTCCTCGTGAACGACGTAGGCCTCGGGATCGTACGAGAGCTCCTCGCCTCGGGCGATCGCCGTGCGCCGCTTGTCGGCGTAGTCGGTCTTGGCTTGCAACAGCTCGTCCCGGATGATCGCCCAGCGTCGCTTCGGTCTCTTCAGCAAATCCTCGATCTCGGCGAGCCGCTCGCGCTTCTCCCGGCGCTCCTTCTGGATCTTCGAGATCTCCAACCGGGCGAGCTGATAGAGACGGATCTCCAGGATCGCGTCGACCTGAGGCGAATCGAGCTTGAAGGCGGCGCCGAGCTTGGCTGCGGCGTCGGCACGCGACTCTGCGGCGCGAATGATCTTCAGGGCGCGATCGAGATCGGTGTGAATCTTCGCGAAGCCGTCGAGGATGTGGAGTCGCTCCTCGAGCTTCTTCTTCTCGTGCTCCAATCGCCGCGTGACGATCTCAAGGCGAAAATCCAGAAAGTGACGGCAGATCTCCGCGAGCGACAAGCGCGCCGGCTGGCCGACGAGCGGGTTCGGGGTCGGCACCAAGCACGTCAGATTGACGTTGAACGTGGTGGACAGCTCCGTGTGCTTGTAGAGATAGGCCATCGCGAGCTCAGCCGAGGCGTCGCTCCGGAGCTCGCAAACGATGCGCACGTCGTCGGTCGATTCATCCCGCACGTCCACGACGTGCGGGAGCCTTCTCGACATCACGTGCTCGGCGATCGACTCCACCAGAGCCGCCTTGTTGACGTAGTACGGAATCGAGGTCACGACGAGCTGCCGCTTGCCGCGCGGCAGCGTCTCCACCCTGTATTCGCCGCGCAGGCGAACCGCCCCCTGCCCGCTCTCGTACAGACTCTTGAGCTCGGCCCGGCTGTTCAGGATCTCGCCGCCGGTCGGGAAGTCGGGCCCCTTGACGTGCTTCAGCAGCGCTTTGGTGTCGGCATCCGGGTCGTCGATCATCGCCACCAGACCGTCGATCACCTCGGCGAGGTTGTGCGGCGGGATGTTGGTCGCCATGCCGACGGCGATTCCGGTCGAGCCGTTCATCAAGAGTTGCGGCACCGCCGCGGGCAGCACGACCGGCTCCTCGCGCGTCGCATCGTAGGTGCCCCGAAAGGGAACCGTCTGGCTCTCGAGGTCTTCGAGCAGCGCCTGTGCGACGCGAGCCAGCCGCACTTCGGTGTAGCGCATGGCAGCCGCGCCGTCGCCGTCGAGCGAGCCGAAGTTGCCTTCTCCGTGAACCAACGGGTAGCGAAGCGCGAACGGCTGCGCCATGCGTACCATCGCTTCGTAGGCCGCGGCGTCGCCGTGCGGGTGATACTTGCCGAGAACTTCTCCGACCACGGCTGCCGACTTGCGCGGCTTCGCTCCCGCCGCGAGGCCGAGGTTCTGGGCCATGGCGTAGAGAATCCGCCGCTGCACCGGCTTCAATCCGTCGCGCACGTCCGGCAGCGCCCGAGAGGTGATGACCGACAGAGCGTAGTTGAGATAGCGCTCTTCGGCGGCTCGCTTGAGATCCGTGAACGGCTCGGACATCGCGTGGCGTTTACAGAGAACGAGCGTCTTTTTCCATATGCCGCCTTTTGCTAGCGTGCGGAACAGGAGGGCTCACGGCATGCGCGAGCACTTGCTCCTCCTCGCCTGGATGATCCTCGGCCTCTGCCTGCTCGGCCTCGATGCGCAGGCGGGGAAGCCGTCGCCGTTGCGTATAGCCAGCGATGCGTTCGAGGACGGCAAGTCCATCCCGCGCAAGTATACGTGCGACGGCGCCGACCGTTCTCCACCCCTCCACTGGGAAGGCATTCCCGAAGGAACGAATGCGCTCGCGCTCGTCGTGGACGATCCGGACGCGCCATCCGGGACGTGGACTCACTGGCTTCTCTACAACATGCCGCCCGCTACGCAGGCGCTCGGCGAGGGCGTCCCGACGACCGCATCGCTCGGCGACGGATCTCGTCAGGGAACCAACGACTTCGGCAAGATCGGCTACGGCGGGCCCTGCCCGCCGCCCGGGTCGACCCATCGCTATGAGTTCAAGCTCTACGCGCTGTCGAACCCGATCGAGCTCGAACCCGGGGCCAGACGCGATGCCGTTCTGAACGCGATCCAGAAACAGAAGATCGTGGCCGAAGCCGAGCTGGCGGGGAGCTACGGCCGCTGAGCGCCCGAGGGCTCAAAACGGGTAGAAGGAGATCGCCCGCCGGCGCGCCGACGCACGCAGCTCGGCCCAGATCGCTCCGTCGATCTCGCGTGCCCACCCCTCGTCGCTGCCCTCGACGAGCGCTTGGAGCTCGATCAGCAGAGCACGCAGCCGGTCGTTCGACGCGTTGAGATCGGCGATGCGCAGGCTCGGGTCGCTCTCTTCGGCGGCGAGCGCCAGCCGAGCGCGCAGGTCCCCGTCGGGGACCTGCACCGCCGCGGCGCGGAGGATCGCTCGCATCGAGCGATTCTCCGCGACTCGCACCTCGGCGGCGCGGTCGAACTCTTCGGCAGCGGCCGCGAGCAGCGCCACCATGCTCTCGACGTTGCTGCGTACGTAAGCATCGCCGATTGCGGGCGCGACCTCTACGAGGAGCTTCGTCATCATCGATCGCAGAACGACGTCGACCTCCGGCTTCATGACCGATCCACCTCGGGTGCGAGGCGCTCGACGAGCACGCGATCGTGTACGTCGGTGGGAAACCAGCTGGCGAGGGCGAGGATCGGATCTTGGTTGCGACCGTCGGCGAACTCGCGCCCCGACGAGATCCAAATCGCCAGCCCTTTGACCGAAGCAAAGATCTCCCACCAGCCGAGCGCCCTGCGGTCGATCGTCATGCCGCTCGCCTCTTCCCAAAGTGCGAGCGCCCGTTCTCGAGGCAAGAGCTTCCCCGGCAGCTCGCGATCCGGCCAGCTCCACAACGGATCGAGCGCCCATGCGAGGTCCTCCAGCGGATCGCCTAGATGGCACATCTCCCAATCGAGGATGGCGTGGATCCGCCCCGTATCGTCGAAAAGGAAATTACCGGTGCGGTAGTCCCCGTGCACGACTGAGAGTCGCCGCGGGGGCGGAGGTGGATCGCGGCGCAGCCGGCGGATGGCCGCGCGAGCGATCGGCTGGGGCGTCATCTCGTCCTCGTCGATGATCCGCTCCCAGTAGTCGAGCTCGCGCCGCCAGCACTCCTCGAGCACGGGCGCCTCGAGCGCATCGAGCAGCCCGACTTTTGCCGGATCGGTGCGCGCGATCAAGCCGAGGATTCGCCACTTCCGCTCGCCAATCGCTTCCCGGCAGTCGAGATAGGGATGCTCGGTCAGTAGCTTCGGGGTCGACACAGCTCCGATGATCTCTTCCATCACGAAGAACGGCCGATCGAGCCAGCGAGGATCGGTCTCGAGAAACAGCGGGCGGGGTACCGGGACATTCGTGCCGTGGAACGCCGCATAGGCGCGGAACTCCGTCGCGCGGTCGGTCTCGATCAAGCTCGAGGTGGGATCACGCCGCAGGATGAGGCGCAGGTGCCGTAACCCTCCACCTTCCCGGAGGCGTACCGTCAGTCGATAGGTTTCGCGCGAGGCGCCGCCGAAGATGCGGTCGATCGCCTCGACGTCTACGTCCGCCGCCTGCGGCCACCGGTGAGCGAGGTAGGCGGCGATGCGCTCGCCGAGCTCTCGCATGCGCCGCTCAGCGCGCTCCGTCGAGGAGCTCGCGAAAGCCGGAGGGCTCATGGGGCCCGAGGATCAACTGCTCGAGCACGCCCACGCCCGGGACGCTCCGGCCGCCCTCCCGAAGCGTGGCGTGGCAGAATGCCTGCACGTGCATGTGGAGTGGCGACGTCTCGTCCACCGTGCCCGGCTCGTATACGTCGTAGCCGGTGCGATCCTCGCCAGTGTAGCTGCCGTGCCCCCACTCGGGATGGAAATATCCGATCCCGGACATCGAGAATTCGAACGACGGCTCGAGCACGACCACGATCTCGCTGCCACTTCGTCGCCGCAGGCTGAGCGTCGCGCTTCGCGCGTGCCGGGTGCCCGGCTTGAACACGACGCTCGAAGAGGCCGACGCCATCGCTTCGGCCTCGACCTCGCCGAGCGCGCCGAGAAAGGCGCTCTGGTGCCAGCAGTCGCCCGTCGCGTCCTGATTGACGTCGTAGAGGAACACGGCGTCGTCGAAGTTGAGGGGCGCCCACAGCCAGTAGAATTGCGGCATCACGGCGGGGGCATGCGGCTGAGGATCCGGGGCACCGATCTGTCGCACGCCCCACGATCGGTCGCGGGTACCGAGGAAGCGCTCGGGTCGCACCTCGACGCGCTCGCCTTCGACCTCGATCCAGCCGTCGTAGGCGCCGTTCTGCGTCATGCGCGTCAAGTCGAAGAACGTGCGCGGCCCGTTGCGGCGAGTGTAGCGCGGCTCCTCGATCGGAAGGGCACGGCCCGTGAACGACAGATCGGCGCGGATCCCGTGCGCGCGGTCGTCGACGCGGACGCGAAGCTTCCGCAGCGGCTCGACCACGTCCACCGAAATCGCCCCAGCCCGCGTGTCCATCCGTTCCATACGCAGGCAGCGCGAGGCCCGCACGTTGTGCTGCCGCCCCGCAAGGATCACAGAGAACGCGGCGTCGATCACGTTCAAGTGCGGATAGATCCCCATCGCCACGGCGAAGAAGACCTCTCCGTCCCGGGCGTAGCCGTTGAAGAAGTACCGATCGTAGAAGTTGCGGTCGGTCCCCGCGTACGCGATCGGCTCCGCCGTCTGGTGGACCGGGTAGTCGTCGGCCTTGGTCAGCATCCGCCGCTCAGTAGACGATCACGCTTCGCGCGACCTCGCCGGCTTCCATCGCATCAAACGCGGCGTTGACGTCGTCGAGCTTGATGCGGCGCGAGATCAGCTCGTCGATCTTGAGCCGTTTCCGCATGTAGAGCTCGATCAGCCGCGGCATGTCTCGGTGCATGTTGGCCGACCCGTAGAGCGAACCGATGATCGACTTCTCCTCGAGGGGGAATGACCAGCCTTGGAGGCTCACTTCCTCGCCCATGCGCGGCACGCCGACGATCACCGCCTTGCCGCCGCGCTTGAGCGCGGCGAAGGCCTGCTGGATCGCCGTCGGAACGCCGATCACCTCGAAGGCATAGTCGACGCCGAGCCCACCGGTGAGGCTCTTGATCGCATCCACCGCGTCCGATTGCTTGCCGTTCACCAGGTCCGTCGCACCGAACACGCGGGCAAGCTTCAGCTTGGCATCGACGAGGTCGACCGCGATGACGCGAGAGGCGCCGCACAGCACCGCCCCCTGGATCACGTTGAGCCCCACCCCGCCACAACCGAACACCGCGACGGTCTCGCCGGGGCGTACCTTGGCGGTGTTGGTCGCCGCGCCGACGCCGGTCATCACGCCGCACCCGACCAGGCAAGCGCGGTCGAGCGGCGCTTCCTCGGGAATCTTGATACAGGCCGTGGCGCGCACCACCGTTCGCTCGGCGAAGGACGCCACGCCCGCCATGCGCGCGATGTCGACGCCGTCCTTCTCGAAGACCGCCTCCTGACCGGCCATCGAGCTGCGGATGCCCGTGTCGCAGAGATGATCACGGCCGGAGACGCAGTAGTGGCACTTCCCGCAGTTTTCCACCCAGGAAAGCACCACGTGGTCGCCCGGCTTCAGGTCCTTTACCCCTTTGCCCACATCCTCGACGATGCCGGCCCCTTCGTGTCCGAGCACGATCGGCGGAGGAATGGGCAACACCATCTTCACGACCGAGAGGTCGGAGTGGCAGACGCCGCTCGCTGCGACTCGCACCACCACCTCGTCTTCGCGCGGGGCCTTGAGCTTCAGCGAGTCGATCTTCAGCGGCTCGTTGAAGGCCCACATCACCGCGGCCTTGACCATGCTTCCCTCCATTCGATACCGACGTCGTTGGGTTTCGCGCGCAGGCGAGACGAATCTTCGTATGACGAACGTCGGGAACAGGCAACTGGCGAATGGCTGAGCCGGGATCGGCCGAATCTGTGGCGGCAGCGAGTCGAGAGCCGCTCTTGCTCGGCGAGTCGGAGCTCGTCCTCCCGCATGACGGCGATACGGACGCACGACCGAGCATTCACTCCGCCATGGGCCGCCTCCGCGGTCACGCGACCGGGTGGCAGTGGGCGTTCCTCTGCGCGTTCGTGTTCGACGACCTCTCGCGCCGCTCGAGCGCCGCCCTTCACACGCTCGCGCTCTTCGATCTCGAGAAGGGCGAGTACGGAACCTCCACGGAGTACGACCGGCCGGGACTCCTGCGCCGCAGGCGCGCCCAGCGATCGTCCCCTTCGCGAGGACGACTCGACCTGTCGTTTCAGGGATCACGGGGCGAGAGCTTCTGGCGCGCCCACGAAGCGGGCGATGGCAGGATCGCACCTCTCGGTTCTCTCCTTCGCGCCGTCGGTGCCGACGACGATGGACGATTCATGCAGCTCGATCTGGAGCTCGATGCGCGGAAGCCTGCCCTCCCCCTCGATGACTACGCCCAGCCCGGCGCACCGTCGACCGGACAGCCCGGAGCGCGCGGCTATTTCCAGAGCGGCGTCCGGTTCTCCGGGGAGCTCGGCTGGGGCGATGAACGCGAGGCGGTGGACGGGGAGTCCGGCTGGATCGTGCGGCAATGGCGGCCGCGATTCCTCCGCGCTCGCGGCGGCTTTCGCCGCAGCCGCTACCAACACGAGCTGCGGAACATCCAACTCGAAGACGGCACCGCGATCAGCGTTTCGATGCACTTCGACCGGCAGCGGGCGAACCGTTTGATGCCCCCGGCCTTGGCGACCGCCGCCGGCCCGAACGGCGAGGTCACTTCGACCACCGATTTCCACCTCGAGCGCCTATCGTTCGTGCGCGACCCC